>JBAXSK010000436.1:0-1920 GCA_037130765.1 Pseudanabaena sp. ELA607
ATTGAAATGGTCGTCAGCAGTTAAGGCTTCGGTAATTGAAAGACTTTGCATAACTACGAATGAAAGACAATCAACTAGCCCCCATTCTTTGTCCTGGCGGCTTCTGAATAATTGAAATGCTGCGTCATATAGTTCATTTGTTAGAGAAACTATTTTAACGTTTGGATCTGATTCTAGTGATTCAAGAAGTTGGATTGCGGCGGCTCTATATTTTTGTTTGGAAAGTGCATTTCCAATTTCTAATAAAATTGCTTGAGTGGTTACTAGAAATATATTTTGAGATTCAATCTGTCCAGCTAGTTCTACTGCTTTTGCATGGTTTTGATCTGTAATGCGATCGCAAAGGATGTATCTGAAAAAAATTCACGCATTATCTGAGATATTTTCCCCATAAAGATACTGATCGATATTTTCTGACCAGTCTGGTTTGCCTTTAAGATTTAAAGATTTAGCAGTTTGTAGGAATGATTTTTTGGGTGTTTCTGCATCAGGCAAAAGACTTTCAACAATAATCCGTACTCTTGTGCCTGATTTGATGTTTAGAGGTACTTCAGGAACAAGGGTTACACCATCGAATAGAGCGTCTAAGGTTTGAATCATACTTTTTTGCTTATGCTGCTTTGCTGACATTATATCTTTATTTACAGAGCGATCGCACTCTCAACACCCATAAATGCGATCGCCTATTTCTCCAACAAACAGCGATCCCAATTACTATTTAGCCTATTCATCATAATGCCCACCGATAGCGATGATGTATATATTTTCGTCATCAAAGCTATACACTAGCCGATCTTTGTCAGATATGCGTCGAGAGTAATATCCAGCTAATTCATACTTCAATGCTTCAGGTTTTCCAGTCCCTTGGGTGGGATCACCTTTTTGCATTTCTTTGAGAATATTGAACAGTTTTTTGTGAATGGATTTATTAGTTTCTCTCAAATATTCGTATGTTTGCAGGGTATCTTCATGAAATACGACTGAGCGCATGATGATTCTGTTTGTGGGTTTCGATTAGTAATTGAATTTGTGTAATTAGTTCTGGATTTTTCAGGATGTAGTCAAAATCGAGAGAGAGATTTGCTTGGCTAGGGTGCGATTTTTTAGAGTTAAGCTTGAACTGCTTGATCTGTTGCATTAAGCGCGGGTTATTCAGGACGTATTCGGTTTCTTGGTGAGTATCCATAAGTCTTAGTAAAATTTATAGTCTACAGCTACATTTTTAGCATATCTGATGTGACGTTGAATAGCGATCGCCCCTCACCACCCACAAAACCCAATCTCCTATCTCCTCAAATCAAACAGCGATCGTCATACCAAAAAACTAAAAGTAGTTGTAAGATTTAAATATCTAAAAATGGTTGTGAACTGCCAATTAAAATGCTTATGGTTTATAGTCCATGTGGTGAGTTGATATGAGTACCACTTTCGAGTGGGATGAGCAAAAAGAGACTGATAATAAGGCAAAGCATGGCTTGGATTTTGAAACTGCTCAGTATGCTTTTTTCGATCCAGACCGTTTAATTGTCCATGATTCAGAACATAGTGAAATGGAGGAACGTTGGTTTTGTATCGGTAAAGTGGATGATCTTGTATTGACAGTGCGTTTTACTTATCGAGATGGAGTGATTCGGATATTTGGGGCTGCTCAATGGCGTAAATGGAGGAAATTTTATGAACAACACAATTCCCGATCCTGCTGAACCAATTGGTAATGTCACTATTGTTAAAGATTTTTTACCTCCAGTGAATCAGTTGGTTCCGAGGCAAAAGACCGTAACGGTTACAATGGAATTTACTCAAGAAAGTATTGAGTTTTTCAAGCGTGAGGCTAAACGCCGTGATTCTTCATATCAAGAGATGATTTCCAATCTTGTGGATGCTTACGCAAAACAGGGTAAGGTGTGAATAATTGATCGC
>JBAXSK010000437.1:0-1920 GCA_037130765.1 Pseudanabaena sp. ELA607
GTGTGATTAAATTTGATGAGAAGGGAGATTTAGTGAGTCAGCAATATTCAAGACATATCTATAAAGATGGAAAACTAGTTCTGTTGAAGTAGTATGAATAACATTACGACTCTAGGAACAATTTGATCTCATTTTAAGTCTATTAGATGTAGAGATTAACTAATAAAATATTATCTATCTAACTCAAAGTGAATCCATTTAGTCCATCAGCGATCGCTCGATTTCGAGAACAAGTTAACTCCCTAATTCAACAAGATTTGGGGATAGGGGCTGATCGCGCCAGTACATTTGTGCAATATGCTGAAAATTTACTGTTGACAGAACAAGCTGATTCTTTGCCAAAAATAGCCCAAGTTTTGGAGCAACAAGGGATCAGAGTCAAGTGGAATCAGGTGCTTTGGTTCAAGCGTTCGGAATTTTTGGCGCAATGGCTTGCACCCCATATAGTTGGGGAACTGTTAGATTTACTCTGTGGACATGGTGAAGTTGGAAAATCCTTAACTAAGTTAAGAATTAATGTAACATTGACAGAACGAGATGGCATTTATCCTGAAGACTGGAAACTTCCTGCTAATTTACCCTATATTCCTCTATCTGCTTTAACTACGTTTCCCCCTAGCCGACAGTTTGATACAGTGCTACTCTGTACAGTCCTACACCATGAGATTAACTCCCAAGCTTTGCTTGCTCTTGCAGAGCGTTTAGCTACAAAAAGAATTATTATTGTCGAAAATTGTCTTGAGCAGAATTTTCCTGCTGATTATCAGCTTTTAATGGATATTCTCTTTAATAATTCTCTGAATTTAACTAATTTAGAGTCTCCTGCTGTTCATCAAACAGTTGAAGAATGGCTTGCTGCAACTTCTACATTTGGAAAGGTTATCCATCTTGAGAGACGAGCTAGTGTTCCAGGCGTTCCCTTGTCTCATCATTTGATTGTGATAGAGGTAAACCAATGACTTTGCAGGAGTTCCCATTAAGGAAAGAAGATGAAAGTGAAACCATTAAGTTTGTTTGTCAACTGCTTGAGGGACTCCAACGAGAAATTAATCATTGCAAGCATCAATCACCTATTAAAGAAAAACTACTGAATGACATTAGAGAGTTCCAATACCAATGTCAAGATCGTTCTCCAGAACTTGATTATCAAGATTGGTGTAATTTGTGGCATAGTTATCAATCTCTAGTCCTTCGTAAAGGAAACTTTCTTAATGAAATTTCTACTTTTGCCCATACTTACCCCTCAATGGAAGCTTTTTGGGATGATGCAAAAGCTCAAGTTCTTGGGGAAAGCCCTAATACCTATTGGGACACCTATGAACATGGTCGAAGAAGGCAGCTTGAGCAAATTCTAGCAAATACCTATGGCTCGGAATCAGCGTTATTAGTTAATACGGGAATGTCAACCATTGCCGTTGTTGTGGGAATGCTAAACCTATCTCAGGGATCTAAGATTCTTACAGGTGAACGGTGTTACTTTGAAACTAGCGACTATTTAGAACGATATCTTGTTCCTAGAGGAATAGAAATTATTCGTGTTCCTGTAGACAACACTCTTTTACTTAACGAAACGATCAAAAATCTACAGCCTCAGTTAGCAATTTTTGAGACTGTTACCAATGTCCCCGACGTAACTGCTTTACTCGGATTCCCTGATTGTTTAGGAGTTTCTCCCAACACATTCTTTTTGATTGATAATTCTGTGCAAAGTCATTTAACAAAGTGGTTTAGTCTAGTTGAGAAAAGCTGTAGTCGTGTTCTTGTTGCTGAAAGTTTAGGAAAATATCTTACCCATGAGACTATGGGCGGGGTAATTTATGGTTCTAAGGAAACAGTTGAAAGAGCAAGAAATTTTGCACGAGCTACGGGTCAACAGTTACAAGAAAAATCTTTTAATTATCTCTGCGAAGCAGAACTAGA
>JBAXSK010000438.1:0-1914 GCA_037130765.1 Pseudanabaena sp. ELA607
GATATAGACAATTGATATTTAGTGCGTAAAGCTTCCCAACCTACCACTAATAAACCAGCAATAATTAGCAGTAATATTTCATGGACTTGGAGAAATATTAGCCCAAGTAATAAGGCAGTAATTAGAACCATAAACCGCCCTTTCAGTACCGAATTGCCTAACTTCCATACTGCTTGAGCAATCATGCCGATAATCACCGGTTTAATCCCATAGAGCATCGCCTCCACCTGCGGCAATGTCTGATATTGTCCGTAACCAATAGCCAAACCCCACACCAACAGCATCGCAGGCAAAATAAAACAAACCCCAGCCACCACCAGCCCACGCCAACCGGCTCTTAATAAACCAATGTGAATCACTACTTCCGTTGAATTTGGTCCTGGTAATAAGTTCGTAATTCCCAGCAGATCAATTAACTGGTCACGACTAAGCCATTGCCGTCGGGTTACCACCTCTGCCTCAATCATAGCGATATGGGCAGCGGGACCGCCAAAGCCAATAATTCCCAATTTAGTGAAAACCCACGCCAATTCCTTTAATCTATGGCTAATCGGTGCATCGAGAGTAGTGGAATTATGGTCAATTTCGGGCATGAATTTTAGACTAGAGAGGAAAATGGCGTATAAATCAACTTAGAAAATTAGTGCATTCACCTAAAATTTAGCTATATACGGGGATACAAAACCGAAAAAATCACAATGATTATGTGGTGATTATCTCCCAAGACAGATAAACTACCCCTAAAGGCAGTCTGACAAATCGCAAGGGTGTTTGTTAACATCATAGGTATTAATAATTAACATAACTTTAAAAAAACTTTGTCTTTTCTAGCTGACCTTCCGGCGGATTTATCCTCGCCCCAGTCATCTTCAGAACCTACTGATTCTCCAGCCGTTACTAAAACAACTTTTGATCAAGCCCCAAGTCCTCTTATCGCTCCTTGGCGCAATGTCTTAGCCCATAGTCTAGGACAAGAATCTAGGCAGTTGTTTGATGGATTGGTTAGCTTGACTTGGTTTAGAAATATATCTGGTTGGGCTAAGGTATGGCAAATGTGGGGCATGGCATTATTTTTAGTATCTGTGCCAGTATTTTTTGAAGCTCCTTTAGTGCGCTTTGCCCCTTGGCTCAGCCTGATTTTGACTTGGGGCTGGCTATCACTGAGCCGCCAATGGCGTGAAGACCCACACCGTCGCCTTTGGGGTGATTTGCTCTGGGGCTTTAGCCTGACTTGGTTGGGCGGTTCTTTATATTGGGGCTGGTTGCGGTTTGATCCCACTTGGCACGTCCCAGTAGAGGCTGTGGGTGTGCCTTGGGCGATCTATGCCCTGTATCGCCGCTACATTTTGGTTAATTTTCGGCATCCGTGGCATATTGCCTACAGACAACGTTACGCCCCAGAAGATGATTGCCATATTGGGGCTTGTTTTTATCTGGGTTCTTTGCTGGGTACGGCGGTTACGGATGGTTATTTTGCTTTGGTGGGCTTATTTCCCCATTGGCGGGCGTTGATGCTAGCGGAGACTAATCCCCACTTAGTCCGCCCCATTTTGAATGATGCTTTGGCACAGGTGGTGACCCCTTGGGGTTTAGGTTTAGCCTTGGGCTTAGGGTTTGTGTTAGTGGCTTTAGGGACTTGGGCGATGCAAACCCGCAGTTTAGGCCGTTGGGCATTTGCGGGGGCAGTTTTAGGCACAATATTTGTGGATTTATTATTTTTGGTCGTGGCACTATGGAGCTAAGGCGGTAGGCATCAGCAAAATAGAAATGCTCTAGATGAAGATCCGCGACTTTTTGGGTTTAATCGTCTTTGATTAACGTCAGTTCGATGATTTAGCAGACCCTCACCCTAACCCTCTCCCAAGATGGGAGAGGGAATAAGAAAAATTCTTCTGCTTCCCCTTCTCCTAAGCT
>JBAXSK010000439.1:0-1910 GCA_037130765.1 Pseudanabaena sp. ELA607
CCACCGGATGCCAACAGTACCCAAGCCTGTTATGAATGGGCATTGGCACAAAAGAATAAGGGTGTAGTAATTACCGCAAGTAAGTCACCTTTACCGATTCGGACTACTTTCGCCCAAACTCGTCAGGCTCTGACTGATGATGGTGCGATTCTATTACAAGAGACTCGCGTTGGTTCGCAAACGGTAACTTTTGCAGTGGTAGGCGATATGATGCTTTTACCTGTTTATGAAGCAGCAAAAGCTTTGGCTGATCGGGGTATTGGTTCGCGCATTGTTTCAGTGGTGAGTCCTCGGCGGTTGTATCGTCCTAGCGATGTGGCATGGGATACCTGCTCTGAAGCTGACGGCACTTTCCTCAGTGATGCGAAGTTTAACGAGCTTTTTGCTGGGGATGCTCTGATTGGTGTTGCTGGTGGTGCAGCGGGGATGTTGGAACCAGTGATGCTGCGGAGTAATGCAAAGCGGGATGTTTTCGCATGGAAACGTGGCGAAACAACGGCTTCAGCGAATCAGTTATTTGAGTTCAATGGTTTGGATGCGGTGACCATTGCCAAGCGGGCTGAAGCTTTGCTGGGTTAGGTTTTACCTTGAAATCTCTCATTTAGCGAATTGCCCTCATCTCCTAGCCCCTTCTCCCAGAGCGAGAGAAGGGGAAGTAAGATTAGGAATCCTCATCCAAGGTAATACCCAACTCTTGCAATTTAGCCGCCAGCCGATCAGCCCTAGCTTTTTCTTGGGCGAGTTGCTGATTGGCAGCTTCTGCTAGTTGATTCGCCACTTCTGCCCGTTGGTTAGCTGCGATCATCTCGCTCTGTAACTCTTCAGGAGTGAGTAACTTCTCACCATTATCAAGGCGATAAAAACTAATCAGATATTGATCAGGCTGTAGTTTAAGCTGTAAGACCTCGCTACAATTGTCTTTGATTGGCTTATAGACACCATCCTCATTCAGGCGAAATCCTGTCAATTGTCCGGCAATCCATTCACCATAGGGGTCAAACAACCAATATTCTGTTATCCCTAACTGTTCATATAAAGTCTTCTTGAATGTCTGATCTACGTCTTTGGTGCTAGCAGATGTCATCTCAAAAATAATTGATGGAGTCTGTTTCCCTTCCCAAATTTTGTAGTTATCGTAGAGTCTTTTCTCAATGTCAAAGATGACCATCACATCAGGGGCGACTCTGGCTTTGGGATTGCCTTCAATGTAATATAGGAATTGATCGGCAAAGACCACAGCGGGTTGCTCTTGAAGATATAGCCGCAACAGAGCAAGGGTCATCAGGATGGCTAAAGCGTGTTGTTGAGTTTCTGCCAAGGGTTTACCGTCGGAACTGGGATAGATAATTTCTGGGGCGATTTTTGGGATGGTTACTGGGGTTTCTGGTGTGGTGTCGGTGATTTGGGGCGGTGGGTTAACGATGGCTACCATAGCTGCCTCAAGGGGAATGCAGAGGGGATTGATTTATTGTATCAGAGGGGATTTTGGGGAGTAATAACCAAATATTAGGTTAATCAATTCGATATCGCCCCCCGTTTCACTAGGATGTCGTTTACTGTGAAACAAGATATATCGCCGAACTCACTGCACATAGGTTTCTTCGGTGCGGTAGGAATAGTGCTTAACCCTGATGCGATCCCTTACTCTGTCTAGCAATTTCCGAGGCAGTGGCTCGGTTTGCATAATGAAATTATGAAGCAACTAATCTAAATAATACATTATATTGTCCGGCTAACGCGCTATTTAGGTGATTAGGCAGAATTTTTCTGTATAACACATCGCATAGGGTATATAGCCAGAATCTTTCTGCATAACACGCCATATAGGGTGATTAGACAAAATCTTGACTTTCAGCCTATATCGCTTATAGTTGTACTAGACAGAAAATTTCCGTCTAATACATAGTTAG
>JBAXSK010000044.1:0-21377 GCA_037130765.1 Pseudanabaena sp. ELA607
TTGAATTTCCTATCCTTTCATCATAGCCTATTCAACAACTTTGTAACACCACCGAGAATTTTTTATTGTGGGTTTTGCGGTTATGGTTGGCGATGATCCAATCAACGATTAGGGAAATGCGATTCTCGTTCCGAGAGGCTCTGCCAACGGGGTTTTCAAAAAATTCGCGATCTAGTTTAGGTTCGGTGATCAGGCTGCCGTCTTTGCGTTTGCCTGAATCTTTTAGAGTGCCCCAATATTCAACGGAGAATTTAAGCACGTTTTCATCGGCGATCGCGTTGGTAATCACATATTTATGTAAGCATTCTTCAAATAAATCTTTAGTGGTGCGTTTGCCATAGGCATTACTAGCGGCGTTGTCGGCGAAGATGGGTGTGCCAGTGAAGCCGAACATTTGGGCGTTGGGGAAGAATTTGACAATATTTTTGTGGGTTTCGCCAAATTGGGAGCGATGACATTCATCGAAAATGAAGACGATACGCTGATCTCGTAGGAGTGACATGACGGACTCATGGCGCGGGTTACGGATGGCGTTATTGAGCTTTTGGATGGTGGTGACAATCAGAGTGCTATCGCCTGTCATCTGGTTGACGAGTTCTTTGGTGCTATCGGTGGTGTCTACGCAATCGGGGCTGAAGTAGTTGAATTCTTTGCTGGTTTGATAATCGAGATCGGCGCGATCGACTACAAACAGCACTTTATGGACTTTGGGAAGTGCGGTGAGGATTTGGGCTGCTTTGAAGCTGGTGAGGGTTTTGCCTGAGCCTGTGGTGTGCCATATATAGCCGTTTTTGTCGGTGTTTTTGACGCGCTCAATGATCGCTTCGACGGCGTAATATTGGTAGGGACGAGGGACGCAGCACCATTAGCACTTTGTCGGATTGGTGCAGGACGATGTATTTGCAGATCATTTTGGAGAGGTGGCATTTCTCCAGAAAGGCGGTGGCGAAGTCGTCGAGTTGGGTAATGAGGTTGTTTTCTACATCTGCCCAATAGAAGGTTTGTTTGTATTCTTGTTTGCGGTTGTTGGCGTAGTAGCGAGTATTTACGCCGTTGGAGATGACAAATATTTGCACATATTGAAATAGTCCAAAATCTGCGCCGTATGAGTGGCGTTGGTAGCGGTTGATTTGGTTGAAGGCTTCTTTGAGTTCGAGTCCTCGGCGTTTGAGTTCGATTTGGACGAGGGGAAGCCCATTAATTAATAAAGTTACGTCGTAGCGGTTTTTGTATTTGCCTTGTTGGGCGATCTGGTTGGTGACTTGGTATTGGTTTTGACACCAGTGTTCGGTGTTGAGGAATTCGAGGTAGGTGGGTGTGCCATCATCGCGGATGAGTTCCATTTTGTCGCGGAGACGTTCGGCGCGATCGAAAACGTTGCCTTTGTTGAGGTGGTTGAGGACTCGTTTAAATTCTTCGGAGCTGAGTTGGGTTTTATTATGTTTTTCGAGTTGGGTTTTGAGGTTGGCGGTGAGGTCTGCGGCGTTACGAATGGTGACGGGTTCGTAGCCTAAGCCTGTTAAGCGTTGAATGAGATTTTTTTCTAGTTCTTGTTCTGATTGGGACATGGTTTTATCGATCTGGCATGATTACCGAAATATTTTGGTTACGGTGTTTTCGATAAATTAGAAAGTCGCTATCTAGGGTAAGCATTGGACTACCCTCATATATCTCGCACATTCTGACTAAGCAAGCGTCGGCTAAGGACATTGGTACGGATGCATAACGTGACATTAGGTAATCAATTTCTTCTATTTCTTGATTGAGAATAAAAGGAATTTGAATATGTCCCTGTTTGATGAGTTTTAAGATTGTTGCTTGCCCGCGATGAATTCTTTGGGCGAGAAAACAGGCTTCTGTGATTACGGGTTCGCAGGTAATGACGGGATCTGTTATTTGGGAAAGTTGGGAGACTGCCCAAGGGTGGAATTTATCTTTGGGCATCAGAAAGGCAATTAAAACTCCAGTATCTAAAATAATGGGGTTATTCATCATTCTCCGAAGCCTTTGAGATGTTGAGGGTTGTGGGAAAGATCTTCAATATCGCTATCTAAGCAACCAACAAACTCTTGGGCTGCTTCTGTAAAAGATATCTTCTGTGATTTTGTGTCAATCGGCTTTAAAGTTTTTTTATTGGTTTGATATTCGATAAACTCGATAAATTCAATAACCTTATTGCGCTGTTCAGGAGGGAATTGTTGGATTTTTTGGATTGCCATTTCTAGGGTTAACATGGGTTTTTCCTTTGTTGATTAGGTAATAGGTAATAGGTAATAGGTAATGGGTAATGCTTTTATTCTATTCCCTATTCCCCATTATCTATTACTTCGGTGAGATCGAGGTTACGATAGATTTGCTCAATGGGAAATCTTAGATTGATGCTTTTGAGTTCGATGGTGTCGCCTTCTTGGTAGTTAATAATTAACCAATCTCCTGATTCGTTTTTGTGATACAAATCCATTTCAATGCTAGTGGAACTAACTAACAAGTAGTCTTGTAAGTTGGGATTTTTGCGGTACAGTCTAAATTTGCCACTGCGATCGTATGTCTCAGTGCTGGGAGATAGAACTTCAACGATGAGGCAGGGATAGGTGAAATGATTTGGGGTGGTTTTGTCGCGATCGTCGCAGGTGACGCTGGCATCGGGGTAGGTATAGTTTTTGGTTGCAACAATATTAATTTTGATGTCAGAATTGCCTGCTATGCAACTGGTGTTTTCTAAGTGACTATCAAACATGGCAGTAAGTCTGATGGCAAGACGACCATGATTAACGCTACCGCCGCTCATGGCGTAAACTTGACCGTTGATCAGTTCGTGTTTTTCTAGTTGCTTTTCTTCCCATGCAAAGTATTCTTCTGGGGTCATTTGCGGGGAGTTTTCTTTGGCTGCAATCATGTTCTTAGGTAGTGGGTAATGAGCTTTGGGTTTTCATGACTTGTCTAGGATTGTTGTATTGTACTAATTTGACAGAGGATTTTTAGCAGTCCAACTTAGAAAATAGATTTGAGATGAAGATGCTCGACAAATGGAAGAAAGTCTCGATCAGCAAATAGAAGTTCGTGATTGTTTTCGATGCAGAAGGCGGCAATAATGACATCTATTGTTTTGCGTACTGTGATGCCTTGCTTTCTCAGGGTGCGAAAGTTTTCGGCGCTTTTTATGGCGAGATCGGCTTCGAGTAGGTTAAAAATGGTGAGCTTTGTTAGTAGTTCTTTGGCGGTGTCATAGTCGGAATCTTGGCGAAATCCTTGGAGAACTTCGGTGAGGATAAGATTACCGATCGCAATCGGTTGGGTGGTGAGGAGGTGGTCAAGGTGATCGGTTTGTGGAGTGGACTGTCCTTTGAAGTAGTCAATCCAAACGCTGGAATCAACGATAATCATGGGTTTGTTATTCTATGTTGGTTCTCATATAGTTGAGGTCGCCATCCCAAGCGAGTTTGCCCCGTAGCGATCGCAGGTTTTCTTGGGTTTTCATTTGAATCAAGAGGTTAAGTGCTAGTTCGATAACTTCTTGTTGTGCTGTTAGCCCTGTCACTTGGAGCGCGTTGGTGATGAGGGAGTTATCAATTTCGATCATGGTTTTCATAGGTGCTTTTTAAATGAGTTTTATTGATCGTGACTTTCTACGATTGTAATTGATCACCAAGCAGCAGCGATAAACGGCAAACATTACACAAACATTTTTTGTAATAAGCCTTTTTTGAATTGTTCGGTTAATTTGATTTGTTTGGCAACGGCTTCAATCTTTTGATCAATCGCCGTCAAGAAATTAGCTATTTTTTCTTGTTCTTTTTTGCACGGAGTCAGCAGCTTGAATCGCAATAACTTGTTCACTGCAAGTCCCGGCTGAGCCGAAGACTCTGACAGTTTATTGAGATTATAGTAATCAAGTCTCTGAGCTAACCATTCAGTATCAGATGTATCATTGGCTTTGCAAGCTATTGCATGTTCTGAAATATACGCTTTTCCATAACTTCGATGAATATTTCCGCATAGCGCACCTTGTCTGCCAATTAAAAAATAAAATCCTTCATGTGTAAACTTTTCTGAATATCCTCTTATTCCATTCCCACCAAATACTGGATAGCTTCCAGATTCAGCCAATTCATCAGAAGTAATATTGTAACCACTTTTAAATTCCGAAAATATTGATTCCAATCTCTTTTTCTCCCAATCAGGAAACGGCTTACCGTCATCGCACTTAAAGCGAATTTGTTGAGAAAAGATTTTCTGCATTACCCCCCGTTTATAGGTTTGCAGGAGTTCGTGCTTGCGGCGTAGCTGGCTGATGCGGGTATCTACTGCTCCCAAAAAACTTGCTATCTTTTCCTGTTCAGCGATCGGGGGACAAAATATTTTTATTTTTGAAATGTCGTCAACATTAATTCTTGTGACTGTCGAGCCAATTACATGTTGATATATTTCACGTCTAAACTGTTTTGTTATTAAATAAAAAGATAAAAATTGAGGACTAATTAAGTCGTTGTTAGGATGAAAAAGAACCATTCTTTGACCCATACAAATTTTTAGATTTGGAGGAATTAAACAACTTTCTCCAACTGGTGCTTCACGGGTAAATAATACATCTCCATATCTAGGAATCCCCCTTTTTGTCCATTCAATAAATCCTTCTTCAGTTGTATATTTAATGTCTTCTAGTATTAATAAACCACCACGAACGTTGCTTGTTCTTACAACCAAATACTCTGACGAATTAACGTAGGGAGGTGTTCTATTTTTACAATCAATTATTTGGCAAAGTTTGCCAATTGAATAATATCTTGAGTCCTTTTTCTTACTCATAAAGCAACCTTAATCCCAAACTCATCATAAAGACCATCAAACTGAGAAAACATCAACACAGGCACATTTTTCTTCAACCTATTACCCATTACCTATTCCCCACTTTTAAAAACGGATTGATAATAGTTAAGCTAGAATCGTTCATGAATCTCATCCCTTGACAAATCACGCCAACCAATTGCTGTTAAAGGTTTTTCAGCAAGACGATCCATCAGTCTAGACGACCTAGGTTTGATAGTTACTTCAATTACATCATTGCCAACCACACTCATATACTCATCAGGAATAACAATTTTGCCTTGCACCACCTTAGCGGTAAATTGGATCATCGTGTCCATAAATTAAAACTCCTTACAAAATTTCTTACTCCTCAATCAAAGTAAAATCTGATTTAGTTTTATTCCACTCACTCCTAACTTGCTGCTGCCAAGCCACAGCATTAACCTTTCTAAAAGCCTCTACTTTTCCCGCCAATTGATTAATCGGATGAACTGCCATGTTAGATTGAGATTTCATTTGTGACCCTCCCGAAATAAAACTTTCCCCATCAACAGGCGGCACTTGCTCCGATATAGCGATCGCAGCTTGAATCTTTTCTTTAACAGAAAGACTCCACTCACTTTCTGCTTGTTCATATTCATCAAATAAAAGTAGCGCAATTTCAATAACTTCCTGCATAGATCGATATTTACCAGTTGAAATTTTAGACTGCACAAGGTTTTCTTGATCGGGCGTTAAAGTTATGTTCATTGTTGTGATCATCCTAAGTTGATTTGCAAAGTTACTATAAGCGTTGATTTTTGGGGAGTAGGGAATACTCTTATTATATTATTACCCATTACCCAAAAAATCAGTAATCTCCCGATAAAAACCCTCCCCCTTCCCCCTGCTACCACCAGCAGTCACCAACAACCTCAAAACCTCCACAAGAGAATTAATCGCCGCATCAAAAATCAACCCATAAAGCTGGCTCAAATCATCCTGATTTTGCTGCCCATGAGCCAAAGCATTAATATAATCATTGCGGACTTGGTTATCAATCACCACAATCGGATAGCCCGCCCGAATTAACAGCAAATTCATTAATAACCTAGCCGTTCGACCATTCCCATCGCGAAAAGGATGAATAGAGACAAACCGATAATGCGCGATCGCCGCATATTCGAGTGGATGGAGACTTAAAGCCGATTCCGAATTTAGCCAGATCATAAAATCTCCCATTAATTGAGACAGTAAATAATGAGGAGGATAACGATAATTTGTACCAGCCGCCATCACATCCAGAGTGCGATAACGCCCCGCCTCATCAGGGTTAATTTTGCGGAGAATCAAATTGTGAATTTGCCTAATTTCCCATTCATTAATTTCCGTATCTCTTTGGGCTAACCCTTCAACATAATCGATCGCATCCTTATGCCCGATCACCTCTAAATGTTCATCAAGGGTTTTGCCCCCCACCGTAATCCCCTTTGTTAAAACTAATTCCGTTTCACTCTGAGTTAACGTATTACCCTCGATCGCATTCGAGTTATAAGTAAAGCGCACATCATAGAGCTTTTTGAGTTCAGCGACGACCATCGGTTCCAACGGTCTGAAGCCATCTAACCAAGCCTTTAGCTTATCGATTTGCTCTAACTTAAGCCGATAATTCATAGTCAAATAATCCTTAATTGAACCAGTTAATGAAAAATTTGCTTGTTGACTCAAACCAATGACCCGCCGCATAAAATCATCGTACAGATGAGAAGAAGAAACCAACAACTGAGTATTCATATTACCTATTACCTAAATTATAATGGCACATCAATCCCCAACTCATTACAACTCCCCCAAATTAGGCGATCGCCTCAACAATCTACCTTCTAAAAGCGATCGCTATTACTGTGAGTCGTGAGTTTTAGGCGATCGTACCAACATTTACTCTTGGTGTAATAGATGTGCATGAGCATTGTTAGCATACGTCACATTGATAAGTGCTTACCTACCTATACACAACGCGAAAACATTCACAAACTATAAGCATCTCAGAGTTTGACTGCTTACCAATGTCAGGCAATACTCGCGAGAAATACTTCCAATGTCCCCTTCTCCAAGAGTCTAGAGATCGGTCATCCTCACCCTCTTTGTAGGCGAACTCTGTGTCCACTTTACAAAATGCTCGAATCTCTACATCTACAGTTTCAATAATACAAAGTGGGTTATTATCACCATCCAAAACAATTGTTTTAGATCCCACTTTAGGGAGAGCGATTTCCTCTGCTTCCCATTCCCATAAAGCTGAACAAGTTGCCGTCTTAACTCCCTCTAGAATTAAGGCTCCAAGTTTATCTGCCAAAGCAGAAGAATCACCAAATTGATGAGCCTCATAACTCTCAGAAGTAGATGAACTATTCGGACACTTTTCTATATATGACTGCCAATATTGTTCTAATTTTTTCATTGTTCACCGAGTTTTTTGAAGTAATTGATCTTTTCTGTCTAATTCAAAAGTTTGCTCAATGCACACCTCACCTTTGAACACGACCTCATCTGATCGCAATAATTTCATCCCCAAACGTCTAAGCAGATTGACGGATGGTTCATTTCGTATGTCAGTTATACCGACGATCTTGACGATATTTCCAAGCTCAAACAGTGAATTAATCAGAGCTTGAACAGCTTCTTGTGCGTATCCTTTACCTTGTTCTTCACGACCCAAAGTAAAGCCAATTTCTACGATTGTTGGATTTTTAGCATAAATCTGCATCCCGATATCACCAAGGAGTAAGTTGGATTGCTTGTGTGCGATCGCAATTTGAAACCATGCTCCTAGCTTCCCAATTTCTTCAGTATGCATTTCTTTAATAAAAGATTGTGCTTCACTATGGGAGAAGCCTGACCAACCCTGAAATTGAGCAACTTGAGGATCTTGACGATAATCAAGAAACCGTTCTAGATCCTGATCGATAAATCTACGCAGAATTAGTCTTTGGGTAGATTTAGGGAGAAACCTGTGCGTAAACATTGAAAGCTATTTCAAAGACTATCAATTTAAAATTTAGAGATCAATTATAGATTGTTTTTGGCGCTTAAGAACAAATCACTACAAATTTTACTTTAATTCAGTTGCGATCGCACCAACAATCTATCTTCTAAAGGCGATCGCTATTCCTATGAGTCGTGACTTCTAGGCGATCGCCCAAATTATCTATCTGTTAAAGGTTTTGCGGTATTGCGATCTCTATCTTCAAAACGCAATTAGTCTCAAATGACTTGTTACTTTTTAGAGTGCGATCGCTTATCAATTACTTATGCTTCGCTATCGCCGATCACCTCTCAGACCGCTTCACGGAATGATCCTAACCGTCTTGATTCCGTTTGTCTCAACCGAAATGACATCCGTCGTCTTAATGGAGAACAAAACTTTGTAAGGCGAGTGACCGTCGTACTGTCCGAACTCTTTTCCCAATGCATCGGCTACCTCCACACGCGCCGAGATTATCCCGTTATTTCGCCCGAACTCGTATTTGTTGCGGCTCTCCGTCAGAAGAAGTGGCACAAGAACAAGAGCCGCGACGGCAACTCCAACGATGAATCCAAGCGTGAACTTTTTCATGGCGACCTAACTTGAAGTTGTAACGCAATTGCGGTTTAATTACTTTACTAAGGGCAAAATACCGCAGGTTTCTACTTTAAGTCAAGCGCGATCACTTCAACGCTTTAACGATATATTTTCTATAGGTTTGCTGAAGGCGATCGCTATTACCGTAAGTCGTGATTTTTAGGTGATCGCATCATAAATCTATCTGTTAAAGGGTTTGCTGAAGGCGATTACCTATTAACTTCTTCACTTTGCCATTATCGATAGATGTTAGGATTATGCTTCCCCATAAATCTTTCAAGGTTGCCTAACGATACAAATCCATATCGATGATACAGATCCTATGCGTCCAAAGTAGTTAACATCCAACATCGTAATCAATACAGGCTAAATATGCGTATCCGCCAACCTTGTGGAGATCATGAATTAGAACTGCAACTGATTCATGAAAGTGATTTAATATTAGAATTTCGGGTGGGTAACTGGGGAAAATTAGAAGCTATTAATCATGGGCGTAAAAAATGGCGCGATAATACCTTTGCCACGGCAGTTTGGTTAGGTTGGATTGTCATTGGCTACATAACTGTGTTTTATCTTGTGCCTAGCCTTGCCACAAGCCAGAATCTAGCCTATGCCGCCCATTATGCCTTGATTTTTGGTTTACCCATCGGCATATTTTTTTACATTATCTATTGCATTTATATTTTTTATGAGCCATGTTTTATAGTGTGGCATTTTGATGGCAAAAAACGGCAAATAACGCAAATTAAAACTAATTTATTTGGCAAACAAACTAAATTAGAAATTGATTTTAGTCAGATTAAAAATATTAGCGTGGAACAACATTATGATGGTGATTTTACTTCCTTTGAATGTACAGAGCTTTATCTAGCCTTAACATCAGGAAAGGAATTTACTTTAAGTCAAAGTTCCTATGATTGCAAATCAGAAAATCAAGCTATTGCCGCAACTTATCATCAAGAAATTGCCGATCAAATTCGTGCTTTGATCGGTCTAAGTAGTTAGTCAAAATATTTTAAGGGCAAGTATAAAATCTAGTTGTTTTTGATTGGATAGCACAACTTAATAACGGCATCATCATTTATTTGTCCGTAGAAATAATGTGTAAATCAATTTGCTGTCCATGTAAATTAGTCATCACTCGCTGCATAAAAGAACCATGCCAAAGACGATCCCAAAAAGATTGTTTACTCTCACCTAGAACTATCTGAGTAATATGATAATTTCTGGCTACGTCAGCAATAATTTTGGTCACATTTTGTCCTCTCACACGCAAAAACTCCCCCTTAAACTCGCGACAAATTCGCTCACAATGTTCCACATGGAGACTCTCTTCCTTAGTTAAAAAATAGTCAGGATGATCCACAAATAGAACATATAGTTTCGCATTCATATAACTAGAAATCCTTGCACCGCGCCTTAATAGTTGTAAAGATTTGGGATAGGTAGAAACACAAACTAAAACCCGCTCATGAATATTACAAACTTGTCCACTGCCATTAACTCCTTTATTCTCTTCTTCAATGGTGTCTGCCACCTCCCTTAAAGCTAATTCTCTTAAAGCAATCAAATTTTTGTGTTGAAAAAAGTTTAAGAGAGATTGTTGCACCTTCTCTACACCATAAATTTTCCCTTCTCGGAGGCGTTCTTCCAAGGTTTCCGGTGTTACATCAATTAAAACCACCGCATCAGCTTCTTCTAAAAAGCGATCAGGAATTCTTTCGCGCACCACTACCCCAGTAATGCGGGCGATGGTATCATTAAGGCTCTCTAAATGTTGGATATTTACCGTTGAACAGACGTTAATCCCTTCATTAAGCAGTACTTCCACATCCTGATAACGTTTTTCCCTGACTGAATTGGGTACGTTGGTATGAGCTAATTCATCCACTAAAACCAATTGTGGACTGCGTGCTAAAATCCCTGGCACATCCATTTCAGTTAAATTGATTTTTCCTTCAATTATGCTACGAGGAACCTCTTCTAGTCCTTGGGCCATAGCGGCAGTTTCTTTTCTGCCGTGGGTTTCTAGAAAACCAATCACCACATCAATGCCTTCACGTTTTTGCTGATGAGCCTCCTCAAGCATTTTGTAGGTTTTACCCACCCCGGGAGCCATGCCAATAAAAATTTTATGCTTACCACGTTTGGGGCGTTGATAGGAAGACGCAGATTCAGGAAAAACCATAGATTAATACCATTGCATACGAGATGAATTCCGATTTCATGGAAGCGAATTTTATAGGAACGGAAGAATCTATTGTTATAGTTGTTTTAGTTAAAGATGCAACAATAAAGGAGGCAAATAAACGAATAAGGCTTCTAAATATGAATCAAAACTATCAGTTAAGCCAAGCAACTCACCCGATAGTTTTGATATGTAATTGCAGATATTCCGTCTGGTTAATTTAAACTGATTAATTTAAGGCCGCAGTGCATTCAATTTCCACCAAGGCATCAAGGGGTAAACGGGCTACTTGAATGGTGGAACGGGCTGGGGCGGGATCTAGAAAATACTTGCTATAAATGCTATTCATGGTGGGGAAATCAGCCATATTTGCTAAAAATACCGTAGTTTTGACCACATGGCTTAAGTCAGCGCCAGCAGCAGCTAAAACTGCTTTAATATTTTGAATCACTTGCTCGGTTTGGGCTTCAACTCCAGCAGCTTCGATTTTACCAGAGGTGGGGTTAATGGCTACTTGACCAGCCAGAAAAATTAGTTTGCTGCCAGCAGGTACGGCAATGGCTTGATTGTAGGGGCCCACTGGGGTAGGAGCATCAGCAGCACGGATCACTTCTTTGTTAGACATTAGGTTGGGGTAAAGATAGTTAAATTAATTTTAGTGGGTACATTATGGGTAAATTAACGCAGTAGTGATTAAATTGGTTAATTTCATTTCAAGAATTGATTTCAATCAGAAATCTAACATTGAATGGATTGCCTAAAGCCAAAATAATCTTAAATCAAACTATTAAATCTTCGCCAAATCTGCCCGGCTATAATTTGCTCTTGGGAAAATCAAAATTTAAGCTAAAAAACATCCTTTGCAACACGGATACCGTTTCTAGGCAACATTTCTAAGCAATATTTATCAGCATTATTTCTAGGCATTACTTATGGGTATTCTTGATCCGCTTTTTCGCCCCCAGTCGCCGACCGTTCCCCCCAGTCAGACTACGGTAAATGTCGAAGCGCAACCGGTAAACTCAACGCAGTCGCCCCAACCAATGCAGCAGCAGCAGCAGCAGCCAGATGTCAGTGGTGCTTTGGTAACGCCACCTCCAGCATCGTCCGCTATCAATGCCCAAGGCTTAAAGACAAACTATATCGATCATGCGGTTAGTCAGACTAAAGCGGCGGGGCGTTGGTTGTGGCGCGGATGTGTGTGGGGCTTTTTTTTGGTGGGTGTACCGGCGGCAATTGTGGCAGTGGCTAATTTACCGGTTCCGGTGTGGCGGCAGTCAGTATCCCAATATGCGCCATTTTTGCTCATTCCCACTTATCTTTCCTTTGAAAATCATTTTAAAAGTGCCTATGCTGCGACCGAAAAAGCACGGCAATTGATTGAAACTCCCACTAGTCCAGCGGATTTTGACTTAGGGGAACAAAGTTTAATCCAAGCCAAACAAAATCTTGATGCGATTCCGTTAACTTTTAGCCAAGATTGGGATCGCTATGGCTATACCTATCACTGGTGGTATAACTCATATTTTTCTCCCTACGGGCTACAACAGGCTAGGGTGAAAGTGGGCAATTTAGAAGCACGGTTGTCCCAAGAGCGCACAGCCCAAAAACTGCTGCAAGAGGCTGAAAATACAATTCGGCAAGCTAAGGGGCAATATCAACAGCTCGCCACGTTGCCAGAGAAACAAGCCGCCCAGCAAACTTGGCGTAATGCCATTGCCCAAATGACGCAAATTCCGCCGCAAACTCTGGCGGGTCGTACCGCTGCCCAAAAACAAGCCATTGCTAATCAAGAATTTGCCCAAGTGGTGGGGGTGCAGGCCAGTCGTAATACTGCCGATATGTTTACCGCCGGAGCCGAAGAGTTTGCTAAACGGGCTAGCGCCACAGTGAAAAATCCGCCCCATGCAGTGGCGCGATGGGGTGAGGCAGAGCAACTATGGCTAGAGGCAATTAAACAACTGGAAACCATTGATGCTAAAACCCTCAAAGATACGCCCCAAACCTATGTGGAAGTACAGAAGCTGCTGGCTACTTACAAGGCAAATTTAGCCGAGGTGCGGCGGCGACTACAGGAAGAAAAAACCGCGACGGAAAAATTCAATCAAGTGCAGCAGGATTTAAACCAACTTCGAGTGGATTTACCCGCCGATGCACCAGCTAGAATTGATCGCAGCCAAGCTGTGGTCCGTCTTTTAGCCATGCGTAATCATCTCGAACAAATTCCCGCTGGCACAACCGTTACCGCTAAATCAGCCCAACTCAAGGCTAATGTCGAGCAAAGACTCAAACAACTAAAAGCACTTTAGCAACTGAAGATTTACCAAAATTATTTACAGTAATCATAGAATGCTAGACCGTTGAATCTATATCGGAGATGCAAAAGTATAGGCAGGCAAGATGCCCGCCCCACAAACATTTTGTAATGAGATTTTATAGTTAATATTTGCGCCCCACCCAATCAACAATAGCTGTAATAGTATTTGTCACAACCAACGGATCGTGATTGGGATCGCGATTGACCACAGCTTTTTGCTAGGATTAAACCAGCATCAACCTATTCATTCCCCTCTAGTCCTGAAGTAACCATGTACGAAACCTTAAAAATTATTTGGTCAGTTGTTGGCGTTTGCCTGATGGTATTAGTCTTGCTCCATAGTCCTAAAGGTGATGGATTAGCTGGTTTCAGTGGTCAAGCCCAATTATTTTCTAGCACCAAAAGCGCCGAAAATACCCTCAATCGCGTCACTTGGTTTCTGGTCGCCTCATTTCTCACTTTGACCATTTTGTTAGGCATTAAGTTGGTTAGCCCTGTATCTTCAGAAACCGTTAAACCAGTTGCCGCCCCGCAAACCCAAAGCCAGCCAGCCCAAAGCCAGCCAGATCAACAAGGACAGCCCATTCCTTTAAATTTACCGGCTGGGCAATAAGAGTTACCATCGATCAGCTTTTTCTCATTTGACTAATGGTGAATATCAATTGTTAATATCAAGGTGATACAGCATTTTTCAGTTGGCTTGGAGATAGATATTAATGATCAAATCGTTGTGGGTTAGGCATTTTGCCCCCATAGTCTATCTCGTACCAGTGAAAGATCCGGTGATGTATTCTGCCACCTTGGTATTAGCCTTGGTATTTTAGTCTGAAAAAATTATTTTCCTGAGTCATTTCATGAACCATCCCCAGTGCAAAATTGATTCTGTGTGAAGCCTTCTATTTGAAATGTAAAAATCCTTAGACTTGTGCTTCTTTAATTCCCTAATTCATGATTTGATTACCCCATATTAAGGCAATTAAATCACGAACTTCACCAAAAGATTCGATACATTATAACGCAGCATAACTCATGGAAATTCCATTTCTGGGCAAAAATTTGAGTAAACAGCTTGAAGTACCTAAACCTAAAAGCAGCGGTGACGCAACTGAGATACAATCTACCAACCCCAATGTGACAGGTACGCATAATCAAACCAGTAATTTGCCTAAACCGGGTCTGCCGCAAAATCGTGGCCCCAAGATTCTGACTATTGTATTGATTGTGATTGTGACCCTTGGCGGTGGTGCTTTAGCCTTCCGTTTACTCAGTTCCAGTGGGAATAATAAGGCTAATCTGGATAATGATACCGTCGCTGTGGTGGCGGAACGAGTACCGCTCAAGATTCGTGCCAGTGGTACGATTGTTCCCATTCAAACCGTCAACCTCAGTCCTAAACAAGCGGGCAAGTTAATGGAATTGTCTGTGGAGCAGGGGGTACGAGTCAAAAAGGGACAAGTTATTGCTCGCATGGACAATAGCAATTTGATACCCCAGTTTAATCAGGCGCGGGCTAATGTTGGCGTATTAGAAGCTAATTTAATCAAACTGCGCAATGGTAATCGACCGGAAGAAATTGCCGCCGCAGAAGCACGGTTGGCAGCGGCTCAGGGACGGTTACAGTCTGCCCAATCGCGGCAAGCTCTAGCGCAAATTCGTCGCGAAAGATTTACACAATTGCAAAATGAAGGAGCAGTTTCTCGGGATCGTTTGGATGAATCAATTACTGATGATCGTAATACCCAAGCTGATGTGGCGGCGGCTCAAGCCAGTGTACTCGAAGCGGTCAGAAATCTCGAACAGTTACGCAATGGGGCGCGAGTTGAAGATATTGCAGCGGCTGAGGCGCAGTTAGTCCAAGGGATGGCTCAGGTGCAAAACGTTGAGGTACAAATAGAAGATACCATTATTCGCGCTCCTTTCGATGGCATTATCACCCAAAAATATAGTAATCCGGGGGCATTCGTTACGCCAACAACTTCTGCTTCAGCGACTAATTCAGCTACTTCTACTTCCATTGTCGCCATTGCCAGTGGTTTAGAAGTTTTGGCTAAGGTTCCAGAAACTGATATTCAACAAATTCAAGCTGGGCAGGTGGTAGAAGTATTAGCCGATGCTTTTCCGGGTAAGACTTTTCGTGGCAAAGTGCGCTTGATTGCCCCTGAAGCCGTAGTGGAACAAAATGTAACTTCTTTCCAAGTGCGAATTAGTTTAGAAACCGGTGCGGATACATTGCAATCTGGGATGAATATTGACTTACGTTTCGTGGGTAAAGTGATTGACAATGCTTTACTAGTGCCGACGGTAGCGATTATTACCCAAGATGGCAAAACTGGCTTACTGATTCCCGATCGTGCGGGTAAACCGATTTTCCGTCCGGTGATTATTGGTAGTACGATTGACAACCGAACTCAAATTATCAGCGGTGTGGAATCAGGAGAGCGGGTATTTGTGAAGTTACCAGATAATAAACAAGCTCCTAAAAAATAGCTTCTCTTTACCGTGACAAGATTTACCAGAGATTAACTTAGCAGAGATTAGTTCTCAGAAGACTAGCTGTGACTGGTGTTAAGTTCCGTAATAGTGCCTCTAAATTGTTCTTAAATTATTCCTAGATTTGCCCTAACATTCTCCTAACATTCCCTTTATATCCTATGCAGCAACTTTTATATTTGGAAATTCCCACCCCCGATGTAACTGCCGTCAAAACATGGCTCCAAAAAAACTATGTAGCGCCATCGGGTCAAACCCATGTCAGTAAACACGGTATTCTTTGGGAAAACCCGAACCAAACCACAGGACAGGTATCAGTATTTGTCTGGACATTGCAGCGCACTACCTATCTCAAAGCTTTCCGTTGGAGTGAAACCGCCCCTGCTGACGAAGCGAAATTTATCCAGCACCTTACCGCCGCAATTCGAGAAGCCTTCCCATATCACTATCCGCAATTACCAGAAATAGCAGGGAAAGATATATTTACCGCCTTAGCCCCAGACTATCCCCTGACGGTGCAATACTTTCAGCAGATGCCCAATGGTGCTTATGATTTGCAACGGGCTTACTGGTGGGAAAAACGATGGCGCGAAAATGTGCAAAATCCCCAAGCTCCGGCTCAAGTGGTCTTTAATGACTCAACAGAAGTTACTTCCAAAACAGAATATGATATTGTTTATCTCGGTGGCGCACTAGGGGCAATTCACGCCGCAATGATGGCAAAATTAGGCTATCGGGTATGTGTGATTGAACGCATTCCCTTTGGGCGGATGAATCGCGAATGGAATATCTCACGGCAGGAATTTCAGAACTTAATTGATTTTGGCTTATTCACCACAGCGGAATTTGAGAGCATGATTACTGCTGAATATGCCGACGGGTTTAACAAATTTTTTGACGGCAATAATCCGCCCCACCTTAAATCCGCCGTATTACGCACTCCCACAGTTTTAAATATTGCCATCAACACCAGTCGTATTTTAGAACTCTGTGGTACAAAACTAGCGGAATATGGCGCAACCATCCTCGACGAAACGGAATTCCAAAAAGTGGTGGTGAATCAGCAGCAAGTCACAGTTTACGGACAACATTTACCCACTAAAACGGAACGGGTGATCACAGGGCGTTTAATTATTGATGCGATGGGTTCTGCATCGCGTATCGCCCAACAAATCAATGATGGGCAAGCTTTTGATAGCGTTTGCCCTACTGTCGGCGCAGTAGTAGAAGGCTTTGATCGGGGGGTATGGGATCAGCGTTATGGGGATGTGCTGTTTACCCACGGTGATATTTCGCGAGGGCGGCAATTAATTTGGGAACTATTCCCTGGTGAAGGTGATGAAGTGGCAATTTATCTGTTCCATTATCATCAAATTCATCCTGAAAACCCAGGTTCGCTATTAGATATGTATGAAGACTTTTTCACTATTTTACCGGAATATCGTCGCTGTGATGTGCAGCAATTAAAATGGAAGAAGCCCACTTTCGGCTATATTACGGGACAATATAGCTTAGGTGAAACATCGCGCCAGTGTGCTTTTGACCGTATTCTAGCTATTGGTGATGCCGCTGCTTTACAATCTCCTTTAGTTTTTACAGGCTTCGGTTCCCTAGTGCGTAATTTACCGCGTTTAACTACAATTCTCGATACTGCTCTCAAACATGATTTACTCACAGCAGCGGATTTGAATCAAATTAATGCTTATCAGAGCAATGTCGCGGTAACATGGCTATTTTCTAGAGGAATGATGGTTCCTACGGGCAAACATCTGCCTCCAGAGCGGATTAACTCCATGCTCAATACCTTCTTTGGTGTATTAGCCGAGCAACCGGAACCAGTGGCAGATCGCTTCATCAAAGATAAACTGACTTGGTGGATGTTCAATCGCTTAGCCATTATTGCGGCAATTAAGAATCCTTTGCTAGTGGTTTGGATTTGGGAAATGGCAGGAACGCAAGATATGCTGCGATGGCTGCTCAGTTATCTTGCGTTTACCCGTGCTTCTTTAGTGCAAGGGATTGCTGGGCAATGGTTACCGGCTTGGTTGCGCTCATGTCAGAGTTGGTTAGAGCCAAAAAATCCCCGCTTGTGGCTGCGGTTATTGATTTGGAGCTATGGAGTAAACTATTCCCTAGGACAAACGAAATGATGATTGGGATGATTGGGATTGAGAACATCTTACCTGTTTCGATTGTATCCCATCTCTACTTTCCTTAATTCGCTCAAAACTTGGTTCGGGGTATAATATGCTCTGGATAATACGTTGGTTATCGGACTAACACGCGAAACTTGACATTCAGCCTACATCGCCTATAGTCGTACTAGACAGAAATTTTCTGTCTAATACAATAGTTAGCAGATAATACTCAGAGGTAGCCCAAGATGAAGAATCATCAAGTTCTCTTCCTCTCTCATGGTGGCGGACCGATGCCACTTCTCGGCGATAAGTTACATTTAGAGATGGTTGATTGCTTAAGAGCCATTTCGGATAAAATCAATAAACCTTCGGCTATTCTTGTGATCAGCGCTCACTGGGAGGAAAGTGTACCGACGATAACGGCTGGTGATAATCCGTCACTAATTTATGACTATTATGGGTTTCCTGAAGAGTCATATCAGATAGAATATCCCTGTTCGGGGAAGCCGGAATTAGCAGAAAAAATTTACAGGCAATTAAGAAAAACAGGGATTCAAGCTAATCTGGATCAAGAACGTGGATTCGATCATGGAGTGTTTATCCCCTTGAAAATCATGTTTCCTGATGCGAATATACCATGTGTTCAACTTTCGCTTCTCAACAATTTGAACCCAGAAATGCACATTGAGATTGGAGAATCTCTTCACGATCTAGATTGGGACAATCTATTGGTTATTGGTTCGGGGTTTTCTTTTCACAACATGAAACAGTTCTTTGCGCCTGAAACGAGCGAGTCAAAGTCACAGAATAAATCTTTTGAATCGTGGTTAGTAGAAACATGCAGCACCACAAATATAGCCGAAAAAGAGCGCAGACTACGATTGGTTAATTGGGAGAAAGCTCCCTCTGCACGCTTTTGCCACCCAAGAGAAGAGCATTTATTGCCATTACATATATGTTATGGAATTGCTCAGACTGAGTGTAAGCAATATTTTCAACTAAAAATACTAAACAAAGAATCTAGCATGTATCTATGGTAAACAGACTGCTAACAAGGCATTATCTGAGGATAAATTCTCTCTAACTCTCTAACCATTACCATAATCTTGGGAATGTTAACAGGCTCAGATTTGTAGTAATGATATTATCCTGAAATATGGTCATTTAAAATTATTTTGGCACATTAAGAGCGATTGATTATCTGTCATTTGCTTCTTTTCCTAGCAGGTTGGTGCTACTTATTTCTTTCAAGCTATGCCACTCTTAATTTGATTGAGTACACCTCAAATATCATCATCTAAAATCACTAAATCTAACCCTTCAATACGGTCAGATTCGGCAGCTAATGCTTCTTGAGCTTCGATTTCATCCAACATTTGCCACATAGCTTGTTTCAATTGATCGAGATTTTTCTTGGCTGCGGCTGAAATCAATAACGGCGGTTCTGCAAATTGTTGGGCAATCAATTCAGCATCTTCTGGTAAAACAGCATCAATTTTATTTAAAACCAGAATTTGTGGCTTATCGGCTAAATCGAGATCATAGGCTGCTAGCTCGTGCTGAATCACTTCATAGGCGGCAAGGGGATCCTCTTGGGTAATGTCCACTAGATGGATCAGAAATCGCGTCCGTTCCACATGGCGCAGGAAATCATGGCCTAAACCAATGCCTTCCGCTGCGCCTTCAATTAGTCCGGGAATATCAGCTAAGACCACCCCATCCCCCGAAGGTTTTGAGACCACGCCTAAATTAGGGGTGAGGGTCGTAAAAGGATAATCTGCAATCTTGGGACGCGCTGACGACAAAACGGAAATCAAGGTAGACTTACCCGCATTAGGCAAACCAATAATGCCAATATCAGCAATTAACTTTAGTTCTAGAAATAAAGTCCGCTCTTCGCCAGCCAATCCGGGCAAAGCATATTCCGGCGCACGGTTAGAATTGCTCAAAAAATAGCGATTACCTAAACCACCTTTACCGCCCTGAGCCACACACGCCGTTTGACCAACCTTGACCAAATCGGCTAAAACTTCATTGGTTTCTGCGTCAATAATCATTGTACCGCAGGGCACTTTGATGAGGCGATCTTTGCCCTTAGCGCCGGTCATGTTTTTGGGGCCGCCCCGCTCGCCTGGTTCACCCTTGAAAATATTTTCATAACGAAAATCTAATAGGGTTTGTAGGTCTGTAGTTGCCTCAAGGATTACGGAACCACCTTCGCCACCGTTGCCGCCCGCCGGACCGCCCGCCGGGACATATTTTTCGCGCCGAAAAGCAACAATGCCATCGCCACCATTACCGGCTTTGACTTGAATTTTAACCTGATCGATGAATTGCATAGTCTATTGATGATCTGCTTGGTGGAAAAAGGTAAGGGATTATGGCTCTAGAGATGAAGAAAAATCGATGTCAGTTGTGGTGAATTATGGCAATGGTGAAATGTAACCTGACATAACCTAAAAGTATCTTGCAAATTTCTTGAGTAAATTCCTAGGGAGGTCTATCTTACCACCTTAGATCAATCCCAGATGATTGTTGTTATTCTCTGTCAACGAATGAGTTAAGATTGTAACCCATATATGTAACTTATAGAAACTTTGAGTCAACAAGTTTGATGAATTCTAAATAAATTTTCTGAAACACGAACATGTTTTTAGATCTGATTTTGGCGTATCCTGTAGCATTAGGAGAAAGTTTAGGATTATTACGACTGTCATTATAAATTGTAATATCAATCTCTGTAAGGTTTGATTGATTAGTTGTATTAGAACCATCAATCTCCTTATTTACTGGCTCTCGCTCAACAACTCCTTCGTATATTCTATCTTTGGCTTGGTCAGGACGAAATTGCACATTCTCATTTTTCTCGACGAATTCAAAATCACGATGATCGATTTGAACCTTGGCAACTAACCGATCAGTAAGAGCAATCTCCATAATTGGCTTATCAGAAGGCAGAATTTCCTTACCGATTAAGACATCAAATTCCACATTATCCCTTGAATACACTGTGCCATTCTGTTCTGATTTCAAGACTAGCCCCTTTTTCTTGGTCTCATATTCACGAAGCCGATTCTCTAAATTAGTGATAACTTCTGTCAACCTCACAGTTTCTAGGTGAGCTTCATACACATCATTTGCTCTGTCGGCTTCAAATATTCTCAACTCAGCAACATCTCTTGTTTTTGCTGCTTGATCTCTAAGACCACTCTGCAAAGCTAAAATTTCTGATTCTTTTACCTCAACATCCTTCTTAGCTGTTTCATAAGCTTTTGTTGCAAGATCTCTATCTCTTGTTGCCACTGCCCCTTCCTTTGCTAAAGACAGAAAACGGTCATACTCCACTTTTGCTGAGTTGACAATTACTTCTAATCTCTCTTTTTCCTTTTTCAACTTTACAAGTTGGCTTTGTGCGGTACTGCCTTCCTCTTGACTAGAGCGAATAGCTTCATTTAATGCTAATAGACTTTCAGCTTTCTTCTTTTCAGATTCAGCCTTGGCACTAATTACTCTAACTCTAAGTTCTGCCAACAACTTTTTGGCTTGCATCAAGTCGTCCGTCGTTTTGATAATGTTCTCATCAAGTACGCGACAAGATAATTCGACTAAATTATCACCTTTCTTAACTTTTTGACCCAGTGTAACAAATACTTTCTTAATCGTACAGGGCATAGACTGCTCATTACGAACAAAACTGCGTAGTTCACGTGAAGTTTTGAGTTCAGCCTTGCCACCAATTTGATGGGTAAAAGGTAAAAACATTGCGCCTCCGAGTAACGCCAATAAAACCCAAAAAGTGGGAAACTTGCGATTTTGTTCAGATGAAACTTCATTTTT
>JBAXSK010000440.1:0-1896 GCA_037130765.1 Pseudanabaena sp. ELA607
GCGATCGCCTTTAGGAGATAGATTGTTAATATGATCGCCTAGAACTCACGACTCACAGCACTAGCGATCGCCTTTAGAAGATAGATTGTTAATGCGATCGCCTAAAAATCACGACTCACAGTAATAGCGATCGCACTTGACTTAAAGTAGAAATCTGCTGTATTTTGTCCTCAGTAGAGTAATTAAACCGCAATTGCGTTAAAACTTTATGTTATGTACCAAATCAGGCTGTGATGATCAATAGAGGAAGTAGAAATGGATGGTAAGTGTCTTTGCGGTTCAATAACCATCAGAACGCCAGATAAAACAAGTATAGATGCCTGTCATTGCGGAATGTGTCGGCGATGGGGAGGTAGTCCAGCGTTAGGTGTATCTTGCGGATCAGATGTACAGATAGATGGCTTTGAGAAACTAAAAGTGTATAAGTCCTCAGAATGGGCTGAAAGAGCTTTTTGTAGTGAATGCGGTACGCATATGTTCTACAAGTTGTCGGCTACCAATGAATATTTTGTGCCAGCAGGTCTTTTTCAAAATGACATTGAGTTTGAGTTTAAGGAGCAAATCTTTATAGACATGAAACCTAGTTACTATGAATTTGCTAATCAAACCTTGAATTTGACAGAAGCAGAAGTATTCGCCAAATTTGCCTCAAGTGAAAATATTGAAGGTACATAACACGGCGTTGGAGCGGACAATTGGGAGATCTCGGTTCTGAGTTTGAGTTGGTTGATTGCCGCTCAACTTAGCGTTATACTCAATCGTGAAGTCGGCTTCATTGAGTGGTTTCTAGCCTAGATTTAGCAGACAAAAATCCTCGACTTCGATTTTCAGTTCCGAAAGATTATTGGCGATCGCAAAGACAAATAATTATTAAGCGATCGCCTACGGCAAGTCCTTTAGCAGATAGATAATTGAGGCGATCGCCTAGAAATCACGACTTACGGTAATAGCGATCGCCTTGAGGAGATTGATTGCTGATGAGATCGCCTAAAAATGACGACTCATGGTAATAGCGATCGCCTTTAGGAGATAGCTGTTGAAGCGATCGCTATAAGTCACGACTCACAGGAATAGCGATCGCCTTTATGAGATAGATTGTTGATGCGATCGCTTAGAAAGCACGACTCATAGTAATAGCGATCTAAACTTGAACTAACTGCTGATTGTTTGATGAACGAGGCTGAATCGTTTTTTGAATTTCTTCTCCCGCTAATTCCTCAGCTAGGCGTAACTCATAAGCTTTTTGCAAATTAAGCCATAGCTCTGCACCAGTGCCAAACCATCGCCCTAGACGTAAGGCAGTGTCAGCAGTAATACCTCTTTGTCCTTTGAGAATTTGCGTAATCCGATTTGTGGGTATATGGAGCGATCGCGCTAGTTCTGACGCACTAATTCCCAGTTCTTCTAGCTCATCTGCTAAGATTTCGCCAGCGTGAATTGCAGGTCTTGCCATAGTTGTTTTCTCCTTTAGTGATAATCGACAATTTCGATATTAAATGGATGATTCTCCGTTTCTGTCCACTCAAAGCAAATACGCCATTTGTCATTTATGCGGATGCTGTACTGCCCTTTTCTATCTCCACCTAATGCCTCAAAACGGTTACTTGGCAAAGCCATTAACGATTCTTTATGAGGTGCTGCTTCTAGAATTTCTAAACGTTTGTATGCTTGCCTTTCAAAAGCCTGAAATTCTTTGACTCTTTCACCCGCAGCAAATTTGGCTGTGCGTTTATCTTTATATTTTTGAGGCATAGGCAAGTTTTATGTATTACGTCAAGCATAACATTTATATCGCGATTTCGTAAAAAATCAACCTGAGATCGCAATACAGCAAAACACACAATTGAACGGCGATCGCCTAGAACTAACGACTCATAGTAATAGCGATCGCCTTTA
>JBAXSK010000441.1:0-1887 GCA_037130765.1 Pseudanabaena sp. ELA607
GGTGATCAGCGAGTGGAAGCAACAGTCATGGTGGAGATTTCCTATTAAGTATTTCTCACCAGCAGAGATTCTATTCAAACAAGAGATGATTAATGTAAAATCCTTGTGGGACGGGTATCTTGCCTGTCTAGGGTAACTTTGTTTAGATCAAATCGTCTAGATTCTCATAGTCTGGCAATTTGGCTGTAATTAACTTACCTTGGCGTAAAATTTGTCGTTCAGATTCAGAACGAGAAAAGAGTTCGCTATAAGTCCGTCCCCGAAATAGAATTAAATCCGCTGCCATCCCCTGATGAAATCTGCCTAAATGGGGCATATTTAGCAGTGCTGCTGGGGTTTGCGTAATGCTGCTAATCCATTGTCCATAGGGGCGATCAAGGTGGGCAATTTGTGTACCCCAAGCCAAAACTTGCAATAAATCATGATCACCAAAGCCATAAAACGGATCGCGACAGTTATCACTAGCTAGGGCAATGGGAACACCAGCTTGATGTAATTCATGAATCCGAGTTACCCCCCGCCAAAATGGAGTTTTCGGTAATTGTTTTTCCGTTTCTCGATCTTGTACATATCGATCTTGGAGATACAAATTACATAAGGGCAAACTGATAATACTAATCTGGGCTTCCTTAACTAAATTAATTGTCTGGAATGCAGTCAATTCGTCTTGCACAGCTAAACTGCAACAATGACCACAGGTTACTTTACCGGTGAATTTACCTGACCCTCTGAGTTCTAAGACAATTCGCGCCACATGATCGAGAACTTGAGAATTAGGATCATCATTTTCATCGACGTGTAAATCCACATCCATACCCCGCGCCGCTGCTAGCTCAAAGAACCGTTGCAATTGCGATGCTAATTGGGGATTCATATATGCGACACCGCCGAGAACTCCTCCTAAATCAGCAAATTGATCGGCAATTCTTTCACCTTGCTCCCCTGTAAATGAATCTAAACTCGTTAGGCTTACCGGCTGCAAGAGGAGGCGATTTTGCCATGCTTGCCGTAAATCTTGAAACACTTGTAAAACTACTTCCAGTCCTGTTTCGGGGCAATCTAAATGGGTGCGAATTAATTGCGTTCCGTGGGCATAACTGCACTGCAAACCAAATTCCATGCGGCGATAGAGATTCTCATAATGCCATAATTGGGAATGTTGACGCGCCTTAACCACTGCGGTAATAGCATCAGCAAAAGTACCCGTAAGATTAGGGGCATATTCCCAAATATGTCCTTTATCAAGATGGGTGTGGGCATCAATCAAACAGGGTAAAATAATACGGCGGCGCAAGTCTAAGACTGGAGTTGTCCCAAGTTGCTGATTGATAATGGTTCCAGAGCTTGACTCATGGTGATTAATTAGCGCAGATTGAGGTAAAATCTGGGTCAATATGCCATTTTGAATCTCTAAACTGGCTAAACATAAACCATCTTGATTATTAGCAAATTCAATTAAGGGAAAATTCCCTAAAGTCTGATCAAGCAAAGCTAGCGGAAGATGGGCATTAACGAGCCAAAACGTTCTCCCATGCATCACAGTGGCGATGTCTGTTGCCATAGAATTAATTCCCATAGTTAATACCTTCTATAATTAGTAACAATTTAAGAATTTAGAGCAATTTGCTAGTTGATACTTTAGGCACCAATTCAAGGATGAAATGCAACACCTAGAGATCTTTGGAAAAAGGGAGTCAAAAGGATAATCTGAAGATAACAACAGCAATCAGGATATCCTCATGAGCTTTAGGCATCTTAGCACGACAGAAAGAAGTGAAATATATAAACTGCGAGTAATTGAGCAGTTATCGATAACGGAGATCAGTCGTCAATTGAATCGGCATAAAAGTACAATATCAAGAGAGCTAGCAAGAAACACAGATGAGC
>JBAXSK010000442.1:0-1883 GCA_037130765.1 Pseudanabaena sp. ELA607
TGGGAGAAGGGGCTGGGGGATGAGGGCACATTTTCTATCTGCGTAAGGTGAATTAATTAAAAATAAAGCCCTTGTGGGGTGGTTATCCTGCCTGCAAATTGGCTAAATTGTTTAGATAAAACGTGCTGTAATATCTTATCCTAAAAAATATCAGAAGAGGCTCCCCTTATTTACAAATACGGGAGCCTCTTCTGATTTGGTGCGTTGTTTGACTAACTAAATGCTTTCAATCGGATAACGTTTACCGCTAGGGTTCGACAGGACAAAATAGAGCTTATTCAGAGCGCTAATATAAGCCCGTGCCGCCGCCACAATAATATCCGTATTAGCCGCATGACCGGAAAAAGTACCAACTTCGGCGTGTTTGAGGCGCACCGAGACTTCCCCAAGGGCATCAATGCCAGCGGTGACCGACTGCACCGAAAACTCAAGTAATTCACAGGGCACGTCAATCATCCGGTCTAGGGCTTTATACACCGCATCAACGGGACCTGTGCCCACCGCTGCATCGGTCAGATCCCGACCATCGGGGGTTAAAATCGTCACCGTGGCCGTAGGAATTGACTGGCTGCCACAACTCACCTGGACGTGTTCTAACTTGAAGGCTTCGGGCACATGGTGGGTTTCGTCGTTGACAATGGCTTCGAGATCCCAATCACTAATTTCCCGTTTTTTGTCAGCTAACTCTTTAAACCGCACAAATGCCGCGTTTAGTTCCTGATCAGACAATTCATAGCCCAATTCCCGCAAGCGTGTGCCAAAGGCATTACGTCCCGACAATTTACCTAAAACAATCAGATTGTCACTCAAGCCAATGGACTGAGCATCCATGATTTCATAGGTGAGGCGATTTTTTAGCACCCCGTCTTGGTGAATGCCGGACTCATGGGCAAAGGCATTGGCTCCCACGATGGCTTTATTGGGTTGCACCAACATTCCCGTGAGGTTGGATACAAGACGGGAAGTTTTATAGATTTGCTTGGTGTCAATGTGGCACAAAGGTTCCACCGAGTCCGCTGAGCGTCCTAAAAATGGGTTGTAATAAGACCGACGCACATGGAGATTCATCACCAACTCTTCTAGAGCCGCATTGCCAGCCCGTTCGCCAATGCCATTGATGGTGCATTCCAACTGCCGTGCCCCATTTTTGACCGCTTCAAGGAAATTCGCCACCGCTAAACCTAAGTCATTGTGACCATGCACGGAAATGATTGCTTGATCAATATTGGGCACGTTGTCTTTAATGCCTTTGATCAACGCCCCAAATTCCGCTGGGGTGAGATAGCCCACTGTATCAGGAATATTTACCGTGGTAGCCCCAGCAGCGATCGCCGATTCTAGCACTTGATATAAAAATTCCGGATCAGAGCGCCCCGCATCCTCAGGGGAAAATTCCACATCCTGCACCTTAGATTTGGCATAGCCCACCATTTCCGGCACAATGGCGAGAACTTCGCGGCGACTTTTGCGCAGTTTGTACTCAAGATGAATATCAGACGTGGCTAAAAAGGTGTGAATCCGTTGTTTAGCCGCTGGTTTAAGGGCTTCAGCAGCGGCATCAATATCTTGTTTAGTGGCACGGGCTAGGCTGCAAATCGTCGGGCCATCCACTAAACCCACTTGTTTGGCAATTTCTTGCACAGCATAAAAATCACCTTTGCTGGCATAGGCAAAACCCGCTTCGATAATGTCTACACCCAAGCGAGCCAGTTGCTGGGCGATCAGCAGTTTTTGCTCCACATTGAGGGTAGCGCCGGGGGATTGCTCGCCGTCACGCAGGGTGGTGTCAAAAAAGATGATGCGATCCTTAGCAACGGACTCTGAGGCGTTGTTGAATGTAGACATAACTATTTCATTCGTAATGTGATAACCAAAACTTCACC
>JBAXSK010000443.1:0-1859 GCA_037130765.1 Pseudanabaena sp. ELA607
CCGAAGATGCCCGAGTTAAATTGAAACATCTCTACCCCAGTTTCGAGGCAGCGGACTAGCCTGATTTAATACACTATTTTAGCTGTGTCTGTCCAACCACTGGATTATTTCCGCTGTCTATTGCACTATTTTAAGTGAAACAATCCACTACTAAGCTTCTAGCCTAAGTGATATTAGTGCGCTCGAATAGGGACAAAATATCAGCATGGTTTGGTTGATTGTATTTCTATCTATAATTCTAACCTAGAGCATAGATCCCTGATTTTTTAAGGAATCGAGTATCTGAGGAGTGACTCACCAAGTTTTCGGCTCAAAGTCATCGGGCGTATCCATCGCAAAGGTATCATCACTAATGCGGGCAAAATATAAACCTTCTTGAAATACTTTCTTTTTGACATCTTCAGGAATATCGACGGCGGCGAGAATCCCATAAACTGTTTTATTGCTGTGTTCAGGAAAAAAGCGGCGGAAGTTATTTAGAATATTTTTTAGTTGCTGAATGGATTCTTCTTGGGCATGGCTTTTGACTTCGACTACATAAGCCGCATTAACATCGCCATTGGCATAGGCTAGCACGTCTATTTTGAGGTTCTCTTTGCCTTTTGTGATCTGCGCACAGTATCTAATTATTTCCACGCCGAACCGTTCCTCAAGAACGCTGTCCATAGAGGTTAAAGTCAAGTCTTCGGTAAATCCACTAAGTTCGATGAAGTCCCCAAATTTAGTCCCTAGTCCGCCAATTTGTTTGCCTATCTCTTTGATCTGTTGGTCAAATTCTGTCATGCGTTTTTCGGCTTTGGTCTCACTGTCTATCATGCGGCGATCAAATTCTGCCATACGGCGATCAAACTCTTGGCTAGATTGGGCTAAAGCAGCGTTAGTTTTGTCCAGATTGGCGCTAGTCTGCTCGAATAGCTTATAAATGTCTTCTATGGTAACTGGTTGGCTCATGGTCGGGTTGGCTTTATGGCATTTCTATCTGTAATTATAACCTAAAGCATTAGAACATCAGATCCCCGATTCTCTAATGACTCAGGGATCTGACCTTAGCTACAAATTGACAAACAAACTGGGATCGACAAAAAAGAAGCTGCCAAGCGCCTTAGCTTGAGCGTTACTGATAGGTCTTTTGCCATTGACAACTTCAGAAACAACTCCACGAGAACCAATTATGCCCACGAGATCAGCTTGCCGCAATCCTCTTTCTTCCATCAAATGCATCAAAATAGAATGAGGTGTTGAAGCAGCTAGCTGATAATGTTGATTTTCAAATTGTTCTATTAGAGATACTAAAAGTCTCAATATTTGTTCTTTTTCTGGAGATAGTTGTTCTTCGGCTAGCAGATTTTCAACAATACTTAGAGCGCGATCATTTTCTGCTTCAGTCGTAATGATTTTAGGCTGAATATCAGCTAGAAGTGCTCCATATTCTAATTTATTTAAAGTAAGGGTCATTTTTCCAACTTCCTGAATCATATTCAGTATGGGTTAGGACATATTTGATATAAACATCCTGAGTTCGATAGGAAATACTAACAATCAATCGATATTTATTTCCTTTAATATTGAAAATCGTGAATTTGCCGACAGCATCCGCAGATGGATAGACAGCTTTAACATCATTGATATGTTGCCATTTTGCCTTACTAACAATTCGATACCAGTCATCTAAAGCAACTCTAGAGTCATTATGGGACTTACAAAACTCTAGCAGCGCTTTTCTCGATATAACGTGCATTTTTCCCTGCCATTCTGTTTCATATGGGTATCTTGATTAGTTTTGTGAGTTTTGTATTGCAATCAATAACTCACCTTACGCAGATAGAAAATCTGCCCTCATCCCCCAGCCCCTTCTCCCA
>JBAXSK010000444.1:0-1852 GCA_037130765.1 Pseudanabaena sp. ELA607
GCTGAATTTCTGGAGCAATATAGCAAATCAAAGAACCCATCAGCGAGAAAAACGTAACGCCGCCAAATCTTGGTAAGATTATCAGTCGAAAATGTTTCGCTTGCCATTAGGTTTTGCCCATGTTAGCAGTTGCTGTTCTCGCGGCCGGTAAAGGTACACGGATGAAGTCCACATTGCCGAAAGTTTTGCAACTCCTCGGCGGCAAACCTTTAGTTGAGAGGGTTTTAGATGCGACCCATTGTCTCAATGCTGACCGGCGTTTGGTGATTATTGGCTATGGTCGCGAGCAAGTTCGCACCGCTTTGGCGAATTATCCCCAGATCGAATTTGTGGAACAGGTGGAACAACTTGGCACAGGGCACGCCATCCAGCAATTATTACCGCCATTACAAGGATTTAGCGGTGAATTGATCGTTTTAACAGGGGACTCACCATTGATGCGCCCCGAAACCTTGACACAATTAGTCAGCGTCCATCGGCAACGGCAGGCTAAAGCCACGGTATTAACAGCCTTGCTTGATGATCCGACGGGTTATGGGCGGGTTTTTTGTGATGAGAATATGGGCATTGAATGTATTGTTGAACATCGCGACTGTACCCCAGAACAGCGCCAAAATAATCGCATCAGCACTGGCGTATATTGTTTTGACTGGGGATCTTTAGCCCAAGCTTTGCCGCAACTGACCTGCAACAATTCCCAAAAAGAATATTATTTAACCGAAGTTTTTGACTACATGAGTGATGTGGTCGCCACGGACTTAGCCGATCCCGAAGAGAGTCTAGGCATTAATGATCGGATTCAGTTATCCCATGCCTATGATGTGCTGCAACGGCGGCTGCGCCACAAATGGATGAGCCTTGGGGTGACGATGGTATTACCGGAAACCATTACCATTGATGATGGGGTCGAACTTGCACCTAATGTAATCCTCGAACCCAATACTCATTTGCGCGGTAAAACCGTGATTGCGGCTGGTTCCGTAATTGGTCCTTCCAGTATGATTACCAATGGCGTGATTGGGGCTGACTGCCAAATCACTTTCTCTGTTGTGGAAGATAGCACCATTAGTGATGGCTGTCGGGTGGGGCCCTACGCGCACATTCGCGGTGAATCCTTAGTGGGGGCGGGTTGTCGTCTCGGTAATTTTGTCGAATTAAAAAAAGCCGTAATTGGCGAACGCACTAATGCGGCTCATTTGAGTTATCTCGGTGATGTGACCATTGGCACTAAAGCGAATATCGGTGCAGGGACAATTATCGCTAACTATGACGGATTTAAGAAACATCCTACGGTTTTAGGCAATCGGGTTAAAACTGGTTCTAATTCCGTAATTGTGGCTCCTTCGGTAATTGCCGATAATACGGTGATTGGGGCTGGTTCTGTGGTCAAAGGAGAAATTCCCGCTAATGCTTTGGTCATTGTGCGCCCTGAGCAGGTAGTTAAGCCTGATTACTATGATGAAACGGGCAGAAAGAAAAATGTTTAAATGCTAAATTCTTGAAGTGAAATTCTTGAAATATAGTTGTTTAGATTAAAATGGCACACAAATATTAATCACAAATTTTTATAGATCGGACATCTTGTTTGCTGGTTGTGTATTTCATGGCTACTGCATCTTAAATTTTGATTAGTCGCAAAATAATTGGCATCAACTATCAGCAATTCCAAATTCAAGACTGTAACAAATAATACATAATATTAGCATAAAATTAACACGAATCTGCAAACACAGGAGCATCATCAAGCATAAATTCGATTAGATGTTGCCAACTCTTAAAAATAAAGTACTTGGGTTCGAGAGAGAATATCTTGAAAGAATCCTCTACGAGTACCACGCTTATGACGAATCTC
>JBAXSK010000445.1:0-1817 GCA_037130765.1 Pseudanabaena sp. ELA607
CTTCCTTTTTTTTTCAATTATATCTTGTCCGCTTTGCTCCGAAAACTGCAATATTAGTTAAGCTGCTTAGTCCTTTCGGTTTTGAAGTCAAAGAAGCCAGTAATGGACAAGAGGCGATCGCCATCTGGGACGAGTGGGAACCTCATTTAATATTTATGGATATGCGAATGCCTGTGATGGATGGTTATGAGGCAACAAAACATATTAAATCCACCACCAAAGGCAATGCAACGGCGGTAATTGCTTTAACAGCAAGTGTTTTGGAAGAAGAAAAGGCGATTGTTTTATCCGCAGGTTGTGATGATTTTTTGCGTAAACCTTTTAAAGAGCAGGTGATCTTTGAAGCACTAACGAAATATTTAGGTGTGCAGTTTATTTACGAGCAGTTAACAGATGAGAACCCAATCAATGATGGTAGTACACTTGTGATATTACCCACAGATTTAGCAGTTTTAAGGTTGATGTCGGATGAATGGCGATCGCAGCTATCTGAAGCAGCGATCGAAGGTGATAGTAACCGTGTAATGGCACTTATTCAGGCGATTCCAGAGAAAGAATCCACATCGATCAAAGTCCTCGAAAATTTTGCTCGTCAATTTAAATTTGATGAAATCGTGGAATTATTAAATGAGACAATAGGGCGATCGCCAAATGTATAAATATATGAGTGAATTATCAATGCATCTTGACCAGCCCTCAGAAATAAAAGGCAATATTTTATTGATCGATGATTTACCAGAAAATCTAAAATTATTGACTGATTTACTTTCTCAACTTGGCTATGTTGTGCGTAGCGCCATTAGTGGCAGTAGAGGACTTAAATGTGCAAAGTCTAAAGCTCCAGACATTATTCTCTTAGACATTCAAATGCCAGAAATGGATGGTTATCAAGTTTGTCAAGCCTTTAAAGATGACCCCGATCTTTGCCATATTCCCATTTTATTTATTAGTGCGTTAGGCGAAACTTTTGATAAATTAAAAGCATTTGAAGTAGGTGGCGTTGATTATTTGACAAAGCCTTTTCAAATCGAAGAAGTGGTTGCACGGATAGAAACTCATTTAACGATTCAAAAACAACGACAAGCACTAGAAAGTGAAATTATCAAACGCAAACAAACTGAACTTGAGTTGCAGAAAATAAATGATCAATTACGGGAAGCAAATCATAAATTAGAATTACTTTCAAATTTAGATGGTTTAACCCAAATTGCCAATCGTCGCCGTTTTAATGATTACTTATTGCTCCAGTGGCAGCAACATCAACGGGAACAAAAATCGCTGGCGCTAATCCTCTTTGATATTGATTGTTTCAAATTTTATAATGACTCCTATGGACATCAAGGTGGTGATGATTGTCTAATTCAAGTTGCACAGGCGATCGCCAAAGTCCCTCAACGAGTGGTTGATTTAGTGGCAAGGTATGGCGGCGAAGAATTTGCGGTGATTTTACCGAATACCAGCATTGAAGGTGCGCTCCTTGTTGCGGAGTCCATTCAGGAGGCGATCGCTAATCTTGACATTCCCCATAAAAATTCGAGCGTGAGCGATCGCATTACGTTAAGTTTGGGTGTGGCTAGTTTGATACCGACAACTGAACAAAGTCTAGAAACTTTAATTGCCCATGCCGACGAAGCTCTTTATTCTGCGAAAAAACAAGGACGAAATCAGGCGATCGCCTATATAGACTAATCAATACCTTGATCCTTGTTTAGACTAAAAATATTATCTCGTTACATTTCAAATACAGCAGCAGCATCTAAACTAGTCCAGTAGTGGACAGACACAGCTAATTTGATGCTTTATAAGAATTTGGATAT
>JBAXSK010000446.1:0-1807 GCA_037130765.1 Pseudanabaena sp. ELA607
TGTAGTTGTGTGTACACGGTAGCTTAAAAAGGGGGAGATTAAATTCTTCTTTCCCATTTCTAAGGGAGATTGAGGGGGATCTATCCATTTTCAAAATAGAACTTTAACAAATATTAATTTATTCATCTCAATTAGTCACTGCTCACCATCTCACTGAATCTAAATAAGAGCTAAACAAGGAGCTAAGCCCATGACAGCCACTTTACCCAAGCCAGCCACATTGCCTCCTTCAACCCATGAATTTGCCGAAGTAATCCATCGGTTAGAATCTGGTGGCGCAATGCTGCCTGATACGCCCGAAAACCTGATGCAAATCATTGGACTCTACAAAGCCTATGCTGTGCCCATGGATTTCTATTGGCGAGATTTACTCTACATTGCCGAACAAGTTTTCTTAGATCCCGCGCCATTCTTTAAATATTTTATTCCTGATAGTTATTTGGAATTACCGAATCACTATGCGGGCGATGGTGCAGACTTACGGATTTGGCGAGGCCCAGCGGATGCCCACCCTGAATTACGCGCTTTCATCGATAAAGGCGAACTCAAGTATAAATTGCCGCGTCTGTTCCATCATCTATGGCATGATCGGATCAATATGGAATTTGCTGAAGAGTGTATGCGGGCGATGTTGTGGCATCGCGATATGGGCGGCTTATTGGATGGTTATCTAGATTCCGCAGAGTATCGCCAAAACGCTGATATTGCCATTAAAGCTTATTTTCAAGGCAATCCGATTATGCAAGGATTGTATGCATTGTTCCCAGAGATGTTTATGGAACAGTGCCGTCAAATGACGATGTACTCAGTATTGGGGCTATTTTGGGAAATCATGGCTCCGGTATTTTTCGAGATGAGCGCTCTTTATGATGAAGGGAAGATCAGCAGCGTACCGGAAGCAATGGATTTCCTTGTAAATGGAATTTTCGCGATTTCCGGTAGACCGATTTATCATCGGGTGCAAATTCGTGGGCAATGGTTTGATATTGTGCCTAAATCCAAGGGTTTTACTTGGCTTTATGAAGCGGCATTTCCCTATGTAGAAGCTGTTTTCTATCGTACTTCGCCGTTCCGTGGTACGAAGTCCTATAATGCTCAAGCTGGACAAGTGCCCGATGATCAGCGAGACTTCCATTATGGGGTTTTGTATGCGGATAAATTCCCTGTGGGAACTGCGGGAATTCCACCCACCTTGTTGCATCAAGATATGTATCATTTCTTACCGCCCTATTTGTTGGAATATTATAAACAACATTGCCGAGGTGAAGATGATATGCTAATTCAGTTGGCGATTAGTTTTCAGCGTTCGATGTATTGCGTTACTTCGGCGGTAATTCAAGCAGGACGAGCGGCGTTTTATTATCCTTTGGATGATACCAATCCTGACCATTTGCAGGCCAATCGGATGTATTTTGAAGGACAGATTAATCGCTTCTGTAATCGTAAATATGGTATGAACGAATCAGCACGGTTACGGAATGTTCAAAAGCAGAGTTATCGTTAGTGAGTTTCAGGGGATGAAGATTTTGCTCTTTATCCCCTGAACTAGTAATTTAGTGAGTCGGTGAAATCTTTGGCTCGTAAGCAATACAGCAGTTAATTGTGTGTAACTGATTTAATATAATTGTGACTTTATCATAGCTCTGCCCCCTCCAACTCTACTTTGTCATAAATTTCTGTCAGCGCGAGAATGAAAGGTAGTGAGGCGAATGTAACTTGATCTTGCAGTTTGTCATATTCTTGAAATTCCCATTTCGGTGGTGTTACAAAGTTGTTGAATAGGCTATGATGAAAGGATAGGAAATTC
>JBAXSK010000447.1:0-1781 GCA_037130765.1 Pseudanabaena sp. ELA607
CTTGTTGAGCTTCTTGTACGTCTTGAATTAGTTCGTCTCTGCGTCTGTCGCGTAGCCGATTTTGCAAAATCCGAATCAAGTCTTCTTGATCTTCTAACGTCATTTCGCGCATACATTCGCAGGTAAAGGCAAATACGGCTCTGAGTGAATTTTGGTTTAGAGTCGGATAGTTTTCAAATATTTGTTGTTCTGTCCAACCTGCTGACAATAAGCCCAAAATAAATTCGACGGAAAGCCTTGTACCTTTGATGACTGGCTTGCCGACTAAAATATCGGGATCGGAGTGGATATAGGTTTCCCAGTTCATGTAATCGCTCCCTAAGTGCTAATTTGATTTTAACGCTTGTATGTGCTGGCTTGGGAGTAGCGATCGCACTTCTTTTCTAATTCGCTCGTATCAGCATTGCGATCGCCTTACTCATCTTGAAGCTTTTCTAAATCGGCTAGGTCTTGAAGTCGCCCAGAGGCTAATTTATTTTTTTTGAGGTTGTCAAGATTGATAAATTTAACAGGTACATCATTAAGGATTACTTCAATTTTGGAATCATAGCAGGTTTGAAAATCAATGCCATCAGGATTTGTGATTAAATCAATTCGGTTAGGGGGGTAGCCAAGCTGAATGATTTGATTAGGTGTTTGAAAGTCATCAGATGTTAATCCTAAACTTTCAAATCCAAATTGAGTTAATGCTGTTACTAGTTTTTGAGCATTTTCTTCGCTTATTTCGATCCAAATGTCGATGTCTTTGGTATAGCGTGGATGTCCATGAACTGCGACAGCATAACCACCAATAACGAGGTATTTAACTTGGTTGTCGTTTAATAATTGTATAAACTCTTTGAAATCTTGGTTGATCATTGTATTTGTATTGGTGATATTCTTGGCGAATTTGTTCGAGTGCTTCTAGGCGTTTTTGAGGTGTTTGTTGTTGCCAGTATTGAAAATCATTGGTTTGCTGTTTGAGAGAGATTTTATTAATGACTTTTTCCATGTTTTTATCCTATTTTAAATTGCTATGTAGTCTTGGTTTGGTTATTGTTTGCGATTTGCTTTGATCCAGTTTTGGCTTAGTGCTGTGTTGGGATCGATCGCTTGCTTGACGAGGTTAATTTTAGATTCTGGAAAGGTTTTTGGTGTCATGTCTTTGGACAGCTAAACACTTGAATTTATTATACTTCAGCTAAATCGCGATAAATATCATCATCCATTTTTTCCTTTTTCCTTTTTCCTTTTGCCTTGATAAGATCGCCTGTTGATAGTTTTGCCGCGCTTTTCCATATTCTCGCAATTCATCAAATTTTAAGTTGATTCTATCGCTTGTTTGATTGCCTCAACGGTTACACCTAAAACCTTTGCCATTGCTTCTAATAGGCTCTGATCTTGGGCGGCTTGATAGATGCGAGAGAGATTACTTAAAACAATGCCCACACCATGCTGATCTTGGAATTGAGCAAAGATTTCTAGGGCTTGTAATAGATTTTGACCTGCTTCTGTGAAGTTGTTTTCTGCTTCTGCTAATAGTCCTAATTGTCCGTATGTGCTGGCTTGGGAGTATCGATCGCCAAATTCGATAAAGATCGCGAGAGCCTGTTGATAGTTTTGCCGCGCTTCTCCATAGTCTCGCAATGCTTGGGCTACGATTCCCAACTGGTGGTATGTGCTGGCTTGGGTGTAGCGATCGCCAAATTCGATAAAGATCGCGAGAGCCTGTTGATAGTTTTGCCGTGCTTCTCCATATTCTCGCAATTCTTGGGCTACTATTCCCAACTGGTGGTATGTGC
>JBAXSK010000448.1:0-1778 GCA_037130765.1 Pseudanabaena sp. ELA607
TATTTTCCTTGGTTGGATTTTGCCTCACTCCTGACTTGTGTGTACACCGTAGCCTCCACGGGAGGGGAATTTTAATACGGGAGGGGAATTTTAATATTGTCTTTAATTCCCCTCCCTTGGAGGGGTACGCCGCAGGCGGGGGGTGGTCAAGTGCTTGTAATGTCCCAGAATTATTTGAAACGACTATAATTTGATGATTTTGAGTCTGCCCCCATTGCCCAATACCCGCAAAGTAATGTAAAATGCTAAATTGGACTTTTTTCTAGCATATTGGGCTAACTTAGCGCTCCTGTGTAGGTTGTTGCCAAAGTTAGCCAAGCCCCCAAGTCCTGCATTTTGCTAAATTTATTTCTCAACTTGTAACCCACTGTACGCAACTTATCCCACCGGAGAACACCTATGAGCCGTCGCTGCCCCCTCACCGGCAAAGAAGCCAATAATGCCGTTAGCATTTCTTTTTCTCACAAACGTAACAAAAGACTACAGCACGTAAACCTGCAAAATAAGCGGATTTGGTGGGAAGAAGGCAAGCGCTTTGTCACTTTAAGAATTTCGACCAAAGCAATCAAAACCTTGCAACACAAGGGTTTAGCCACCTTCGCCAAAGAAGCTGGTTTAGACTTGAACAAACTGTAAGCAATTGCTGACGACTTGGCTTTAGAGCTTTATTTTAGGGCTTAGAGACTAGTTTTGAGGATTTGGAGCAGATATGACCAATCCATTGGCTCAAAATATCTGCTGCCAGTTCTCAAATTCTTAGCTCACCAAATCAAGACTGATCAAAACCAATACACACAAGCAACACAAACACATCATGCAAATTGGCATTGTTGGCTTAGGATTAATTGGCGGCTCGTTAGGGCTAGATTTACGAGCCATCGCTGTTAATCCTCAAACCGCCAAGCCATTCTCTGGCAATCAACTTCAGGTATGGGGCGTAAGTCGCAATCCCGACACCTGCAAGCAAGCGGTTGCCATCGGTGCAGTCGATCAAGCCGCCCCCAGCTTTGCCGAAATTGACCACCTGCTCCAAACCGATTTGATTGTCATTTGTACCCCCATTGCGGCAATTTTACCCACCCTGAGCCAACTCGCCGCCATTTTTGCCCACCAACCACAACCACCGATTATTACCGATGTCGGTTCAGTTAAAGCCGCTATTGTGACAGGCGCTAAGGCAATTTATCCGCGATTTATTGGTTCTCATCCTATGGCAGGCACAGCATTTCAAGGAATTAATGCCGCTGAGTATCAACTATTTCACCAACGCCCTTGTGTCATTACCCCCACCACAGACCAAAATCCCCAAGACATAGACCTAGTGGAATCTTTCTGGCAGTTGGTTGGGGCCCATACCCTACGGTGCAGCCCCACCGCCCATGATCGTGCCGTAGCATGGATTAGTCATTTACCAGTAATGATTAGTGCTAGTTTAGTGGCAGCTTGCATTGCCGAACCCGATGCGACAATTAGAACCTTAGCTCAAAATTTAGCTAGTTCTGGTTTTCGGGATACCAGTCGTGTCGGCGGCGGCAATCCAGAACTAGGCAGACTCATGGCAGAATATAACCGTGATGCTTTATTAAACGCCTTAGCCGGTTATCGACAAAACCTAGAACATTTAACCGCCCTCATAGAAGCATCACAATGGAATGAATTGGAAGCTTACTTAAGCCAAACCCAACAGATGCGCCCCAATTATTTAAAAGAATGAAGATTTTAGGGTGGTGTTACAAAGTTGTTGAATAGGCTATGATGAAAGGATAGGAAATTCAAAG
>JBAXSK010000449.1:0-1772 GCA_037130765.1 Pseudanabaena sp. ELA607
TCTTTAATTTATCAGCTTTTCCCTTTTTGTCAATTTTCCTGCGTTGAGCAATTACGATTCAACTAATGGATCGGCTTACACTTACTTTAGTTTTCTTGGTCAACGTTTAGGTTTATTAAATAATTACAATCCAGATCCAACAGAAGATTACTCATTCATAATTGAAGATATTCAGCGCAAAATTGCCAACGCTCAGTTTGAGTTTTCTGAAAATGCTGTCGATCAGCCGATCTCTCGTCAGATCGAATTGAATGAGATTATAGATGCGATCGCAAATGGTCAAATCATTGAAGATTCCCCAATTGATAACGATGAGCCTAGTTATCTGATTTGTGGCTTGACGAGTGCTGGACAAACTATTCATGTGAAATGTAGTTATCCCAGCAGTCCATTGATTAAAATCATGACTGTGTATGAGCCTGATTCTCAGGAATGGAATAGTGATTTTACAATCAGGAGAATTAACGATGAATGATGTTTAAGAACAATTTGTAGAGAAGCGAGTAACTTACATGTTATTGGCGAATCTTTATAGTGCTATATAGCAGCGATCGGCATACCACGCTAATGCAGTGAAATAAGCCATGACATAATGATTTAGAGTAAGTTTGGCTCTTCTGGGTTTGAGGGGATTAATGTATAATGAAGCACAAAGATAAGTGGTGGCAGGTATGGACTTGTATCTAGATAGGTTGCTAAATTTACCCTACACAACCGTCGAAAGTTTTACAGAAGAAGAAAATAAAATTACCCTAAAGCTGCGATTTTTACATGATGAAGTTATTTGTCTCCATTGTAATACGCAGGGTGGAAAATTAAAACAAAATCGACCGATACTGATTCGAGATTTGTCAGTATTTGGCAAAATAGTTTATTTAAATACGCCACGCCGCCAATTTTATTGTCAGTATTGCCAAAAACATTTTACGGAAAAATTACCCTTTGTAGATTGGGAAAGGCGATACACACAAAGGTATGAAGAATATGTTTATCAACGAGTGCAAAGTGCGAGTGTCGAGCAGGTAAGTCGAGATGAATATTTAAGTTGGGATCAAGTGCAAGGAATTTTCAATCACCAATTTTCTATAAAAAAAAAGATAATTGGGAAGAAGTAAAACGGGTAAGTATTGACGAAGTAAGTAAGCGCAAAGGACATCATAATTTTGTGACTGTCGTATCAAATATTGACGCGGGTGAATTACTGGAAGTAATTGATAGTCATAAACAGGATGACATCATTGAAGTCCTTAAACAGCAACCAATTGAGATAAGGGAAAAAGTTGAGGAAGTCAGCGTTGATATGTGGGGAGGATTTCCAAAAGTTGTAAAAGAGGTGTTTCCTAATGCTAAAGTTGTCATCGACAGATTTCATGTCATGCAACCAGTAATCAAAGAGTTAAATCAACTGCGTCAAAAAACTAAAATCAAGATTAAAGGTAGTCGATTTATTCTACTAAGGAATAAGGTAGACTTAACAGAGGAAGAAAAAGTGAAGTTAGAAAATGTCTTGAAATGTTCTAAACGTTTGCGACTAGCCTATAATCTTAAAGAAGACTTTAGAAATATTTTTGAAACTTGTAAAACCCCTCAAGAGGCTCAAGAGCAATTGAAAGCTTGGCTTGAAAAAGCTAAGACTGTCTATGGTGCAGTTCTCGAAACCATTCGTAATCATTTAGACAATATTTGTAATTACTTTTTAAATCGTACAACTAGTGGGGTGATGGAGGGACTTAATAACCGTATTAAATTAATTAAACGACAAGCTTATGGTT
>JBAXSK010000045.1:0-21126 GCA_037130765.1 Pseudanabaena sp. ELA607
TAAGCTAATAGTTTACGTTTGGCGATGGGATGACTATAATGATCTATGCTAACTCAGCCTAGATTATTGCTATGGCAGATTAGCCTATTTTTAAGTATTTGGGGCTGTGGCTCAGTTGGATAGAGCAAGCGCCTCCTAAGCGCTAGGTCGGCGGTTCAAATCCGCCCAGTCCCGTTGTGATTTACAACTTAATTATTTGTCAATGATATGGTTTGTAAATAATTATGTCTATCTGCTTGATGGATCAAACCATGGGCGATCAAAATGACCGTGCCCTAGTGGTTTGATTCTTTTGTTTTAGGTTTTAGCTCCCTTAGATTTCGCAAATGCTAATTTACTTATAATTTAATTGAAGGTCAACTTCCCATCGACGACATCAATCTGAATCACATGACCATCACTAAAATTACCCGTGAGGATCTGATTAGCAATGGGATTCTCGATTTCCCGCTGGATGGCACGACGCAAGGGACGAGCACCAAAAGTAGGGTCATAGCCTACATCACTGATATAGTCTTGAGCGGCTTCACTTAGCACTAAGCTAATTTTTTGATCGGCAAGACGCTTCTCAATGAGCAGGATTTGTAATTTGGCAATGGAACGGATTTGATGTTTGCGCAGAGAATGGAAAATAACGGTTTCATCAATCCTATTGAGAAACTCAGGGCGAAAATGCTTCTGTAAGGCAAGCATCACCCGATCCCGCATGGTTTCGTATTGAGTCTCATCATCGGACATATCCAAAATGGAATCACTGCCGATGTTGCTGGTCATGATGATCACCGTGTTTTTGCAGTCCACGACTCGCCCTTGACTGTCGGTAATTCTGCCATCATCTAGCACCTGCAAAAGAATGTTAAATACGTCGGGGTGGGCTTTTTCTACTTCATCAAATAGCACGACGGAATAGGGGCGACGACGTACCGCCTCAGAAAATTGGCCGCCTTCTTCGTAGCCCACGTAGCCGGGTGGTGCGCCAATGAGACGAGATACGGCGTGTTTTTCCATATATTCGGACATATCGAGGCGAATCATGGCAGTTTCCGCATCAAAGAGAAATTCGGCTAAGGTGCGGGCTAGTTCCGTTTTGCCGACCCCTGTGGGTCCTAAAAATAAGAATGAACCAATGGGACGATTGGGATCTTTTAAACCCGCCCGCGCCCGCCGAATCGCAGCAGCAACAGAACTTACCGCTTCTTCTTGACCAATGACCCGCTGATGCAAATGATCTTCGAGAAGTAGTAATTTTTGTCGTTCTGAGAGTAGTAATTTCCTTAAGGGAATACCAGTCCAACGGGCGACAATTTCCGCAATATCATCTTCGGTCACCTGTTCACGGAACAAGATCGAACCATCAGCGCGGGCTTGATTGAGAGCCAATTCTGACTCATCTAGTTTTTGTTCTAGTTCCGTAAGCCGACCATATTTCAGTTCAGCAGCACGGTTCAGGTCAAATTCCCGTTCGGCTTGTTCGATTTGCAACTTAGTATGATCGATTTTTTCCTTGAGTTCGCGCAAATTATCAATGGATTCTTTTTCCTGTTGCCAGCGCTGACTCAGCACATCCTGCTTGGTTTGTAGTTCTTCAATCTCCCGCTGTAACTTTTCGAGACGATCTTGCACTGCCTGACTGGTTTTAGGACGATACAGCACCTTACCAGACTCTTCCACCCGCTCTAGGGGGGTGACATCCCCTTCCTTTTGCAAAGAAAGGCGCTCCATTTCTAACTGCATCAATCGCCGATCAATCTCATCTAATTCCACTGGTTTAGAGGTGATTTCCATTTTCATCTTGGCGGCGGCTTCGTCTACCACGTCAATGGCTTTATCTGGTAAAAATCGTTCGGGAATGTAGCGATGGGATAGAGTCGCAGCAGCTACTAGGGCTGAATCTGAGATTTGTACCCCATGATGCACTTCATACCGTTCTTTTAGACCGCGCAAAATAGAAATGGTATCTTCGACGGTGGGCTGATCCACTAATACCTGTTGGAAGCGCCGTTCTAGGGCGGCATCTTTCTCAATATATTTGCGATATTCGTCTAAGGTAGTCGCCCCAATACAACGCAGTTCCCCCCGCGCTAACATCGGTTTGAGCAGATTACCCGCATCCATAGCCCCTTGCTGGGTGGCTCCTGCGCCCACCACGGTATGCAGTTCATCAATAAAAAGGACGATTTTACCATCGGAAGCGAGAACTTCTTTGAGAATGGCTTTGAGGCGATCTTCAAATTCCCCGCGATATTTAGCCCCCGCCACTAGTGAACCCATGTCTAAACTAATCAGGGTGCGGTCTTTGAGGGATTCTGGCACATCGCCGCGAATAATCCGCTGGGCTAAACCTTCGGCAATGGCGGTTTTACCCACCCCCGGCTCGCCAATTAAGACGGGATTATTTTTGGTGCGGCGGGATAAGACCTGCACCACGCGGCGAATTTCGTCATCACGCCCAATCACCGGATCGAGTTTACCTTCCTTGGCTTGGGCGGTCAGATCGCGGCCGTATTTTTCGAGGGCGGCATACTTGGCTTCGGGATTTTGATCGGTAATAACTTGATTGCCCCGAATTTCTTTAATGGTTTTTTCGATGCTTTTGCGGGTAATGCTCAAATCACGACAGATGCGTTTACCAATGCGGTCATCCTCGGCTAAACCAATAAGCAAATGCTCCACCGAAATATATTCATCACCCAACTCGAGCCGGGACGCTTCGGCGTGATCAAGCCATAACTCTAAACTGCGCCCCAGATATAACTGATCGATTTTGCCCACTTTCGGCTGACGGCGTAAAAATTCATCGACTTGGCGTTTGATTCGTCCTATGGGGATCGCAGCGGCATTGAGGATCTCTGTGGTCAGCCCTTCTTCCTGCTCCAACATTGCTAGCAGTAAATGTTCGGTTTCCAGTTGTTGGTGCTGAAAGCGACGGGCCACGTCTTGCGACTTGACAATCGCTTCCCAAGTTTTTTCGGTAAATTGATTTGGATTAGTCGGCTGCATGGGCTTTTTGTAACAATGCGTAAGCTCTATGAAATCATAGTCTAGGGGGGGGAGATTTGGCCCATAGCTCAAGACTGACCTCAAAGCTGATCCTTAATTTGGAAATTATAGTGAATTTACCAAAATGGGCAATATGATCAGCCCAAGTCTTAGCCCTTGCTCATAATCAACAAAGTCAACAGCCCCAATAACCCAGCCATGAAAAAAATGATTAAAGTTAAGCCCAATGCCAAACAACAGCAAATCATCCCTGAAGCTGATGGTAGCTTAACTATATTTCTAAAATCATCCCCAGTAGACGGCAAAGCTAATGCGGAATTAATTGCAATTCTCGCCCAACATTTTGATGTTGCTAAAAATGCCGTTACCATCAAATTAGGACATACTGGCAAGCAAAAGTTAGTTGAAATTGTTGGTTTATAGCTGGGGATCACTAGCTATTTCTGTAATGCCAGAGCCGCTAATTCAATTAAAAGCGGTTTTTGACTTTCCCAATTATATTTTTCCTGTGTAGCCATTAAAGCGGCTTGCTTCATGGCAGCTAATTTTGCAGGATGATCGACTAATTGTGTAATTGCTGCGGCAAGGGCGCTAGGATCATCACTGGGAATTAAGATACCTGCTTGAGGATAATTAGTCAGCACTTCTTTTTGTCCCCTAGTTTCTGTGGCAATTACCGCTAACCCCGCTTGTAAATATTGGAATAGCTTATTTGTAATCGTTAAATCACGACTATGACAGAATGGAGTTTCCAAAGCTAAGCCAATATCATGCTCAGCAATACGGGATAATAGCTCATGATTCGGGACTGTGGGATGAATAAAAACTCTGTCCCGCCATGACTGGGGAATCTGTGGCTCTAACCACTGGCGTGAAGTTTCAGGGTAATGCCCCCGCAAGTGCAATTCTAAGGGTTGGTTAATTTCGGACAGTGCCGCAAATAGTACTTCTAAACCTCTGCCCTGACCAAGGGTTTGGGAAAACCAATGGAGCGAGGGCATGGCTAAATTATGGCGATCACGGATTTGTCCATCAAGGTGCTGCCGTTCGGCCCAAGGAAACACGTTATAAATTACTGTCGGTTCAGGGGCTTGGTAAGCTGTGGCTAAACCTGCCGCCAGTGATTCTGAAGTAGTAAGGCAATAGGTACACCGTTGGGCAAGTTCTTTTTCTAGGGACTGGATCACCGAAATAGGTCGCTCCCGCCGCGCTTCGGGTAAAAGATCTTCGGCAAACCAATCCTCAAAATCTACGCCGACCCGAAATCCCTCGGCTAATAATTTACTGCCTACCCACAAGCCAGCTTCCGCATGAACAATGGTTAAATCTGCCTTGAATTGTCGAACATACTTCAACATCTTCTCAGGCAGAATTCCTATTAAATTTGGTGTGAATAGACCGAATCGCTTAAATAATTCCCTAGCTAAACGGCTCTGGATTCTGACATTTAAATTAACCCAACGGTGTTGCGGCTGAAAATCCACAATGGGATAGAACTGATATGGCGCAGTCGCTAACAATATCTGATCCCGCGCCACTTGCATTGGGTTAGACCAAAAGCCACCCACAGTCACTTCATGACCTACTTCGGCTAAGGTGGCGGCTTCTTTTTGGGCACGAGGTGCTGTGGACAGATGTGCCCCAATTAAAATCAAAATCTTGGCCATGACTTACCTAAAAGTGTTTACAGCAAATGATTACAGCATCTGCCATCGCCATGAGGTATAGCGCATCATCTACATGAATTACCCTATTGGCAGGCAAGATGCCTGCCCCACAAGATTTGTATCATGAATATTTCTGTCGGATCAAACTAGAAATGGCTTGATTTTACGTGCCATTTATACTCTGGGGCGGCTTGCAGCGGTGGGCATAAAGCTCAAAAATCCAGCATTGCGATTGCCTAGGGTTTCATAAAAGAAAAATGAGAATCCCGAAAAATTACGTCGCCGCGTTGCTTCGACCTGGGCCTTAATGACGGACATATCCACATTTTGGATGCGTAAACCAGTCAAAATACCAATGCTAATCGGTACTTTCCGCCGTAATTCTGTCAAATCAGGGCTAGCTAACTCCTGCTCAAAACCAGCTAAATCACTACGATATACCTGAATTACTACTTCATCTAACCAGCCACGATTTACCCAATCACCCCAGTCTTGCAAATACTTGGCATAAGAAAATTTTCGGGGATTTGGTGACAGAGAAATTACACATTTCGGTTTTACCGCCCGCACCGCACTGACAATCTTGCCCATCAACTGAGTCACAAATCCGACCCGCCAACTGACCCACTCTGGATCATTAATGTCCGTGGGTGGCATTTTGCCGTTATGGGTGCTTTGGTACAGGGCAATGGTGTAATTGTCATAGCCTAGCTCTGCGGGTAAACCAAAATGATCATCCAGTTGCACCCCATCAATGTCATATTTGGTCACGGCTTCAGTAATCAAATCCACTAATAACTGCTGCACCTCAGGACGCAAGGGATTCATCCACACAAACCGGTGTTGATTGCGATCGCCACTGACATAAACCTGCGTCCCGTCTTGACGTTGGGTCAACCAGTCAGGATGGCGATAGGTCAAATCTGACCGCTCCTCGGACATCAAACCAAACTCAAACCAAGGCATCACCGCCAAACCCCGTTTATGCCCCATTTCCACCGCTTCGGCTAACATATCGCGGTCTTTTAGTTCAGGAATGGGATCGATTTTCGCCCCAAAGCTCTTTTCTGCCACTGCGCTCGGATATAACGTATAACCTTCATGCCACACCGTCGGATACATGGTGTTGATATTGAGGCGCTTCATGCGGTAAATGCCATACCACAGGTTAGAGCGGGAAAACAACACATCACTATCTACATCCGTCAGCCACACGCCCCGTAATTCGCCATTCAATGCCGCCGAACTATTGCCAAAAATTAAATTGGGATTGCCTAAAGCTGCCAAGGGGAAATTACTCACCAGTGCCACCACAAAACCCAAAGCTAGGGCCAGACAACGCCGCCCATAACGGTGAAAATTATGACGACTCAACCAGCTTTTAAAAATATGGGGCTTTATCTTAGCTGATGGCGCATTTGAGTTGGGGTTTAAGCTTGAGTCTAAGCGTAATTTTGAGTTTGAGTTGATGGGGGGCATAATTGACGGTCAAGAATGATGGAGCAGCGAATAATTGATTAGCGCCAGGGCAAGTAGGGTGAATTCTAGCAAAAAACATCAAAAAAATAGGTTATGCCCAAAACACAATGCGGCTAGAATTCCCACTCTGTATAGCATGAGATTCTAACCGCGCTGTAAGTCGATTGCTTTAGTGAAATTATTGATAAATTATTTCGATTAAATATCTGTAAATAAACCAATAGCGAATTTATGGCGAGATACTAGATATTCTTTTCGCCCAATTCGCGGCCCATGTGATCAAAGGGAGAAGCCAACCAATCCGCCGACTCATTCAGCAGAACCATTACTGCTTCCTTCATGATTTGAATGCCCCGCACCGTCGGGCCCGCAGGTACGCCCAAAGAGCTATAGGTGTCCCGCAAACCTTGCAATACCCGCTCATCGAGGACATCATTGTTGCCCGCAACCAAAGCATAGGTGGCATAGCGCAGATAATAGTCCATATCGCGCAAGCAAGCCGCAAACCGACGGGTCGTATAAGCATTGCCACCCGGACGAATTAAATCTGGTACTTCTTCAAACAACGCCGCACCAGCTTGACGGACAATACTCGATGCATTAGCTGTAATCGTTGCCGCCGCCTTCAACCGTGCCGAACCAGTGGCAAAATAGGACTTGAGAGAATCAATGGCATCACGATCGAGGTAACGCCCTGTGGCATCATAAACTCCAATTAAACTAGAAATTGCATCTTGCATAAAATATTGCTCCCTTTGTTTGTTTTAATGAAAAAGATTTTGTAACGTTTTGCTAAGGTATCAAAGGTGTTTTGTGTAACTTAGTCTTTATGTATAACTTAGTCTAAGAGTATTCTTCTAAGATACAAGACTTCATTTACATTGTGATTAATTATGATTTAGATTTTTGATTTGCCCTGCTTAACTTGTGTCACATAATGTCTTTGGCATGATTTCCGTTGTGCAGGTTGTGGCAATATTGGCCACATCAGATTATGACAAATCATTAAGCACAAATCCCCCCCAAATCTTAGCGAAAATCATTGCGAGTGTCATGCGTATGAAATGGGTAAGTAGACTTTCGACCAAGGTATCTCTAGAAGCAGCATTGCAGGAACTGGCAGATCAGGTCTTGGCGGTTATGTCTGCGGACTGTTTGGATTTGGGTTTTTTGTTTGTGTCTAATGCTTTTGCCAGTGACTATCCTCGCTTGCTGCCGCTGTTACACGACAAGCTGCCGATTAAGCAACTGGTGGGCTGCTCTGGTGGTGGCATCATTGGCGGTGGGCAAGAATTAGGCGAAACCCCTGCCATTGCTCTGATGGTGGGGCATATTCCCGATGGGCAATTTAAAGTGTTCCATGTCCAAGAAGGGGAGTTGCCGGATCTGGATGCGGGGCCTCAGCCTTGGCAAGATATGACCGGAGTTGCTGCCGATCTTGAGCCTAGTTTTGTTTTATTGGGCGATCCTTTTTCATTTCGGGTTAACGATTTGTTACAAGGCATGGATTTTGCCTATGGGCGCTCGATTAAAGTGGGGGGCTTGGCTAGCAGTGGCGGTTTAGGCTCTAATGCGATGTTTGCTGTCTATGAGCCGGGTAAGTACCGTTTGCATCGTAATGGTCTGCTGGGTTTGGCTTTGTGGGGTGATGTGATGATTGATACGGTGGTAGCTCAGGGTTGCCGACCTATTGGCCCAACTTTGCAGGTGTCGGAATGCGATCGCAATTTGATCCTCGGACTTGATGGTAAACGTCCCCTATCGCTGCTGCAAGACATCGTGAATGAGCTAAGTGAGTCGGATCGCGAATTAGCCCAGTCGTCGCTGTTTGTGGGCATGGTGATGAATGAATTTAAGGCGAATCCTACCCAGGGGGATTTCTTGATTCGTAATATTATTGGGGTTGATCCGCGCTCTGGAGCCATTGCCATTGGCGATCGCCTCCGACCAGGGCAGCGGTTACAGTTACACTTACGGGATGCGGCCGCTTCAGCCACAGATTTAGCTGCTGTGTTAGAACGCTATGACCAGCACCTCAACCAAAATCCCACCGATCATCAACCGGAAGCCGCCCTGTTATTTTCTTGTCTAGGGCGCGGCGAACGACTTTATAACCAGCCGGATTTTGACTCGCAAATGTTTATTGACAAAATTGGTGATTTACCGATCAGTGGCTTTTTTTGCTCCGGGGAAATTGGTCCTGTGGGGGGCACAACTTTCTTGCATGGTTATACTTCGGTGTTTGGGATTGTGCGCCAACGCTCTAATGTCGTGGCCAATTACGGCACGATGCCCCTAGAGAATTATAAGCAGCCCAATTTCCAATCAGACTTAGGGGATGAGGATCATGATTGATACCATCCTAAGTGGCCGCTATAAAATTTTACGCCTCTTAGGTGGCGGCGGTTTTGGGCAAACTTATCTCGCCCAAGATATTCAGTTACCCGATTATGCCCTGTGTGTGGTCAAACAACTTAAACCCGTCACCGATGATGAGTTTACCCTGCAAACCGCACGACGGTTATTTGACCGCGAGGCGAAGGTGTTGCACCACTTAGGCAAACATGATCGCATTCCCCAACTCTTAGCCCACTTCACCGAAAATGAAGAGTTTTATCTGGTGCAAGAGTTTATTGATGGCACGGACTTTACCGATGATATTGTGCCTTTTGCCAAGTTGGATAACGGAATGCCCGTGGGACGGATGAATGAAACCCAAGTATTAAATTTCCTCGAAGATGTGTTGCAAACCTTGGTGTATGTGCATCAACAAGGGGTAATCCACCGCGATATTAAGCCTGCTAATTTAATTCGTCGCCGTGGTGATGGCAAGTTAGTTTTAATTGATTTCGGTGCCGTTAAAGAAGTTTGTTCCCAAGTTTCTACCCAAGGTAAACGCTCGGCTCTGACTGTGGCGGTGGGCACAGCGGGTTATATGCCCAATGAACAAGCTTCGGGTAAACCTAAGCCCTGTAGTGATTTGTATGCTTTGGGGGTCATTGCCATTCAAGGACTCACCGGAATGCCTGCCCATGAATTAGGCGATGATCCACTCACGGGGGAATTGGCGTGGCGGAAGTCCCCTAGTTATGCCAAAACTCCCTATGAATGCCATGTTAGTGAAGAATTTGCTAGTTTTTTAGATCGGATGGTGCGTTATGACTTTCGCCAAAGATTTTTAGCGGCAGCGGATGCTTTAGCGGCTTTACAAGCTTTACGCCCTAATTATGTGCCACCCACCTATGTTAATCCTGCCTATGGGTCACCAAATAATTTACCAAACAACCTCCCAAATAATTCGGGAAATAATTTAGCTAATAGTTTACCAATGGGAGTCAGCGGCTATGATGCTCCTACCCAAGCTGATACTGCGGCGTTAAATCAGGCTGGGAGGTTTAGTGAATTACCGACGGTGGTGACCAATTCTCAACCTTTAACAGATTCTGGCTTGTCTAATCAACCACCGACCACGCCGAAAATTACGATGCCCTATGACACCAATGCGATTACGCCAATTACTGCCGCTGGCAATCCGGTACGCAGTAGCCGTTTATCTCTATGGCTGGGCACATCGGCAGTGGCAGCCCTGACCGTCATTGCGGTGGGGGTGGGTGTTTTAGTTTGGCGTTTACCCCAAGGCGGCATGGTTTTACAACAGGTGGAGCCTCAGACTAAAGCTGGTGATGAGATACCGACAATTACCGCTAATACCAAGCAACAAGCGGATAAGGGAGTGTGTGATTTAACTAAACGCATTGTGGCTGACCCTGATCCACCCTTAAATGTCAGAGCCGGAGCGGGTACTCAATTTCCCGTGGTGGGACGTTTGAGCAATGGTGTGGTAATTAGTATTGAAGCGGAAGTTAAAGGTTGGCTGAAAATTCGCGAGCCATTAGCAGGTTGGGTGGCAGTGAGCCGGACTCAGCCTAGTTGTCGCTAAGCATATTTGTCGGTCATGTCTCATCGGTCTGATTCGGGCACTAGATCAAATCGTGGCGTAATTTTGCCATGATCAATACGCCAACAACGATCCGCAAAACCCACAATTTCCTCTGGTTCATGGCTGACCACCAGAATCATCCACTGTTGCTTCAATTCATGGAGCAGGTTAATCACTTGTTTGCGCATCGACCAGTCTAAACCCGCAGTTGGCTCATCCAAAAGTAATATGCTGGGCTGCCGTAATAATTGCACAGCCAGAGCGAGGCGGCGCTGTTGCCCACCACTGAGGGAATGGGGCGCAGTATCCCAATCTAAATGGTCTAAACCGACATTATGCAAAGCTTGGTTTAATCTTTCTGGTTCTAAATCTAAATGTCCCAAGCGTAATTCTTCGAGAATGGTACTGCCGCAAAAATGGCGTTCGGGAAACTGAAACACCAGCCCGCACAACTGCTGTAACTGATCAGGAATTAATTCTTGATTGCGCCAAAAAATGCGCCCTACTTCCCATTCCACAAACCCAGCAAGAATTTCTAATAAAGTGCTTTTACCCGAACCGCTAGGTCCCACGATTACCCCCAGTTGCTGCTCGCGCAAATCCAAACAAATATCATCCAAAATTGCCTGAGGAGTTGCGGGAGGATGATAGGTAAGATGGTTAATGGATAGCACGGCTAGGGATTCGCTAGAAATTGGCTAGGAATTGTCAGGATTTGCTTGGTCAAGTCAAGTTCTTGATGCAACAAAATTAATCGATTTATCTCAATTAATTAGAAGAAGTTTTTTGATCCGTTGGCGGCGCGGTAATTTTTTTGATGGCGGCTTGTTTGGCGGCTTTAGCTTTTAAGGCTTGGGCTTGATTTAAAGCCTTCTGTTCTTGCCAAGCGCTGCGTAAATAACCGAAATTCTTAGTGCATTCTTGCCAGCCCCAAAAACCGCCGATGCGCCCTTCATCCCAAGAAGCCGACAACGCGCCATAGGTTAAACCCACTACCCCTAAGCCAAAACAGAGAAAGCTCGCTGATACCACGACTGCATTAGGGAGCGTGAAAATATGATTTACCGTAACGAAATAACTACCGAGAAAAACCACGAATGATAAAGATGTGGGAATACCACAGAATAAACTAGCTCGCCTTACCATTCGTTGACTGACCTCAGTGGGAATGCCATCAGCAGCATTATTCTTTGGCCCATTGGCGGGCTTAGGTGCTGAAGTCTTTACCGCAGCTTTAGGCGATGGTTTGACCGGTTGATTTAGTTTCTCTGACGCGCTTGACTTAGCTCCGTTATTGGGGCTGTTAGTCGCTTTGACATCAGAGCCACTGTCGCTCTTTTTAATCTTCTTTTTGGGTTCAAAAGGCAAGCGCCCGTCGGTTGATTTCGTCACGGTAATTGCTCCTTAATTCGGTTTCTTAACCGCGAATGTTCAACTTCTGAATCAATTCTTTATAGTGAGCCACGCTGTTTTTGCGGATATAAGCCAATAAACATTTCCGCTGACCGATCAACTTCAACAGACTGCGCCGTGAAGCATAATCCTTAGGGTGAACTTTCAAGTGAGTGGTCAATTGAATGATGCGCTCTGACATCAAAGCAACTTGAACATCAGAAGAACCGGTATCAGTGGCGTGCATTTGATGCACCGTCATGATCTCTTTTTTGCGTTCTTGGAGCAGTGCCATAATTTTAAACTTCTTTCAGTTTTGATAACGTGTGTTAGCAGATTGTCAAAAGCGAAACCCCAGCCACATTGATGCACATTGGCTAAACCATAATGATTGACCCGTGATGCATCACATCAAGCCGTAAGTCCGCCGGATTTATGATAGTAACATGATTAGCGCCATCTAAATCAATCAGAGACACTTTTTTGAATTGTTAAACCTCAGCCATTTACGCTAAATCTCGCGCTGGCTAAGGTTTAGGACTAATTTTTTTCTGAGCTATGTGAGCTAATTTTTAGGCTAATTAGTGGGCGGAACCATTACCGTGATATTTGTCGGTATCGTAAAAACCGTTACGTGTGCCAAAAAATAAACAACCCAGCACAAATACGCCACTCAAAGCGATCAGGATCACTTTCATATCTAATAATGCTGCCATAGGTCTTAGTTCGTTCCTTAATGAGTTAGTTAATTTGGCTATTTTTGATGTTGATTATAAAGGAAATTCTAGTTTTAGGGATGGCAATTCGAGGGAGAAAAGATTAAGTAATTATTAAATAAAAAAATATTAAATGATCAATAATAATTTACTAAATAAAATTATTAATTTAATCTGGGTAAATTACTTTAGTGCATTGTCCTTTCGGATCAAAACTAAGACGAATAATATTATTTAATGAATCTTTGATACTGTCCACATGGGTGATCAAGAAGATTTGTTCAAACTGGGTTTCTAAAGCATTTAATAAATTTAAAACATTATCTTTACGATCATCATCTAGGGAACCAAAAACCTCATCTAAAATTAATAATGAAAAAGGTTTACCAGTGCGTTCTGTAATCATTTGTGAAACTGCTAAACGCAGGGCTAAATTAACTACATCTTCTTCACCGCCAGAAATTACCGGCTTAGGCTGTCCATGATCCATCAGAATAATATTGTATTTATCATCAATTTCTAAAGTGTCGTATCTACCTTGGGTTAACTGATTTAAAAATACACTGGCATTTTGCGATAATTGCGGTCTGATTTGTGCCGTCAAATATTGTCTTAATTCACTAAAAGACAGATCTAATTCATTGAGCAATGTCATTTCTCGCTGCGCCAATTTTAGCGCTCTGGCATCATTTTCAGCGTTAGTAATTGCTTGTAATGCCAAACGATGGGAATCTGCTGTATATTCAATAGATTTTAATAATTCCCCTTCTTGTTTTTGCGCTTGATTGACAGATTCACGCAGGGTAATCAGCTGTTGTTTAATGGTTTGATAACTGTCTTCATGAAATGAAATAGCTGCTAGACGAGTTTTAATATCTTGAATCGCTGATAATTCCTGATTTAATTTAGCGCTGATGGTCACGATTTGGGCAGAAATTATATCTAACTTATTCCCTTGGCTTTCTAGCACAGAAAACCGTAGATGCTTAGGACGTAATAAATTTAATTGCTCACTCAAATGAGCATATCGAGCCGCATCATAATTATGAGGAATTGCATTAATTTCCTGCTGTAATTTAGTTATTTTTAATTGTTGACCTTGGACTTGCTGGTCAATTAATGCTTTGTTTGACTTTTTAGTTTGTAAGTCTGCTTTATGCTGTTGTGCCGTAGTTAAATCTTGCTTTGTTTGTTTTAACTGTGCCCTAAGTTGGCTAATCATTTCATCTTCTAATACAAAAGACTCAAGCTGATTTTGATAGTTAATAATATGATCATTAATATGCAATTTCTGCCGATCAAAATTAGACAATACACTATCATATTCATCTTCTAAGGGACGCTGACAAGTGGGACATTCTCCATGAATTCCCGCAGTTTCAATAGTTGCTTTTTGTTGTAAAAGATTGGCGAGTAAATGTTGTTGAGTTTGCAGATTTGCTCCTAGATAATTTTGCTGTTGTTGACGCTCATTAATTGCTCCATGAATTTGAGATTCAGTTTGATTAATTTCATCGGTTAACGCCTTAATTTGATTTAAGATTAATTGCCATGATGCTTCTAGATCACTAAATTTATCCTGAGATAAAGATAAATTTTGATTTTCTAACATCAAATCATTTAATTGAACTTGCAAAATTTGTCGTTTAGCATCATGTTTACTAGCCTGTTCTTGAAGTAAATATTCAGCATTTAAACTATCATAATCTGTTAGTTCTAGGCGCAATTGCTCTAGTTCAGAATTGAGCTCGATTAACTCTTTTTGTTCAGCCAATAAGCGATCATAATTAGCTTGATTATGTTGACAATTAGTTTCTAATATCTTCAATTGATTTTCTAAATCTACTTGATGATTTTTAGTCGCCGTCATTGCATCTAATTGCGGCTCTAAATCCAACATCTCATTTAAAGAATTGCGTAAATTTTGTTGACATAGTTCTAAATCTTGACGAAAAATATTTAAATTATTTAATAGCTGATCGGCATTAGCTTGCAATAAATCCATATCAGCTTGCTTGCCTTTTAATTCCGCAACTTTTAGTTTCTGTTCCTGGAAATCATCGCGAATTGTATTCTTTTTACCAGTGGCTCCTTGCACTGTTGTAATATGCTCATAGCCTAACATCTTGGCAATAAATCGCTCTCGATCCGTTGCACCTTTGATTGCGCCTAAAAACTGAAGATCTTTTTGTCCTGTAAAGTAACTATTAAAAAATTCCTGCTGAGTCATCCCTAAAATCTGAGTTAGGGTATCATTAACAGTGCGTGAAGCATTAGCAATTACTTTGCCATTATGACTGAATTCGGCTTGACTTTTGCTGGCACTTTGCATCCTAGAAATTGTATATTCTTCGCCACCAAAGGCAAAAGTTAATTTGACAATCGCGCTCGATTTACCAGGTGCCATCCGCCAAATTAATGAGTCCGTATTGCCACGAATTGCGTTAGATTCTTTGCCACCCTGATTACCATATAATGACCAAGCAATTGCTTCTAAAATTGTGCTTTTACCTGCACCATTTGCCCCAATAATTCCAGTTACACCACTATTAAAAATTAGTTCTGTTTTTTGGTGTTGGCGAAAGTTTTGCAGTTGTAATGAGATCAGACGCATAGCTTTACAATTAAACTGTGATAATTAATTTTTAGTATATCGCAAACAATCAAAAATAATCAATTATACTTATGACAATTCATCAAGTAAATCAAGCAATAGACATCTCAATCAAACCAAAACAATTGTGGCAACTTTACTGTGATGGGCATTATGATCAATTGAGTTACATTCTCATTGAGCAATTAAAGTATTATGATAATTTATCTAATCAATATATTTCCGATCAAGATTGTCAGATTTTAATTAATCATATTAATCAATTTCTGAAACATTTACTTTATTTCATTACTCAAGAAGATTTTATTATTAGTGATGAATTAGCTTTAGCTTGGCTGAGCTATCACGGCACTTTAGCTAATTTATTAAGTATTTCTTGGTTTAAAAATGCCGAGCCATATTTACAAATTTTAAAAGCTCAGCAGCAGAATTTTTTAAAATTGTTATTGTTATATTCTGCTAATAATCAGGCTGATATTGCCCCTAGTTTACTATTTGATTTGCATTCACAATTAGCTTGTATTTGGTATGCCAATTACTTAGAATCTTGGACATCTCAATTAGTTAATGGTGTGGGTTATTTTAATTTACGTCAGCATCTGCGCTATCAAGACGAACGATTAACCGATCTTTATGCCATTGAAAATTTATACTTTGGCGTAACATATATTGACGCAGATCAAGAAGCAGTAATTAAAACTACTCTCAATCATAAAATTCAAAATCATCCGTTATTTCAAAGTTTGCAAAAACAATTAAATCAATCTTTATTATCAAATTTAGCATTACAAAATTTAGCCTTGGAAAATCAAATTAGTGATACAAATAATCAAAATATCAACATAGCTTTAATTTCTGGTTGTTGGTTGCATGGACATTCCGTGCATCGTAATTATTCTCATTATGTTAATGCCCTGAAAAAACAATTTTCTGTTACTTTAATTCATCTAGGCAATATGGTTGATCAACTAGATCAAGTTGGATTTGCAGAAGTCATAAATATCTGCTGGCAGCAGCAGGGCATCGATATTAGTCAACTTTTAAAGCATCAATTTGCTCTGATATTTTTCCCTGATATTGGGATGAGTACTGAAAGTATTTTATTAAGTAATTTACGCATTGCACCGATTCAAATTATGGGTTTAGGTCATCCTAGTAGTAGTTGGAGTAATCAAATTGACTATGTAATTACAGGGCGTAAAGCAGAATTACCATCAGTAATTAATAGTCCCAAAAATGATGTAAAAAAACATCATTACGGTGAGCGATTAATTTTATTACCTGGTCTTGGCGTAACTGCTAATTTGCATCCTCACATGGCTAATTTACAGGAGAATAATTCACCGATTATTAGCTTAAATAACCTATTTGATCTACCACAAAAAAATGATAATGGTATAAGTGATAAACCAATAATTATTAATTGTCCTTGGTATCCTCAAAAAGTGAATTACCCGATGTTATTAATTTTAAATCGGATTCGTAAAGAGGTAAAACATCACTGTATATTTCGGTTCTTTTCGGGAGCAGGTTTTAAAAAACTACATCAGTTTCTTGCTTTTAAAAATGAGATAATTCAGACATTAGGTGCAGAAAATTGTCAAGTATTTCCTAATTTAAATTTTGATGATTATGCTACCTATTTAAGTCAAGGTGATTTAACCTTAGATTCCTATCCTTTTGGCGGTTTTAATGTAGTTTTAGATAGTCTAGGTGTGGGAGTGCCGACAATAGTTTGGGAGGGTAAACATTGGTATAACCGTGCTGCTGCCCAATGTTTAAGACATATTGATTTAGACGCTTTAATTGCTACTAATACTACAGAATATATAGCAATTACAGTACGATTAATCAAAAGTATTTTGCAAAAAACACAATTTTCTCAACAGATTAAAAATAAACTGCAATCAGAATTAATGTGCCAGATTAATCAACAAGATGACACTGATTTATTTGTTGATATTTTTGGTTATTTGATTAAGCATTATTCTTCATCTCAACGAAACAATGCACCTTTAGATATTCAGTCAATTATGAATAGATTAGACAAATAAATTAATTTAATTAATCAAATATTTATATCGCCATAATGCTCATTCACAACTAATTTAACACGATCAAGAATATGATAGATATTTTTAATTTGCCCTAAGATTTTATCATTGTCAATATTTTGACTTTGGTATTCTTTTTCTAAATTTTTAACTAATGTGGCAATTTGCTCAATGCCTACATTACCACTCGAACCTTTTAAGTGATGTAACTCAACACCAATACGCTTTGAGTCATCATTGATAATACAATGCTGAATAGTTGCTAAACGTTGGTATGTATCCTCAAAATAAATCTGAAATAACTCTTTTTCTATTTCCAAATCATTACCAGAAATCTCGTGAAGATAAGGTAAGTTAACTAGATATCTGTCCTGATTTTGCGTGTTTTCACCCATAAATATTCACCTATGTTAATTTGATTTAATCCAAAAATTTATTTACAACAATTTAACTAGAAATAATCAAAAGCTTGATTGACAAAAAATATGGTTAATTTGAACAGATTTATCTTAAGCACATTTATGCTGCATCAAAATCATTTTTTACGAGAAATTAACGAGTTGTGATGCTTCATCGCCAATTAGTAGAAGTGCAAACAAATTTGTTTCTATTAGTAATTAACTGACAATTTTAAATTATAGGGGAATTATTAAACAAGTTAAATTATCAAAAATTGATAAATAGATGCATAATTATTTTAAATAACTAACGTGATATTTTGGCATTCATTTTGCTGTCTAGCATAACGTGTTACGCCAGATAAAATCATCTAAATAAAATCATTTATAAGCTTGAAATATCACCTAAAGTTTGTCCTTTAATTACCATAACTGCTTCACCAGCTAATAAAACTCGTTCGTCGCAGTGAGTGACCTCTAAATTGCCGCTTCTAGCAGAAATTTGTTTAGCTTTCAATTTATTTTGGCCCAAGCGTTCACACCAATAGGGAGTTAATGAGCAATGGGCGGAACCAGTAACTGGATCTTCATTAATTCCAGCTTTGGGGGCAAAAAATCGTGACACAAAATCCCACTCATCGGCGACATCAGCAATGGCGGTAATAATAAAGCCAAAGCCCGCTAATTGGCTAATTAAACCGAAGTCAGGTATAAATCCAGCCACATCTTTTGCCGTGGGTAATAAGACTAATAAATATTCATCAGCCATGCCTAAAATAGTGTGTGTTTGTGTTAGTTGATTGGCAAATATTTGCGTTAGAATTGATACGGATTTTTGATCGCAATCTTGTAATTTAACTGATGGAAAATCCATGATAATTTGGACATTTGCAGTTTGCTCTTTAATCTGATAAGTAATAGTTAATCTGCCGCTCAGGGTATGAAATATTACAGGCAGATCCAGATTAACTGCTTGCCGTGTGTACAAATAATACGCCATAGCTAAGGTGGCATGACCACACAAAGGCACTTCCCTAGTGGGAGTAAACCAGCGTAATTGAAAATGATTAATTCCCTGATCAGGTAAGGGTTTAGCAAAGCTAGTTTCGGATAAATTAATCTCTGCGGCAAGGGACTGCATCCAAGCATCAGGGGGAAATTCATCAACTAAAACTGTCGCTGCTGGATTACCACTGAATGGCTGATTAGTAAACGCATCAATAATAGCAAAGTCAACTTTAATCAATTTTTTATTACTATTTTTTTGCAATATTTTTTATAGTCTTATTCACCACCAGTGTTATTGTTTTTGCCGGTACGCTTACCAGTTACATCACCAGTTAAACTGCCCGTCGGACGAGTTGTGTTACCGGTGGTATCTCCGGCATATTTTGCTGCTGCCAAGGGGGTGCGCTCATTGTAATAGTAGGAAGTGTAGTAGCTGTAGTAGTAGGACGAATCACCTTGATTAATCATATTGATCAACAATCCTGCCACTTTACCTCTGGCATTTTGTAACACATCCAAAGAACGAACGATCGCTGAGCGAGTAGATCGCTCAATGGCAGCAACGAGAATTATGGAATCCACCTTCGAGGCTAAACACTGGGCATCAGCAATACCTACCACTGGCGGCGTATCAATCAACACATAGTCATAGGCAGTCCGCCATTGCTTTAGCAAATCATCCATTTTTTGCGACTCTAGTAACACAATCGGATTAGGCGCTGATGGCCCCGCCGCCAAGAAGTGCAACTTATCAGCCTCATCAAGGGGGCGAATTAGTTCTTGCCAAGGACGCATCGTCGCAATTGCCGTAGACAAGCCATAACTGTTAGAAGTACCGGCTAGGCGGTGCAGGGTCGGTTTACGCATATCCGCATCGACCAATAAGACGCTATGCCCCAGTTCGGCTAACAGAATTGCCAGATTGAAAGTAATCGTACTCTTGCCTTCTGCGGGTACTGCCGAGGTAAAAGCCAAAACCCGCACACTTTGGTCAGAGCCAAGGTAACGCAAGTTTAAGCCTAAAGAACTAATTGCTTCTTTAAACGCATAAAACTGGCTACTACTGGGCAAAGACATCGAGCGCCCCTGAGCCGCCTTGAGGGAAGGCAAATCCGTGCGCGGTACTGCTCCCAATAGTGGCAAATCACTGAGATCTCTGACTTCTTCCACCTCACGAATCCGCTGATCTAAACGCTCTAGCAATAATGCGAGTAATACCCCCAAGGCTAAACCAATGATCGCACCGGTGCTGAGGTTGCGGGATATATTCGGTGAAAACGGTGCTGATGGGACTAGAGGTGACTCCAACACTCGCCAAGAAGAAATCTCTTGGGCTTCGGCAATGCGCAATTCCTCTAGTTTTTCAGATAACTTGTTATAGGTGGCAGTGTCTAAGCTCAGTTGCCGCTGCAATTCCGTGTAACGTTGCTGTAGCTGCGGAATCTGGGTGAAAGCAGTGGTTAATTCGCTTTGGGCAGCGCGAATGCTAGCCAACTGGGTTTCTTGCACTGCCAAACTAGTTTGGGTTTCAAATAACTGAGTTGCTAAGGTTTGCTGAATCACACTAGCACCACTGGCAGCCACGCTATTAGCGCCCACAGAGCGTCCTCCCAACACGGCTCCGGCTCGCCCCTGCAATAGCCGCGCTAGTTCATCACGCCGATCTCGTAAAGCCTGCACTGTGGGGTGATTTTCTTGGAAGCGGGTTTTTTCGAGGAAATATGCCGTTTCTAAATCTTGATATTGTTTAACTAAACTCTGATAAACCTGATCTTGTCCTAAAATTGCCGTACTAAGAGCCGAGTCTGGGGATTGCCCCACCTGTTGCTGTAATGCCTGTAACTGTCTTTGGGTTTGCGCAGACTTGATTTGTAAATCTTGGGCTTGCTGTTCTAAGCTCTCGCGCATCTTGTAGACCGAGGCGGCGTAGCTATCAGGATCGATGATATTGTAACTTTTACGAAATTGCGCCACATTTTGTGCAGCCTTATCCAACTGCTTCTTGGCATCAGGCAGCTTTTTTTCAATAAATGTAATCGCATTGCTTGATTTGGTGCGCCGATCCTTGAGGCTATAGTCTACATAGGTTTCCATCAGCGCTTTGATCACATCTTTGGCGCGTTGGGGATCGGAGTCGTTATAGCTCAACCGTACCACCGAGGCATCCCGTTCTGGGCGAATATCTAAACCGCCTTGAATTGTAAAGACAAAGTTGGGATCAATGGCTTTACCGGTTTGCTCCCGCATTTTGTCTAGGGCGGTTTCGATTAAAGGACGGCTGCGCAATACGGAAATTTCAGTGTTTAGGTTGATTTGGCGTAAATTAGAGCCACTGCCAGCATTGCTATCCACATCACTAATGGCGATCGCCGAACTACTGATCAGCAGGGACGCAGTGGACTGATACATGGGGATGCGTGTCAGCGTAAAATAGGTTGTGCCACCGAATACGGCAGCAGAAACCGCCACAATTGCTACCCATCGTTTCTTGAGCGTGCGTAAAAAACGACTTAGCTTAAAGGAGTCATCCGTATAATACTTGGCGCTAGTTGAGTTCTCGGTCGTCATATGCTAGTCACGGGATGCAAGTTAGGGTGAGTAATTTTGTCTGGGGCGGTTTCGAGCTTGGGAATAATTTTTAAGCTTTTAATTTTCGGACTTTAAAACGATTATTGGGCTAGAATTACCAATGCTAATTGATGGTCTGCATAGAATTTGCCATAGATCAACCAATTCAGCAATCGTACTTTTCATCTAAATGTTAGAGGTTGATCAACTATTAACCGGCTAAGTTGATCTTAATTAACTCACCTTACGCAGATAGAAAATCTGCCCTTATCCCCCCAACCCCTTCTCCC
>JBAXSK010000450.1:0-1756 GCA_037130765.1 Pseudanabaena sp. ELA607
AGTATTCTTTGCTTCATCAGAACCCGTTGCATTTCATCCTTGAATTGGCGCAATCCCTAGCAAGCATGGAAATAATTTTGGCGGAAATCAATCTGATTGATATTCATCAAAATGTTCCTCTTTTAGCTGAGATTGTTGGTTGGTTAGACGCTAGGGACTGGGTTGTTTATGATATTTGCGGTTTAGCGAGACGACCTTTAGATCAAGCACTTTGGCAATCAGATTTTATCTTTGTGCCCCGTTACAGCCCCTTGCGTAGTGATAAACGCTGGATTGCCTAGACTTCCTAATACTCGCTTCTCCTGCTTCCAGCCTACGAATTAGGTAGATGGCGCTGCCAACACACCCGACCACCTTGGGCCCGTTTGAGACTTTCTTGGGTCAGAGGTACAATATTTTGCCACCGCACCTGACGACTAAAAAATAACTGACTCACCTGAACTAAAGCCTGCTCTCGTTCGCGGCGTACCCGATAGAAAATCAAAGGATGCTGGCGACGATATTCAGCTAGCTGATGGGATTCTAAAAGGGCTTCTTGGACAATTATCGATACTTCGGAACCAATATTAAATCGGGCATATTGCCGCCAATAATTCACCCCTTGACCAGTGGTGGCATACATTGGCGGTAACCGATTTAGTGAAGTTGCCACCACATCATCCAACCGGAGCCACTTTAATTCCTCTTGATCATACATCCGCACCGCTTTAGTCTGTGCCATACGAATGACTAGCCGCTCTAGGGCGTGGACAATGCCTAGGGAAGATTCTAAGGTGTAATGATCTGGGGTAATAATTTTTGATAAACCACTAGGGTTACCCTCACCCTTAGACGCACTGCTCGAATTTTTAGGATTAGAACGTAAATGTACGTGACGATGACCGCTACCAGCCGAAGTGTATAAGGTTGATTGCTGATGTGCGTCAGATAACGTCTCTTCTAAATAATTTAATAGGGCATGGGGTACATCCCGCCACAATAATTGCTGCTGCTCTAATATGTCCCGCAACTTTAACAAAGAATAAGGCGCACTATGCAACTCCACCTCAGGAATCGGATCAGGGTTGCGTTCATGATCGCGGCGCACCCCAATTAAGGCCTGTTGCACCATTAAAGCTATTTTACTCTTATTGGCGATACAGTCTTGGCGAAACCGTTTTAGATCTGCTTCAGTGGAAGCAAACATCGGTGGCATCCGGTTGATCGCATAGGCTACTACTTCTGAGAGGTAGTAAGTGTGTCTTAAACTGCGCCCAAGGAGATCTAACTGTTGTCTTGCTTCTTCGACAACAAACTCCAAAAGTACATTCCTGCACGATTCCATACTTACCTCGTCGTTACTGCGTCCTTAATCACTGGCAACTACAGGAAATAGTACCTAATTGAATGAAAAAATTGCCACCAATCACTGTGATTCCTTCACCAAATCATGATTACAGGTGCAAATTATTATATTAAAAGCACAAATAATCGGGATGCATTTTGTGTAATTGCCAGTAGGATTGACCACGTATCTTTCCTAGCCTTTAATCATCCTAAGTATTAAGTGACTCATCTTACACAGATAGAAAATGTGCCCTCACCCCCAGCCCCTTCTCCCAGAGCGGGAGAAGGGGAGCAAGAGTCATTTTTAGCTTTTTTCTTGTTCCCCTCTCCCAAAAAGGGAGAGGGGCTAGGGGTGAGGGTCTTATAACCTTCTGGGTAACATGAGTTAAGTGATATTAAGCAAGGTTAGGCTGAGTACTTAATTAATTTT
>JBAXSK010000451.1:0-1731 GCA_037130765.1 Pseudanabaena sp. ELA607
ACACTATCTTACCTTATCTTACCTTCTAATCCCCTTTTTATGCAACAACGCCTTGCAGAAGTAAAAAAACATAGTGATAATTTAGAAATTTTCAATAATGATCATAGTAAATTTATAAATAGAGATGGAAATAATGTGAGGTTGTCCGACATTAACAATAAATCAATAACAATTCAGGGAAGTTATAGTAATAGTTTCAGTCATGGGATTAATCGTATTGTCAGTTATTTTATAGATAACAATCAACAAACAATAAAATTATTTGATTTACAAAATAATCCAATTGGTGAGCTAATCAAGATGAATTCTAATGAGTCTGCTTACATCAGTAAAGATTATATTGTTATTGAAGATTCACAAGTTAAAGGAATCCGAATTTTCAACTTTTCCGCAAAATTAAACGCCGCTATCCAAGGAGTTAATGCAACATTTAATAAAGATGGCAGTAGAATTGCCACCCGATTGGGGAATAAGATTCTATTGTGGGATGCTCAAGGTAATCGCATCGGTACAGAAATAGAAACAGGGTGGGGTGAGGGTAATTTATGGAAGATGTATTTTTCGCCTGATAGTAGTAAATTGATCGTTATTGCAGAGAAGAAATTACAGATATGGGATTTAGAAAGTCGTCAACAAGTAACTAAGGACATTAAGCGTGGGTTTTCCAATGGTTACAGCAATATAGTGATTACTGTTGATGGTAATGGCATGATTAAATGTTGGAATCTGAAGGGAAGTCTTATCAAAGAAATTAACGTAAAGCAAACTGATGATGATTCTGTTAGCTTCAGCCGTGATGGGAAATATTTTTTGACTACTTCCGGAGAAAACAGCAATAAAAAAGTCCAAATCTGGAATATGCAAGGGAATCTAGTCGGTTCTCCTAAGCAAGATTTTGGCGACATATCACGGACTGCATTCAGCTTCGATGGGCAGAAATTGATTACCTATGCCAAAGATAATACGGTGAGAATTTGGGACATTACAGGAAATTTAACCGCCGAACTCAAAGGGCATATAGAGGCTGTCAATAGTGTAAAACTTAGTGCCGACAGTAGCAAAATTGTCACCGCTTCTAGGGATAAAACCCTGCGAGTATGGGATGCCACAGGCAATCTGATCGGTATTATCAGTGCTCCCAATGCATCCACTTTTTCCTCAGCAGACTTTAGTGCTGATGGTAGCAAGATTATTACATTTGCTAGTGACGGTAAGGCACGGGTATATGACAACAACTTTGCGACAAATGACGAGCAACTGTGGCAACTCGGCTGCAAGAAATTAGCAGATTACTTGACCTACAACCCGAAAGCTACGGAAGAGGATAAGAAAATGTGCGGCATTGCGATAGACAAAAAGTAAAAGGGGAAAAGCAGATAAGAAACTATTTAAGAATTCTCTAGATCCCCCCCAGCCCCCCTTAAAAAGTATAGTTAATCAAATTAAGAATGGCACGACTTGAAAGCAACAAATAACACCACCCCGTCAGGCTTTGCCTGCCACCCCTCCAAAGGAGGGGAATTACAGAGAAGATTAAAATTCCCCTCCTTTGGAGGGGTACGCCACAGGCGGGGGGTGGTCAAGTGCTTTTAATGTACCAAAATAATTTTAAATGACTATAAAAAAAGGAGATTGAGGGGGATCTCTTGGAACCTTAGCGCGATAAACCCATCTGTCGTGCCACAGTACCCACCGCCGCTGCCACCGCAGGCGCAACTCTGCCATCAAACA
>JBAXSK010000452.1:0-1726 GCA_037130765.1 Pseudanabaena sp. ELA607
ACTTAGCAGATACTGACAATAATCTAACGTGGCAAACTTTTCTGCCATTCCTTTTTCTCAAATCTTTCTTCCTTTTTACATCATTTTTCCTTTGCGTAAGTCCTAAGTATGTTAAATTTTAGCGAAGTCTCGCTAAAATAAATTTAGTATGGAAAACTTACTTTCACGAATTACCTTTAATAAAGATGTTCTTTGCGGTAAGCCTATCATTCGAGGTTTGAGGATCTCAGTAGCAATGATTCTAGAGCTGTTAGCAAAGGAAGCCACCATACAAGAAATTTTGGAGGATTACCCAGAACTAGAAATAGCTGATATATATGCAGCTTTACTCTATGCTCATCGTCTTGTTGCCAATGAAGAAATCTTCGAACGAGTCGCCGTATCCTAGCAATGAAACTTCTACTTGATGTGAATGCTCGTGGTGCTTTGCTGACCTTGCTTTTGGAGCTAGGGTATGATGTTGTTTGTGTTGGTGATGTAAACCCTAAAATGGATGATGATGATATTATCGATTGGGCAGTGGGAGAAGATCGGATTATCATTACTACTGATGTTGACTTTGAACAAATGATTTGGCTGCAAGAAAAGTCTCATCACGGTGTTTTATGTTTGGAGAATTTACGTAGATTTAGAGAGGCAAAAACTACTTAAGGAAGTTTTGATAAATCATGGTAAAGAACTTGAATCGAGAGCAGTTGTAATTGCAACCAAGCAAAAAATTAAAATTCGCTGGAAGCCGATTGATACTGTAGAAGAAGATGTCTAACACTGCGTTGGAGCCGACCTAACCAAAATTCCCAATAGAGTGAGTCAATGAAATGTAACGCACCTTGTTTTTGCTTGAATAAAAGTAATTAAGGAAGTTTTGCTATCTAGAGCAATGGCACAGGTATGGCAATTAGTCCCTGCCTTTGCTAAATCTATGTTACCAACTCTGGCATTGAGTATGTCATTGAGCGCCACAAAATCGCCATCAAATTGCATGATCCATCAATCGGGGTAACCCTCCGCAAATGGTAGATATTTCCCATTATGGCGTTTATTGTCTCGTATTGAGTTTGTCAGATTGGGCTATGTTAGGTAAATGAAATTATTAATCAACTAAATTTGAATAACAAATTATATATTTTTGGGGTAGTACGCTGTTTGGGTGATTAGATAGCAACTTGACATTAAGGATATATTGCTTATAGTTGTATGGCGAAATAACTATTCGTTAGGTTGATGCTTCGCGCTGAATAGATAAAATAATCTATATTTCGAGGGAGAAATGCTAAATAGAAACTATGGAGATACGGATTTTATTACAGGTTTGCGGGCAATAGCCGTCATGTTTGTTTTTCTGATTCACTCTGGAGGTGGAGGACTTCGCGAGCTGGGACCGTGCGGAAATTTCATTGTTGACTGTGGAAAACTGGGAGTACAGATATTTTTCGTGATAAGCGGATTTACGATTTTTAGTCAATTTTTTCGCGAGAAATACACATTCAAGAAATTCATTCTTGTACGTCTCTCAAGAATTTCTTTGCCCTACTATCCTTTACTCCTAATCTTGTTTACTTTCAACATCCTTGGAGGTCATCAGTTCAATGGTTGGGCAATTCAGCTCAATAATGGAGAAATCGATATGTGGAATCTACTTGCACATATCACCTACCTTTCTACTTACAATCTCCAGTGGCAAAATACAATTATTGGGGTTGAGTGGACTTTGGGAATTGAGGTT
>JBAXSK010000453.1:0-1719 GCA_037130765.1 Pseudanabaena sp. ELA607
CTCAACAACTAATCGCGATCCTGCCGCGTCACCGCACTATCCCGACCCGCCCCAAACCGTTGCGAATCAGCACCTTGCTGTAAATATGCCAACACCCGATCACTAGCTACGAGAACCCCATAGGTCGAAGCCATAATCAAAACCGTATTCACCACCACCGCGAACAATCCTAAAGGCGCAATCAACAGAATCGTGAGACTAATGCCACCATTAGCCACTGCCACCACCGCATTTCTGACCTGAGCCGTTTTTGGTGTCATGTAATACATAAGTTATCATAATCCCAATAAATTCAATATTAATATAACTCACAAAAAGTTGGTATCCCCCTTAACATCCTTTAACATCCCTTGAAAAGTGGCAAAAATAAGATAATCTGCCTCCATTTTTAAGGCTACCGTGTACACACAAGCGAGAACCAAGAACTGAAGTTCTTGTCTAAAAGCTAAAGTCAGTTAAAACTGACTAAATTCTGGAATTTAACCCGTTTCAACGGGTTTTAGCTTTTAGCCCGCAATTTATTGCAGGGCATTCGGGATGGGATCGCACAATTTGGACTTGTGTGTACACCGTAGCTTTTTAAGAGGGTGCTAGGGGGTGATCTCAGCCTTGAACTATAGACCAAGATTTATGTATACAGCAAAAAAATTTAAAGATGGGACATAATATTAAGATAGGAAATAAAAAAGGTCTAGCCCCAAAGAGTGTTGACGAGTCCCAGCCCTGAAAATCGCAAGATCTACACCCATTTCAATCATTTGCCGAAGCCAATAGACAATTGAAGAATTATGTCAGTAAGATTACTGGGCAATGTGAGTGGTTCAAGCTTTCTGCCATTTGTCCCAATCTATTCCTTCCTTTGCCCTAGCTTTAACATTCCCTATCTCCTATCGATCTAGCATTTAGGAGCGACCAAACTTCTTTGGTTTGAATAAACTATTCCATCATTTTTATACGACATCACTCAAAATCATCCTCCAGCAGCTTGATCTGTGTACTTCTTGACTGCTATTAATCCCATTAAGGTCTTTGAGATTTGCTCTTTTACCCTACTTATCCTAATATTCTCCTTAGGTATTGACTCTTAAGATTAAGAGTTGCATCTGAAAGATAGTTACATCCAAATCAGTTCACCACTATTCCCCTAGAAAATATAAATCCTATGGCTCTTTCTGTCGGCACCAAGGCTCCAACTTTTACTGCAAAAGACACCAATGGCAACGATGTGTCTCTTGATGCATTGACTGGCAAAACCATTGTCTTGTATTTCTATCCTAAGGATGATACCCCCGGTTGCACCAAAGAAGCGTGCAGTTTCCGTGACAACTACAGCGCTTACGAAGGCAAAGATATAGTTGTATTTGGCGTAAGCACCGATGGTACAGAATCCCATCAGCAATTCACCAAAAAGTTTAACCTGCCTTTCCCCTTGCTGGCTGACACCGATGGTGCAATCACCAAAGCTTATGATGCCGTTTATCCTGGCTTAGATGTGCTTATTTCTAGTCGGGTTACCTATGTAATTGATGGCAGCGGCACAATTAGCCATGTTTATACCTCGGTCAATACAGAAACCCATGCCACTGACATTTTGCGGGATCTAGGTTTAGCCGATTAATCAGCCCCCTAAAACCTCCCATCTACACTAAGGACTTACTTAGGATCTCACCTTACGCAGATAGAAAATCTGCCCTCATCCCCCAGCCCCTTCTCCCAGAG
>JBAXSK010000454.1:0-1697 GCA_037130765.1 Pseudanabaena sp. ELA607
TGTGCTTCCGATGCAATAGCAGGATTAGCTGAGAAGCCCACCCTATACTCGTCCGTGAGTTAGGGCTGGGAGTCGTCACGGATTAGAACATTTAGAACATATTTAAAAATAGTTGATTCCCCCTAAATCCCCCTTCAAAAGGGGGAAGAAGAAACTAATTCCTCTCTTACTTAAAAAGGGGAAAACCTAATCCCCCCATTTTTCAGGGGGGCTAGGGGGGAGCAACTATTACTTGATCAAATGGGCAATAGCCGCTTGTACTCCAGCACCAGAGGTAAAATTGCTGTAACCCATGACAGTCAAAGCGCCTTCTAAAGCACTGACCGCCGTGAGAACATCGCGATCGCTAACGAAACCAAGGTGACCAATGCGGAAGATCTTGCCTGACAAGTGATCTTGACCACCTGCCATCACAATATCAAAATGCTTCTTAATCACAGAGCGCACTTTCTCTGCATCCACACCTTCGGGAGGCAACACAGCGGTGATCGAGGCACTAGCACAATCATCCGCCGCCAGCAAAGGTAAATTTAAAGCTTTCATCGCGGCACGGGTGGCATTGCGATGGCGCAGATGGCGGGCGAAAATCTTTTCCAAACCTTCACGGTGCATGATTTGCAGTGAAGCCTGTAACGCCATGACCATGTTTACCGAAGTGGTAAAAGGCGTAGTGTTTTTCAGGGCATCCTTGCGGGCTTTACCTAAATCGAGATAGTACTTAGGCAGATTAGCGGTTTTGTAAGCTTCCCAAGCCTTGGGACCCACTGACACAAAACCCAAACCAGGGGGGATCATATACCCCTTTTGTGAACCAGAACCCACTACATCCAAGCCCCACTCGTCTACGGGCACATTCATTGCCCCTAAGCTAGTTACCGCATCAACGATAATCAAAGCTTTGCCGTGGGCTTTGACATGGCGGTTAATGGCTTCGAGATCATTGACCACACCGGTGGAAGTTTCACTGTGGGTAATAATGACCGCTTTGATTTCCTTATTGGTATCAGCTTCTAGTTTGGCGCGAAATACTTCTGGATCAAGGGGTTGACCCCATTCGGCTTTCACTCGCTCAGCATTAATGCCATAGGCATCGCAGACATCGCCCCACCGTTCGCCAAACTTGCCATTATCACCAACAAGGACGCGATCACCCTTGCTCAAAAAGTTGATGATACCGGCTTCCATAGCTCCCGTACCACTGGCGGTGAGGACTAAGGTATCGTTGGTGGTTTGGTGGAGCCATTTGAGCTTTTCGGTCACATCAGCCATAATTTTGCTGAAATCGCCGCTGCGGTGACCAATCGGTGCTTTTGCCAGAGCCAACAACGCCTGTTCGGGAACAGGTGTCGGTCCTGGAATCATCAACATTAACTTATCTTCCATGGGTCCAAAATTCTGAAAAAATCTACGAAAGAATATGTAGCTTGCAATCTGTCTTGCACAATTTTTGGGCGCAATTGGCAAACTACTTGCCGTCGGCTTGCATTCTACCGTGATTGGGGTAGTGGTTAACTTAGTTACAGACACAGTTACAGATTTGACCAGAACCACGCTAGAGCAATTAACTCCAGCAGAATTACTTACTGCTAGCTTTAGGTTTTATTTGCTATTGCTGTAATGTTTCTTTATATTTTGTTCTGAAATTCTAACGGTAGATCCCCCTTAAAAAGAGAAAATCTAATCCCCCCCTTTTTTAG
>JBAXSK010000455.1:0-1683 GCA_037130765.1 Pseudanabaena sp. ELA607
GAATCTCCAGCGGGTTGAATCAGAAATAACCCCTCTTGGATGGCATATTCGTTAACTCTTTCATCAATTTTAATGCCAGCTACGGCTCCGTAAAGTTTGTCGTTTTTGCGTTTGGGAAAAGCTTGTTTAAAGCGTTCTAGGGTTTGCAGAAATCGCTTCACATCCCGAACTTCTAAATGGGATTTGACTTCAATCGCTACGATCTCAGTGGTATTTTCTACCAGAATATCAATTTCAATGGAACCTTTATCATCTTGACCAGTAACTCGTAGAGCCGTGAGATGGACTTCAATACCTTTTTCTTGAAATAGTCTCGCAGCAGCGGGTTTGATGAGATTCTCGACAAATTCACCCCAACGACTGGTCAAACCGCCGACCTGTTTATTAGTTTGAGCAACTTGGGCAGCCAGCTTTTCGATTTGTTGATCAGTGCGATCACTTTGTTCACGCAGCCTATTCATCTCTTGTTCGGCAGTTTGGCGATACTGCTCGAAGGCGCGTTGGGATGCACGTTGCTGCTCCTCGAATGCTAACTGGGATGCGCGTTGCCGTTCCTCGAAGGCGCGCTGACTTTCCTCCAGTGCTTGTTTAGATGTTCGTTGATATTCCTTACGTTCTTGTTCGCTTTCACGGAAGAGCGCGAAAATATCATCTAGGGTAATGGGTTGGCTCATGGGTGTTTCTAGGGAGTAAGTGGATGTTTCTATGATAAGGGAACTAGATTGTTTAGTGCCAGTTAAGATCTTCGACTTTTTCGGTGAGTTTGTCAGTTATATTTGCTTGCTTAGAAAAAGTCGGGGATCGGGACATTTATCATTACTTTTACTCTATACATAAGAGAAAGCGAATCAATATAAATAAAATGCTATTTTTCAATAAAATTGACAGTCATTTAATTTCAATATGATTTTCATTGAAATTTAAATCAATGTATTAAAAGCAACATTTTTTATATTTATATTCTGTCTAAATTCATTTTTAGTAATTACTTAATCTAGCTCTAAATCATGGATAATTCTATCAAGACAAAACACAAACTGGTTACTCAGAGATGATTTTGGATACATTGAAATCAACATATTCTATCCATAATTAGGTTTCTAATCTGTAAGAAACAAATAGATCATTTTTTAATACCAAACATGATAAACAAATAAAAGTCGCTTCAATAGATAACTTTTTATAACTTGACTTATGGGAATATCAAGCCCTAAGATTTAGCGATATATAACCAAAGTGCCTGCCTCTTTTTTTGATGTAGATGCATATTGGCGATTCTTTAAAGGTTAATGAGTTATGGCGATTTCAACCTTAGGCTTTCATCAGTCAAATTTTGATACATTAAAAATGATTGAACAGGTCGGTTTGCAGCATCTTGTCATTTGTAGATACAGGGGTGGAAAAATACCAAGTTTTGCGCAAAAGACCAGTAAAGAAGGTGAGATCTACATAGCAAGAATTTAGAGCCGGTGATCGCTCTGCGACCTGATTATGTGGCAGATCAAAACTGGTTTAGGAATACGTTGCAAACGTCGGGGCGATGTTAATAAAGCGATCACGGCTTATTAAACAAATCTTAAAAATTAATCCCAATGTCGCCGCCTATAGCAATTTAGGTGGTGTTCGGCAAGAGAGGCAATCGCCGATTATCAACGGGAGATAAATCTAGAGCCTGATTTTTTT
>JBAXSK010000456.1:0-1660 GCA_037130765.1 Pseudanabaena sp. ELA607
ACAAGCTGATCTATAAATTTAACTTCTCTTCCATCGGCTGCATCGTAATTCTTCATCATGGCCCATTCCTAAATATTTATGGAACCTAATACTTCCCTTCTCCCACCTGCTACCAATTCAATATTACCGAAAATTGTCAATTTACAGGGCATCAGCAAGCACTATGGCACAGGAGATACCTTCATCAAAGCCTTGGATGATGTGAGTTTCACCATTGAGCAAGGGGAATATTGCGCGATTATGGGCGCTTCTGGTTCGGGGAAGTCTACTTGCATGAACATTGTCGGTTGTCTAGATCGGCCCACCGCAGGCAGGTATTTTCTGGATGGTCAGGATGTGTCCCATATGCCAGAAAATCAATTGGCGAAAGTGCGGAATCTCAAACTAGGCTTTGTGTTTCAGCAATATCATCTCTTGGCTCAATTGAGTGCTTTAGAGAATGTGATGTTACCCATGGCCTATGCCAATGTTGCCACCAAAGAACGCCAAGAACGGGCGGCGGCGGCTTTAGAACGGGTCAATATGGGGCATCGATTACGCAATCGCCCCACAGAAATGTCAGGGGGGCAACAGCAGCGGGTGGCGATCGCCCGCGCCATTGTGAATCAGCCGGTGATGTTGTTAGCAGATGAACCAACGGGGGCCCTAGATTCCCGTACTACGGCAGAAGTTTTAGATTTGTTTGGGGAACTGAATGCTAGCGGCATTACCGTGGTGATGGTCACCCATGAGTCGGAAGTGGCGCGGCGGACGCGGCGGATTATCTGGTTTCAGGATGGACAGGTGATGCATTCCCATCTCAAGTCCGAGGATTTAGGTCACGTTTTGTGAGGCTGGCTATGGGCTAAATCTGGGATTATTTGCTAAATTATTCGACAAACCATGATTATAGTACTAGAAAAACTCATTACTATAAACTGCAAAGCCGTAGCATAGTCCATAGAAATGACGTACTAAAGTACTAGATCTAGATGTTTATCTTAGAGCTTAGATTGCATCTGCCCCTCATCTAAATACATAGCTAGAGCAAATTATGTCAGTGTAAATTATTTCGTCCCATTAAAAGCCCTTGACCACTCCCCACCTACGGCATACCCCTGCACCAGGGAGAAAATCCAGACAATTAAAGGCAGAATTATAATTCCCCTTAGCCTGATTTATGGGTATTTAGGGTTACTTTGAGGTTATGTTTGTTACATAGCGATTTTGATTAAAGCTATTCTAATTGCAGATGTCTTGAATTGTAGAGTTTAGGAGTAATAGTTATGGCAGCAACCTATGCGTTAACCTCTTTGGTGACCATCTGTGCCTTGATGGTTTATTTTGGCTTGGGCATTGGCGTGGGGGTAGCGCGAGTGAAATACCAAGTCATGCCGCCTAAAACCACCGGCGATGAAAGATTTGAACGAGTTTATCGCGCTCACCAAAATACGTTGGAACAATTAGTTTTATTTTTGCCCAGCCTCTGGTTATTTAGCTGGTTGGTTAGTGTGCAATGGGGCGCAATCCTTGGGGGGGGTTGGGTGATTGGGCGCATTGCCTATGCTTGGGGCTACTATGTGGCAGCAGAAAAGCGGGCTGCTGGTAATGCTATTGCCTCTTTAGCTGGACTGGTATTAATCATTGGTAGTCTGATTGCTGCCGGTAAATTAGTTTGGTT
>JBAXSK010000457.1:0-1656 GCA_037130765.1 Pseudanabaena sp. ELA607
GGTGGTGTTATTTATTGCCTTCAAGCCGTGCCATTCTTAATTTGATTGACTATAAATAGCTACAACTTCACCAAACTCACTGTAGATTTCGGCCATTAGTCCCATGGATTGATGGAGGCTTTATAATATTTTTAAGGATGGTTGTAACTAAAAAGTAAGCAGCATTTGGATTACCGCTAAATATCTGCGAAAAAACGTTTAAATCAAGTAGTTGTTTTATTAAGTTGAGTCTTTATTAAGCTCAAATCTATGAATATTAAAATTGTCAAACCAGTTGGTAAATTAGATGTCAGCGCTTCCACTGAATTTCGGCGCGAAATTAACTCTATTGTCACTGCCAATTGTCCTAAGTTTCTCGTGATTGACTTAGAGTTAGTTACTTTTATGGATAGTTCTGGCTTAGGTGCTTTAGTATCAGCTTTAAAAGCAGTCCGTGGCGGTAATGGTGAGTTAGTAATTTGTGGCATTGCCGAGCAGGTCAAAATGCTATTTGATCTGACTAGTATGGGTAAAATTTTCTCGGTTTATCCATCGGTTGCCGCCTTTAAACAGCAGATGAATCTTATTGATTAATCCCACTTCTTGGTAATTAGGAAATCTGCTTCAGGATCGCGCAGTTGTTCGAGCCAATCTTGAATTATTTTTTGGTGTTGCCAGCCCGCATAACCACTATAGACGCATCGATCGTGAACGATCAGATAAATATGAATCACACCCCACAGGTTTTGCCAAACCCGAATTTCTCCATCTTCAGCTAATTTATGCCAGAGTTTAGCTTGCTGATGATGCTTGCTATCGCAGTCTGTGAGGGGTAGTTGGTGCAATTGAGCCAAAATTTGCGGCGCTAGCGTACCTAAATGGGGGAATGTTGGCCAAGGTTTTAGCTCACTATCAGTAAAACTATGATTAAAATAAATATGATTAGAGAAGCTAGGGGATGGCACACTTGGGGCTAAGAGACATTGCCAAAAATCACGAATTACAGCCGCTACTTGAGGGTGATACTTCAAAGCTGAGTGGCGAATGCCTTGGAGTTCCACATATTTACTATGACGAAACCAAGAGCTACTCAATGCCACTAAACCATCTGTGTCCATGCCGATATTGCTCACAATGGATAGAGTGGGAATTTGCGCGGCAATAGATTCGGCGATGGAACGACGATTACGCCCCAAATCTCGCCCCACTAAAGGAAACCAGCCAAAGGGATCGAATATTTTCGCCATGTGAGCGCCCCCCACCGGAGAACCAATTAAGACCAAACTATGCACCTGGGACCACCATTCCGGATGACGGTGCAGTACTTCTAACCACAAAACACCCCCCATAGAGTGAGCCACAATTCGCCACGGTACATCAGGATAATTACGGCGGGCATCTATGGCAATGCGTTCGAGATGGGCAATCATCGGTGTCATGGGGAGCCAAGTATTAAGCCAGCCTAAATTAGGGGCAATCAGATAATTTGCGAACTTTTCTGGCATTAACCAACGCTTTGCCATAGCTGCGATGTCATCGGCGGTATCAGCCCAACCATGCTGCACAAATAAGAGAAATTCTGGGGCAGAATTATTCATGATTAAGAAGCTCTGGGAATGCCTACCATGATAATAGAATTTGTGAGGTAATGCTATACCTGAAGTGTGCGATAGATTC
>JBAXSK010000458.1:0-1636 GCA_037130765.1 Pseudanabaena sp. ELA607
TTGTTGAATGTAGACATAACTATTTCATTCGTAATGTGATAACCAAAACTTCACCCTGTGATCTTAACCTTTTTATTTAGGCTGTGGGTAAATATTTATGGCTAAATTTATGGCTAAATTTATGGCTAATTTACGGCTAATTGGTAGCTACATTTATTTGGGTTGTGGGCAAAAAACTATCTATTTTAGGGGGGAATCAGCCACAGCCGTTTGCGATGTGATGCAGTTTTATTCGCCCTAGCTCAAGTAGGTTATCTGAGATGGCTTTGAGAATTTTTGTCAATATTTATGGCAATTACTTTTATCAGTGAGCGACGAAACTAAATCAAATCAATTGTGACGATCCAACTCTTGATCTTGCCATGATACCGGATCTTCCGCTGGTTCTAGATGGCTGGTAATCACACTCCCCGGCAAAGCGGCAATAATCGCTAATTCAATCTCTTCGCAAATATCATGACCTTGTTGCACACTCCATTGACCAGGTACTAATAAATGGAAGTTAATAAAGCGCCGATTGCCTGCTAGACGAGTTCGCAAAGCATGAAACTGCACCTGTTGAGGATTATATTTTTGCAGAATCTCTTGAATGATCTGTTGATCTTCTTGGGGTAGGGATTGATCTAATAATTCTGAAGCCGTTTGTCGCAGAAGCTGAAACCCTGTCCAGGTAATATTCAACGCCACCAAAATCGCAATCAATGGATCTAAAATCAACCAGCCCGTCAGTTTAATGAGGAGAATTCCCAATAACACACCACCCGAAGTCCACACATCGGTGAGTAAATGGTGGGCATCAGCTTTGAGGGTAATCGAGCGTAATCGCTGTGAAGCTTTTAATAAAATCCATGCCACGCCACCATTAATTGCAGCGGCAACTACTGATAAAACCAAGCCGAGATCCACTTGTTCCAATGGCTGCGGATGCCATAGCCGATCCCATGCGGTAATGCCAATACTCAAAGCCGCAATCACAATCAAAACGCTTTCAATGCCACTAGAGAAATATTCTGCTTTAGAATGACCAAAGGGATGGAGTGAGTCAGGGGGTTTAGCCGCATAGGACAAAGCCCAAAAAGCCACCAAAGCTGCCACCAGATTGACGATAGATTCTAGGGCATCAGAGAGCAAACCAACCGATCGTGTCACATAATAAGCCACCGCTTTAAGGAAAATCGTGAGAATCGCGGCGATGATCGAGAGCCAAATATAAGAGCGTGCGGTTCTCATAGCAAATTCTGATCCTTAAAATTCAGCAACGGATTAACCATTAGATAGTGTCTCAATTTCTTACAGCCATAGTTTAAGAATAGAATATTTTTAACGTTAAAACTATCGTCACCAATACTGTGATTAAGTTCCTAATTAAATCAATGGGATTAGATTCATCTAATTAAATTCATCTTAGCAAGAAAAATGCCCGCTCCACTAGAGTTTGAGCATTATAGTCAATCAAATTAAGAATGGCACGGCTTGAAGGCAATAAATAACACCACCCCGTCAGGCTTTGCCTGCCACCCCTCCAAGGGAGGGGAATTTTAATCTTTTCTGTAATTCCCCTCCCTTGGAGGGGTACGCCGTAGGCGGGGGGTGGTCAAGTTTTTTTAATGTGCCAAAATAATTTTAAATCACTATA
>JBAXSK010000459.1:0-1568 GCA_037130765.1 Pseudanabaena sp. ELA607
TTTTTGCCTTAAGGTAACCAACACCCCATAATAGATCCGCTGCAAATATCCACAAAATTAAAATCAACCCGTTAAATATCGCCATGACTGTTCGTGTTCGTATTGCCCCTAGCCCCACCGGAAACCTGCATATCGGGACTGCCCGCACTGCCCTGTTTAATTGGCTCTTTGCCCGTCATCATGGCGGTAAATTTGTCCTCCGCATCGAAGACACTGACCGCGAGCGTTCCAAAGATGAATTTACCCAAAATATCCGCGAAGGCTTAGCATGGCTTGGTTTAGACTTTGACGAAGGCCCATTCTTCCAAACCCAACGTACCGAACGTTATCGGCAAGTCGTTGCGACCCTATTGCAAGAAGGTAAAGCCTATTATTGCTATTGCACTGAAGCCGAATTAGAAGAAATGCGCACCGCCCAAAAAGCGCAAAAACTCGCCCCCCGCTATGATAATCGCCACCGGAACCTCACTGAATCTGAACGCCAAGCTTTTGCCGCCGCTGGTCGTCGCCCCGTGATTCGCTTCAAAATTGAAGAACCTCTCACCATTAGTTGGCAGGATTTAGTGCGGGGTCATGTTTCATGGAATACCAGTGATCTCGGCGGTGATATGGTCATCGCTCGCATTGACGAACAAGGACAAATTGGCTTACCGCTGTATAACTTCGCAGTGGTGGTTGACGATATTGATATGCAGATTTCCCATGTGATTCGTGGCGAAGATCATATTGCGAATACCGCGAAACAGTTGCTATTGTATGCCGCATTAGGAGCGACTGCCCCTCAATTTGGGCATACCCCCTTAATTCTCAATCAAGAAGGAGCCAAAATCTCGAAACGCGATGGCGCAACTTCTGTATCGGAATTTCGGAACATGGGGTACACTCCCGAAGCTTTTACGAATTATATGGTTTTGCTGGGTTGGTCTCCGGCGGATGGCAAAGAATTATTTACCCTCAGCGATGTTATTCCTAACTTCGACTTTAATCGGGTGACTAAATCTGGCTCTCGGTTTGACTGGGATAAACTGAATTGGATTAATAGTCAGTATCTCCATACTTTGCCCATTGAGGATGTGTGTGATCGGCTCATCCCATTTTTCGAGCAAGCCGGATTTGACTTGAGTTCGGTAGATCGCTCATGGTTGCTAGATTTGACCAAACTGATTGCCCCTAGTTTAACCCTGCTGACCGATGGCGCAAAAATCAGTGAGTTTTTCTTTGATGAATTTGCCGACTATACCGCAGAAGCAAAAACTACTTTGCAAAGTGATGGTGTTAGTGGCATTTTGACTGCGTTGATTGATGGACTGAAAACATTACCTAGCATTGATGTCGATACTGCCGGAGAATTGATCAAAGCTGTCACTAAATCCCAAGGAGTGAAAAAAGGCCCTGTAATGAAGTCATTACGAGCGGCACTAACTGGTGATTTACATGGGCCCGAAATTATTCCTTCGTTGGTTTTGCTGCATCGTAAGGGCTTAGCCTTACCGAGGTTACAAAGGGCGTTGGCTGCCTAGTCCGGCGCTCCCATCATCTCAATAGAAAAAAAGTCCCCCTTAGAAAGG
>JBAXSK010000046.1:0-21055 GCA_037130765.1 Pseudanabaena sp. ELA607
AAGGGGGGCTGGGGGGATCAAATCACGGGGCAAGAAGGGCTTCTCAGAGTGTTCTCAAAGTCAGTTTAGTTGTCAGCAACAAAATTATCTTTACTGAGATTTTCGACTAAAGCCTGACTAGGAGTACCATCTGCGGGATTGACCGCATAGAAATTTTGGGCCCGTATAATGGCGTTACGGGTTTCGCCATTGAGCACGCCATTGGCTTGACCATTATAAAAGCCCCGCTTGGCCAAAAGTTGCTGCAACTGTAGTACCTGAGCCTGTCCTCCTTGAGCCACTGTATTATTAGCAGCATTATTGGCGGCAGAATTAGTAGCGGCAGGAGTTGCCGTCGCTACTACAGGTTTAGTGGCAGGCTTCGGTGTGGCAGCGGCTGGGGTTGCTGCGGGTTTGGGCTGACTAGTAGCATTAGAGGTAACCGCTGGCTTAGCAGGGGGATTTACCGCTGGGGTGACGGGCTTTTGGTTAGCTTCGAGAGCAGCAATGGTAGCAGGTCCTGCCACGCCATCAGGATTTAAACCATAGGCTTTTTGGGCTGCAATCACAGCATTACGGGTGCTAGGGCCAGTCACGCCGGTAATTGGGCCATTATAAAACCCGCGATCCGTTAGCAGATTTTGCAAGTTGGCAATGTCTTCATTACTAGCAGCCGCTGGTGCTGTCGTCGCAGCGGGTTTGGGTTGGGACGCAGTTACGGCACTGGCGGCTGCATTACTTTCTAAAGCTGCTAAAGTCAAAGGCCCCGCCACCCCATCAGCGGTCAAGCCATATTTCTTTTGGGCAGCGACAATGGCGGCAGTGGTTTCTTGACCCATCACCCCATCAACGGCTCCGGTATAAAAACCGCGATCACTCAATAGAGCTTGCAAATCCCGCACATTAGCATCACCATCATTGCTAGAGCGGGTGTTGGTATTGGTGGTATTGGTGTTAGTGCGGGTGGTATTAGAGCCACGAATGACGGTGGTTTGATTATTGGTTTGGGTGCTGGTAGCGCCGTTGTTGGTGGTAGTAGTTGTGGTCGTGTTGGTATTCGTGGTAGTTGGTTTGGCTCCGCTTTCGAGGGCGGCTAAGGTGCGTGGTCCAGCAACTCCATCGGGGGTGAGTCCATAGGCTTTTTGGGCGGCAATCACTGCATCACGGGTTTGCTTACCAGCAATACCATCCACTGTGCCACTATAAAAACCCCGTTTAGCTAGTAATTCTTGCAGCCGACGCACATCATTGGTTTTAGCTGAAGTTGTAGCCGCAGCGGTGGTGGTAGTTGTGCTGCTGCTAGTAGTCACCTGGACTGTACCAGTGGCATTGGAACTAGCACTGCTGCCAGCCTCCAAAGCCGCTAAGGTCTTAGGTCCTGCCACACCATCGGCGGTTAAACCATATTTTTTCTGGGCAGCAACCACAGCGGCTCTGGTTTTGGGCCCCATTACGCCATCAATCGCCCCATCATAAAAGCCACGATCAGTTAAGAGCTTCTGTAAATTCACCACATCGCCGCGACTGGCTTGGGCAATCACAATGGTGTCTGGGCTAGCTTGCAATTGCTGCTCTAGTTTGGCGATTGTTGCTGCACCAGCTACGCCATCGGTGGTTAAACCGAATTTTTGTTGGGCCCGTAAGATGGCGTTTTTGGTGGCATTACCGGCGACACCATCAATCGGTCCCGGATTAAAGCCGTTATTGGCCAGTAGGGTTTGCACATAACGCACATTACTGTTACTGCCAGTTGTGGTGCTAACCACAGTTGAGTTAGTCGCTGCATCGGCGGCCATAGCCCGTGATCCTGTAGCTAATGTGCCAGTGGCTAAGATGCCGACAATCACTGAGGTAGTCACTGCCCGTTGCCAGCCGTTACGCCAATTAACTGCTAGGGATGCTTGGTTTAATGTCCCCGTTGCATCGGTGTCATAAAATGCTGCACTAGCAGGCTCAACAAAAATTGTATATAAGTAAGAGTTGTCTAACATGAATTTCTCCTGATTTTTAGGATGTTTTGCAGATGTGTGAGGGACGATGATTGATCGTTAGCATCAGCTTCAGGCAATATTTCCAGTGCCGAGACTGGCTACTGCCGTTAGCTGTCACCCTGGTCTAGGGTTTACCTGTTCCTTTAACACCGTAGCTAGTTGTTCATTCCATTCCCCAGTCAGGACTTGTCCGAGGTCTTTTTGTGCCTGAATAATTGCGTCATGGGTTGCCGCATCATAAATGCCATTAACTGCACCGTTATAAAATCCCGCCTGTTGTAGTAAAGCCTGCATAAACCGCACTTCCCGTTGGGCTGGCATGATATTTACGGGCGGTTTGGAGTCATCTTCTGCGGCTGGAGCCAAAGCTACTGGATCTTGATCGGGATTAATAGGTAATGGATTTGGGGCACTGGGTTGAGGATTGACTTTTGATTTGTCTGGGGTAAGCTGAGCAGGAACATCTGGGACTGGCTCCGTCAGCGATGGCTCAAGATTAGTCAAATTTTGTGGCCCTGAGGTTGGCGATAAGTTATGCAAAGCTGCCATAGTCAGAGGCCCAGCAATACCATCAACTATCAGCCGTGTACCATCGCCGCGCCGATATTCTTGCTGAAATTGTCGAGTAGCTGACCAAGTGGCCTCACCATAAATGCCGTCTAGGGCAGCGTGATAGTAACCTTTTTGGGCTAAAAGCTGTTGGGCGGCTAAGACGTGATTGGTGCGGCATAGATAGATTGGCTCACAGAAGGCATAAGGAGCGGGATTTTGATTGGTATAGCTGTGGCTCGGTGGGACATCCCATAAACTTAGGGTGACTTGACTCAATAAGGCTAAAGGTAAAGCGAGCCAGAGGCGGATTAACCAATGTCTAATACTTTGGCTAGTCAGGCTTTGGTTAGTCAGAAATTTGCTAATGTAGCGGATCTGGGGCAGATGGTTGATAAGCGCCTTATCTGACTTATCAACGGGCTGGTTAACATTTGCGCCACGATGCACATTGAGGGGTAAATTAACGATGCCATCAAACCACATCAAGCCATCCCAAACTACGGCAATCCCATCAGATTGCGCTGGCTGGCCTAAGTTGACGTTTTCAGGATGCAATAGTTGACCCACACTATGGTGTAATTGTCTATCAGAGATTGGTCGATCAGCGATTGATTTATCCCTTGATTGATCAGAGTCGCTGGTATGCAGTGAGGGGGAATGAGTCACAGGCTTAGGACAAACATCGGTCAAGTTTGATGTTTGCCATTGCTCTTGGGACAGAGCATCATAGATGTAGATTGCCAGTTCCATCACCAATCACCAGCTAATTCTCACCAGCTAATTCCTATGTTTATATTCTAGTGATTTTTCCTAGCTTGTAACCAAATAAAAGCGACAAAATTAATGACCTTATTCATGACATTTTCCGGCAAAAGCCTACCCTAAAGATTCAATCTTCACACCATCGACAATCATTATGGGCATTCCACGGCGGCAATTTTTGAAGGGTTTATGGCAAAGCTTGCAGGTTAGCGCTTTGGGGAGTTTTGGGGTGGCAGTGCCCAGACCGTGGCCACAGCGCTCTGAGGCGGCTTGGGCGGATCAGGCTCAGGCTTATCCTCAACGTTTAACCGCATCTCTCGGAAAAAATGCAGGGCGTAAGTTAGCTGTGTTGGTGGGAATTAATAATTATGCCAATGGGCCCCTCAGAGGTTGTGTGACTGATGTGGCTCTGCAAGAACAGTTGTTAAGACATCGTTTTGGCTTTGCGGCTTCAGATATTGTGACCCTAACCGATGGAGCCGCCACTGCCAGTAATATTAGCCAAACAGTCACAGAGCATCTGATCGCCCAAGCTTTACCGGATGATCTAGTAGTTTTCCATTTCAGTGGTTATGGGACGCATTGCAATGGTCTTGATGCTTTGTTACCTGTGGATGAAACTGAGTTATTAACCCTTGATTTGGTGCAGCATTGGTTAAGGGCTATGGCTGCCGATCAGGTTTTATGTGTGATTGATGCGGGGTTTTATTATCCCGCTGGGGCTGAATTGGCTAGTAATATGCTGATTCGGGCTAGGCCAAGCCATAGTCAAATGGATATATCTTTCAGTAATCAGGCGATTGATGCCCTATCTGGGGTGGACAGCAACTTAAGCTCTACATCTTTGCCTAAATCATCGGCGGGCTTACTCATCGCAGCGGGCGCAGACCAGTTATGCCGAGATATTACAGCAGCGGGTTTTAGTTGTGGGGCATTTACCTATGCTTTAAGCCAAAGTCTCTGGCACACTCTTAGCCCTGTGACTGATCGGCAGTTACAGCATGATTTAGGACACCGATTAGTTGATTTGGGCGACTCGCTGCCTGTGGTGCAATGGTTGGATCAGGAACAGGCGGTGCAAGGCAAATTGGCGAATAGCCAGTTAAAAACCGAACGAATATTACCTTTAATACCCCAAGGGGGGACTGCTAATGCTGGTGTGATTTTAGGGGATACCAAAAACCGCGATACCTTTGATTTATGGCTAATTGGTTTGCCCATTCACATCCTAGGTTATTACGACAGTGGTTCGATATTGCGGGTGTCGCATCCCCAAAATAATGCTATTGCCAAATCTAGTAATTTATCTCCAGCATCGTCTAATACATCGTTGGCTGATCTAGAGGCATTTGGTAGTAATGACAGTTGGTTAGGGTTGCAAAGTCGTCATGGTTTGGTAGGCAAGGTCGAGATGCTCAATCCTGCCCCAGAAATTGCCTTAGGGAATCTCGTCCAAGAACAGATTAGAGTGTTGCCGCGCCAAATTGCCCTCTATGTCTCCTTAGACAATAGTTTAAATAAAATTGAACGCATTGATGCCACTAGTGCTTTGTCCGCTCAACCCAATTTAGGGCCCCTCTTACAACCCCATAACCCAGCATCGGAGCAGCTAGCAGACTGTATTTTTAGCTTGCAGGAAATTAGTTACGGCATTTTAGCCATCAATCGTCAGCCTTTGGTGGGGTCTTTTGGGGCAGTGGGTGAGTCGGTTGGGGTGGCGATTAAGCGTTTATCGGTGAGTTTTGCTGAATTATTAGCCGCCAAGTTATTGCGACTCACCGCAAATGCGCAGGCTTCACAGCTTTCAGTCCAAGCCAGTCTCTATACCCTCAGCACTCAAATCAAATCCGAATCAGCAAAGTCGGTTAAATCCCTAGCTTACCGCCGCTGCATCAGTAGCTGCAAAACACAAAAGTTTGTTAGTACCCCATTCAACCCAGAACAAATTCCCGGATCGCCTCATTTATCCCTTGCCTCAGTAGAGCCGCCCCCATTGAATTTGCCAGTTAATTCCCTAGTTAACTTGGGCGATCGCTTAGAATGCCGCATTGATAACCATGAAGACGTGCCCCTATATGCGGAGTTATTTTATATCGATAGCCGAGGCAGGCTCCTCAACCGCACCGCCACAAACCAAAACCTAAATAACCCCTATAGCCAGCGTATTCCCCCCCGTCAAAGCCTTGTTTTACCTCAAGCACCCTTTAACTGGGCGGTCACTGCCCCAAAAGGTTTGGTTGAAGTATTAATCATTGTGAGTCGTGATCCCTTCACCAATGGACGTGCTGTCCTCGCCAATGATCTCAATATTAATAATAATTCCAGTAATACGATTTATCCTTTAGATGTGGCTGAAGGGGTATTGCTAGATTTACACCAGCAAAGTCTAGCGCACCAACAACACCTGCCTAATTCCGTCATCAAAAAAATCCATAACTACTTACCCCTAGAAGAGCATCATTGGATTTGGGATATGCATCAATGGGCGACTCTTAGCCTTTCCTATTGGGTTACCTAAAACAAGCATTCTGTCGATATGATTGGAATTTTCTATAGGACTCACCTCCTATGATTATCGAGAACTATTTAATAAGTAATTCTTATGTAATCAACAGGGCAATGATTAAAAACTCATCTATGTTATCTAGAAGACTTGGGCTGGAAACTATTTGCTAGACAGGGTTTTCTGGTATGAATTGAGAATATTAAAGATTTGTTAAGTTGTTGATATTGACTCCAATCAATAATCTACCCAATGACATAATTTGTGATGCTGCTAGGTATTTTGAACCTACAAGCGGTATTATTCGATTAGTTACTCTTATATAAGTAACATTGCGCATTTACCGCAATCTAGTTTTTCTAAATCTTTCCACTAACCACCAAAGACACAATCACAGAGGTCTATTCTTCATGGCAACCTATAAAGTCACTTTTATTACCGAAGGCGTAGAAACTGCTATTGACGTAGCTGATGATGTATTTATTCTTGATGCTGCTGAAGATGCTGGTCTTGACTTGCCCTATTCTTGTCGTGCTGGTGCTTGTTCTACCTGTGCTGGTAAGATTGTCTCTGGTACAATTGACCAATCAGAACAGTCTTTCTTGGATGATGACCAAATCAAGGCCGGCTATGTCTTGACCTGCGTTGCTTATCCTACGAGCAACTGTACCATTGAAACTCATAAAGAAGACGATTTGTACTAAATCAGGTAATTGATGAAAAAGCTAGTCGTGATATTAGACAAGCTTTGATTGTGGTAACTAACGAACAAATTTTACTTAGATTTTGTAATCCATAAGGGCGGCATTTAGTGCCGTCTTTTTGTCATGTACCGTAGTTTTGTCACTTAGATGAGTCTTTGATTTGAGGCTCTTGGGAGTGATCAATCTGCGGTATTTGTTTAGGGATTTTGGATCAGGCTTTGATTGATGGTGCGGCGGCGATCCTTGTCAAGGATAATAGTGATGATTAGATTTCAGTAATTGTTAAGCCATGACAGCATATACGCAAATGACGACTGCCCAAGTAGCCCTAGACAGTTCCGAGGCACTTCTCAAGCCTGAGCCTCTTAGAGTGGCTATTTTGGGATTTGGTGGTTTAGGTCAAGCCGCCGCTAAAGTCCTCGCCGCAAAACAAGAAATGCAATTAGTTGCTATTGCCGACAAAGCAGGTTTTGCCTATAACCCCAATGGTATTGATGCCGCTGCTGCCATTAGTGCTTATCAAACCCAAGGCTCGGTGGGATATTTAGCTGATGACGGAATGCTCAGTGCCACAGACAGCATTGGCGCTTTGATTGCCCAGATCCAGTTGCCCGAAAATCTCGCTCGCGGTGGTGTGGATGGCTGTTTCTTGGCATTGCCCAATTTGCCTAATACTTTCATGGCTAAAGTGGCGCAACAGTTTATTGACTCGGGCTGGCAAGGGGTTTTAGTCGATGCGATCAAGCGGACTAGCGCTGTGGAGCAACTATTAAATCTGGCTCCGGCTTTGCAAGCTGCGGGAATTACCTACATGACGGGCTGTGGGGCCACACCAGGGTTATTAACCGCCGCCGCCGTGATCGCCGCCCAAAGTTTTGCGGAGGTGCATCGTTGTGAAATTACGTTTGGGGTGGGAATTGCCAATTGGCATGGCTATCGGGCCACGATTCGCGAAGACATTGCTCATATGCCCGGCTATGATACCGAAAAAGCTAGAGCCATGACTGATGCTGAAGTGGAAGCCTTGTTAGAGCAAACCAATGGCATTCTCAGCTTGACTGACATGGAACACGCCGACGACATTATGTTAGAGCGTTTGGGCATTTGCAGCCGAGATCGCGTGGTAGTAGGCGGTGTAGTAGATACCCGCAATCCCCAAAAACCCCTCAGCACTAATATGAAACTGACGGGTCGCACCTTTGAGGGTAAAATCTCGACCCATACATTTATTCTCGGTGATGAGACTAGTATGGCGGCGAATGTGTGTGGTCCCGCTTTCGGCTATCTCAAAGCTGGGGCCCAATTCCACAAGCGGGGCTGCCGTGGTTTATTCACAGCGGCGGAAGTGATGCCTTTATTTGTTCGCTAAATGTGTATTAAGGAACTGGGTGATTTCCTTCAATCCCCCTTTCGTAAGGGGAGATGAGGTGATCTAAGCCTTGAACCAGAAACTGCTCAAACTAAGAGAGCATTTAAGAATTATCAAGATCCCTCCAGTTCCCCTTACGAAAGGGGGGAGAATCAATTAAATTATCTTCTTTCCCATTTTTAAGGGAAGGGGGATTGAGGGGGATCTCTTAGAGTCTTTGACCGTAGCAAGTAATTCTTAAATGGTTTCTTAGATCATTTATTTTAGACAACATTACAACTAGACCATAATTGATTTCTATTGAGGAACTATATCCATGCGTTTGTTACACACCATGATTCGCGTCGGCGATCTAGAACGTTCCCTTCAGTTCTATTGCGAAGTGTTGGGCATGAAATTATTGCGCCGTAAAGAATATCCCACGGGACGATTTACCCTAGCTTTTGTGGGCTATGGTGACGAATCCAGCCAAGCTGTGATCGAACTAACCCACAATTGGGATACCGATAGTTATGATTTGGGCACAGGTTTCGGTCATGTGGCATTGGGCATGAATGATATTTACAGCGCTTGTGAGGCAATTCGCACCAAGGGCGGTAAAGTAACCCGCGAACCAGGGCCGATGAAGCATGGCACGACTGAAATTGCTTTTGTTGAAGATCCCGATGGCTACAAAATCGAGTTAATTCAATTAAAAGATGATTAAAAGGCGCTGCTTAACTCAATTAAATCTAGATGCAAGAAATCTTACATTTGCAAAATAATTTAAGCCCTACTGGGTGTAATTCAAAAATCCCAGAGGCTTATTTTCCCCTTGAGAGAACTATTCTGCGTTGATTACGTCCAATTGTTCTAGAAGTAACCTCAATCATGCTTCATGAAATTTACTTCTAGAGCAATATTTCGATCAATTTAGCTATAGCTTTTGATATAGGGATAATTCATCAATTAGACCTGACCGAGTTTGCTCTTTGATATTGTCCGTAGTGATACAGCAGTATATAAAATTCAACTTTGGCAAAGGAAATGATGACAAATTCAGCGGTATTTCCAATTCTCAAAACCAGTCCTAAGCATCTCAGTTTAGGTGCGATTGGTTGGGGAATTTCTCTGATGGTGGCAGTGCCAGCGATGGCTGTGGCTCCAGCGACCGTAGCTCCTGACGCAGACGTGTCATGGTCAGCCGTAATTGATCATCCCTTTGATGGCAAAATTGTTTATGACAAGCACTTCACCGATGATTTCGCTTTTGTTACCAGTTGGTCAAATCGCGAAATTCGGGCCAGTTACATCAAATATTGGCGCGAATTTACAGGCTATCGCGTTGTCTATCAAGAATCTCAGGAAAAAGTGTGTCTAGAGAATCGTTATCGCCGCGATCATTGCCGTGAATATACCTATATAACCCGTCGTCGCCCCAAACGCGAAGCCACCTATGCCAACCGTTCCGAAATAATTGGCTTGCGTACCCTTTATTTTTCAGTACGTCAGAAGCTCTATACCTATCATGGTGGTGCAGTTCCCCAAGAATTAGGTCTAGCCTTAGCTAATGCCCCAGAAGGTAATATGTTAGTCCGTGCCGAATTGAATAATGGTGAAGTAATTGATTTACCCATTGGTGAAGGTACGGTCAGAACTTGGCGCAGTATATTTGCCTATTGAGGTGTCAATTTCACAGAAAAAACGATGGATGACATCGTTGATTATTACATCAACCCTGATTCACCTTCGGATTCCAACCCGGTTTGATCCATCAAGCGGAACGGTTCTTTATTCTCCAACGCATAGATACTTTGTGGCGAGAACGCTTGCAACAAATGGATGCTTTGCGTGAGTCGGTCGGTTTGTGTGGTTATGGGCAAAAAGACCCGCTAATTTAGTACAAGAGTGAGGATTATGAGTTGTTCTTGAATATGATGATAAATATCCGCCGTGATGTGGTTTATTCGCTGTTTATGTTCCAGCCTCAGCCAACTGTGCAGACTTCTGAGATGGTCTAGGATTTTTTCACGCAGAGACGCAGAGGTATTTTCTGCGTATTTTGTTTAATGTAATTAGCGTATTTGAGTTAGGATAATAAGCATTGAATTAAAAAAATTTACTTAGTCAGTATGTTTTATAATGCGCTTAGATCAGTACCTGGATTTAAAAAAGTTAGAGCATCTCTAGATTTTTTATTGGGTAGTAGTAATCAATCTACACATTGGGGTAGAGTGGTTATGCAACAAGAGACTGAAAAGCTTGTAGAAAGTTTGCAACCGAGTCAATTAAAAGTCTTAGAAATATCTGGTAGTTATTGGCAAAAAACTGGATTTAAGGAATATAAGACAGTAGAGTATCCTGAGTATGATATTTGTGAAATGATTCTACCAGAAACTTTCGATTTAATTATTGCTGATCAAGTATTTGAACATTTACTTTGGCCTTACCGTGCAGGTAAAAATGCCTATCAAATGCTGAATCCTGGAGGATATCTTCTCATATCTACACCATTTTTAATTCGTATCCATAACTATCCTACTGATTGCAGTCGCTGGACAGAAACAGGACTAAAGTATTTTTTAGCAGAATGTGGATTTCCTTTGGAAAATACAAAAACAGGTTCATGGGGAAATCGGGCTTGTATCCAAGCAAACTGGCATGAATGGGCTATTTATCGTTCAAGTTTATTGCAATCATTAAAAAATGAGCCTGATTTTCCTTTTTGCGTTTGGGCATTGGCACAAAAATAAAAATTATTTAGCGAACATTTGTGCCACGGTGTCGGGAACTATTTTTTGTTCTTCTGCGCTAATTTGACCTAGAAGTTTCACTATTCGGGTTTTGATTACTGTACCCATTTTATGTGTGTGGCTAGGGTGGTATTTACATATATGTTACAGCAAAATTATTCCCGATGAATATATGGAACTAGCTTTAATTAAGTTGTCAAAACAGAAGGTTTTACCGTTATTGGGAACATTTACAGCCTGTTGAGGGAAGGTGTAGTACGTTGGGTATCTAGCAAATAGACTGTGGGTAATATTTTAGCTGTATCCCATAAAACCTCAACAGGCTGTAGTTGAGTGAAGTTATTACAGCTTATTGCGTTTACATGTAGTACACCATAAGCAGTCAAGATGACTGCCCCACAAAGATTTTATGATTAAGATCTGTGCTACATCAAATCGAAAACGGCTGTAAACTCGGAAACTGCTGTAAGCAGTAATTTTTCTATTACCAACGCCCTGAAATTTTTGGCTAATACTCTTGACAAAATCTTGATCAGAGAGAATGAAACAGCCCTGCCCTATTCGCTCTCAACCACAATTATCTTTAATAGCTACTGGTAGAATTAATCCTTTTTTTGCCATAATTGCACCCGAAAAACTCGCAAGAGCTTTTTCACCTACACCATCTAAATAATCATCATTGTGGACTGGATCGTGGTGACTAATATCTAAAATTTTCACATTAGCAGCTTTAGCAACTTTGTGTCGCTTCTTGATGTGTTGAATAGGATTAAATTTCTCAGCCCAACAGATTCCAAAACAAGTTACAATTTCTTTTGGCTTATCAGCAAGTTTTGGCTTTTACCGCTTCAGGTCAGCCAACCAACCTTCATGGTAGCCACATTTTAGCTTGTGTGCGTAATTGTCCCATTTAATACTGTTAATTGGCGCATTCACCGACACACTTTGGTACGTTTTGGTAAACTACATTTTGGTAAATATTTCTAGCCTGTTGCTGAATATATTACTGAACTTACATTACTAAACCTATTTTTGATCCACTTAAACCTGCGTCGTTTGTCAGTGCTGTTTTAGAGACTCCTATGATTTACGAGATTTTCATGCCCGCGTTGAGTTCCACCATGACCGAAGGTAAAATTACCTCATGGGCCAAATCCACAGGCGACAAGGTGGAAAAAGGGGAAACTGTCGTGATCGTAGAGTCCGACAAAGCCGATATGGATGTGGAAAGCTTTTATGAAGGCTATCTAGGGCCAATCCTTACCCCTGCTGGCGACAGTGCCCCAGTTGGTTCCACCATTGCCTATGTAGTCGAAACCCTCGAAGAATTAGATGCCGCCAAGGAAAAAGCGGCCGGCGGTGGCTCAGCTACTCCAGCAGCGGCTGTGCCCGAAGAACCACCCTCTAAGCTGGTTTCTGCTCCCACGGCGGCGGCAACTTTTGCAATTCCTGATGTGGTGGTATCGACCCCGCGCCCCACAGCTACCCCAGCCGCTTCTGGTCGCGTGATTGTTTCGCCCCGGGCTAAGCGCCTTGCTAAAGAAAATGGCGTTGATCTAGCTAAAGTCAAAGGTACTGGCCCCAATGGTCGCATCCGTAGCGCTGATATTGAAGCAATTATCCAACCTGTGGCGACTCCTGTCGTGGCGGTAGTGGCTCCCGTAGTAGCAGCAGTAGCTCCCGTTGCCGCAGTTAAACCCCAGATTCCCGTATCTAGTAGTGCCGTGGCTGGTACTGTGCAACCCCTGACCACCCTGCAAAAAGCCGTGGTCAACAACATGAATGCCAGCCTTGCTGTGCCCACCTTCCATGTGGGTTACACTATCACCACCGATGCCCTAGATGTGCTCTACAAGCAAGTTAAGTCTAAGGGGGTGACCATGACCGCCCTATTGGCGAAAGCTGTGGCAGTCACATTACAAAAGCATCCCGTGATGAATGCCGCTTTTACTGATCAAGGCATTGCTTACAAGGGTGACATCAATGTGGCGATCGCCGTGGCTATGGATGATGGCGGCTTGATTACACCGGTATTACAGAAAGCCGATCAAACCGATCTCTATAGCCTATCGCGCAACTGGAAATCTTTGGTAGAACGGGCCCGCGCTAAGCAACTCACCCCCGACGAGTATAGCACTGGCACTTTCACCATCTCTAATTTGGGGATGTTTGGGGTAGATCGCTTTGATGCGATTTTGCCGCCGGGTACTGGGGCGATTTTAGCGGTGGGTGCGTCCCGTCGTCAGGTAATTGCCACCGCCGATGGTGCGATTAAAGTTGCTAGTCAAATGCAAGTCAACATTACCGCCGATCATCGCGTGATTTATGGTGCTAATGTGGCGCAGTTCCTGCAAGACTTGGCTAAACTGATTGAAACTAATCCCCAGTCTTTGACTCTGTAAGATATTGATCTAGATATTGATCTAAGAGCAAGTATCGGTGAATCCATCGCCCCAACCATTGCCGCCAAATCCTAGCCAGTCATCCATCAGCCAACACAAAAAGCCGATGGATGACTGGTTTTGGCCATTTTGGTTTACTGTACCGATCTATCCCTATAGCCGCCGCCGCACCCTCCGCCGCGAAATTATCCCTGACCAAATCTGGGTTTTCGAGCAGTTGCAGGGCATTTTTTATGTCACTGTGCCGATTCGGATGACGGTGGTGAAATTAGCCAGTGGCGGATTGTTAGTTTATGCGCCCGTTGCACCGACTCGCGAATGTCTGCGTTTAGTAGCAGAAATTACGGCTAAACATGGCGAGATCAAACACATCATCTTGCCGACGGTTTCGGGACTGGAACACAAAGCCCTAGTGGGGCCCTTTGCCCGAAAATTTCCCCAAGCCCAAGTGTGGGTCATCCCGCAACAATGGAGTTTCCCCCTCAATTTGCCCCTATCTTGGTTAGGCTTTCCCGCCCAACGCACCAAAGTTTTACCCACCGACAGCAGTAAAACCCCCTTCGGTGATGAATTTGATTACGAAATTTTACCGGCGATTAGCCTTGGTTTAGGCAAATTTAGCGAAGTGGCTTTTTTCCACCGCCCTAGCCGCAGTTTACTCGTTACCGACACTCTGTTATCTATTCCCGAAACGCCGCCAGAAATTGTTCAACTTGATCCCTATCCGCTGCTGTTCCATGCCCGTGATAGTGCCTATGAATCCATCAACGACACTCCTAGTAATCGCGTTAAGGGTTGGCAACGCATCGCCATATTTAGTATGTATTTTCGGGCGGAGAGTCTGACTACGGCCAATTTACGAGCCAGTTTAGCCGAGGCGAAATTAGCGCCGGATCGTTCCCGTCGGGCTTTTTATGGTCTATACCCTTTCCAGTGGCAAAGCAATTGGCCAGAATCATTTCAACAATTACGGGGCAATGGCCAGCCTTTGGTTGCGCCGATTTTGCAGGAGTTAATTCTCAATCGGGGCATTGCAAATACGGCAAATTGGGTTAATGCTATGACTCGCTGGCAGCTAGAACGCCTCATTCCCTGTCATTTTGCCGCACCTGTGATGACTAATCCAGAAGAAATAAAAGCGGCCTTTGCTTTTTTATACAAAGAACCGCTGAGCAATCTAAATTCGATCAACCAAAATTCACTGCTACCCACCGCAGACCTAACCCTATTGCGTGACATCGATCAACAATTACTACGCTTTGGGATCACGCCCCCCGCTCAGCCCAAGATTGAAGCCAACAAGATTTAGGCGAATTAGCCGAAAATGTAAAGTAGATTCTATTTCTGATTTCCCATTCCTAAAAGACCTAATTCACAGACAGGTTAATCCGTTGGGAAACAGTACCATTGCCGCCCGATGTCTGCTGAGAAGTAGTGCTTGGGGTACTAATCTCAGTAATAATTTCTGAATTTTCGGGGCCGTAGCTGCCGCTAATGTCTACGGTGCAAGAACGACCGGCTAAACAGTTTTTTAAAGAGATGACTACGCGATCACCATTAGAAATGGATTTGACCAGTTTGCCATTGAGCCTGACTTGCAAATTTACATTTTTTGCGCCTTGTCCTTCAATGCTTAGAGAAGCACTATTAGTCTCTTTAGAAGAAATACTAATGGAATTCTCTTGATAACTGCTGTTTTGGGCCATAGGCTCCCCTAGATTCTGACCTAGATTTAAAATTCCTGAATTGAGATAATCAGAAATCATCTGCGGCATGGCGGAAGCACTTTGAGGATAAGCCGTAGCGCCTAATCCTAATAAAGAAGAGATTCCCAAACCGATAAGAAAACGACGATATTGCATAAAATTTAGCGCTCAATTGCTCAATGGTTAAGTATCTAGATGATTGATCTTACTAATTTGTTCCGTAATATTCTCAAATTGGATTGAAATTAGATTCAAATTAGATCAGGAACATTCACTAAATGCATCTATCGAGGCAACTTATTTGCCGGATTACAAACTGAAACCGAAGCATTGGCCGCTGCACCTACACCATCTTGTCTTTGGGAAGCTGTCTGACTAGAATTCTGTCCGGCACAGCCGCTGTAGTTGAGTTGCACACTGGTAGAATTCTGCACACCGCCGCCGGTTTGTCGGCTGTTATAACGTTGATTGACGTTATTTGCTCCAGATGTATCCACTTGTACATTGGTGTGGGTGCTGGAGTTACCAGAAACATCGGGGCCGCGTCGTCCTGTGGCACCGGTTGGAGTACGATAAGAGTTACGTGGATTAGCCATGACTGATTCCACCATAACTGGTAGCACCAACACAGAAATACCGACGGTAGCTACAGCCAAGCGAGATAATAATTTAGTAATAGATTGCATATATTTCTCCGTGGTCTAGGGGAATGGAATAATCAGAAAGCATTGGAAAATAATTGATAGAAAATAATCACCGCTCAGTTTCTATCAATTCAACTATTGACAAGTGGAATTTGATTGCGAAACCCGTCGCGTGACACCATTAACTGTGGTGGATTGCGTAGAGGATTGGCTGACACTATTGCGGCAGCTACCGTTATTACTACTGCGGCTAAAAGTACGCAAAGCTGATGCGGCACTTCTATTAGCAATACAACTAGCCAAACTAATTCTGCCTACTCGGACTGCTGCCCCACAACCACCAGATTCCACACTGACCCGTCTGCCATTGCGCCTCGATTGATTATCATCATTGCCATTTTCTTGATCATCAGCGTCGGCATCTATATCTACAGACTGAGCTACCTGTAATGATGGCGCTTTTCCAGCAGAGCGATCAATTGAGGCATAGGCTAACCCGCCGCCATTAAACCCTAACCAACTGATGCCCATGACTAGGAACAAAGTATAAATTCTAGGGAAATCTACTTTAGAGAAAGGCAACGGTCTAGTTTTAGTTGTGTCTGTCATAAATTAACCTTGATATCCAACAAACAATTTAGCAGCAGTATCATGCAATCTGACCCAGATAGCGAAGTGATACTGCTGCTGTACTTTCAACTAGAGTCAGCCGAAATCTTAGTTAGGTTGGTTATTTTGAGAAACTAGCACTGAAAAAGTTGCTCTAAAACCGTGTCTTAGGTCTAAACAAACCTTAACGAGGCAAATTCAAACGTACACGACCAGTGTTGCGCACATCTACATTGGTTTGGCGATTGTTGTTGCGTACAGTATTGTTATCACCTTGAATATCAGTGCCTTGGGTGTTGCGTTGGACAATACCAGTGTCACCACCAGTTCTCCGACCATTGCGCACACCAACATTGGTTTGGCTGCTACGGTTACTGACACTGTTGCCATTACCAGTAATTACGTTGGTTTGACCGTTTTCTTGAATTGTTGCGGAGCTACCACTCTGAGCCAAAGCAGGCAAGGAAACGCCAATAGTAGCAGCGGCAAGAATAGCGGTAGAAATTTTTTGGAAGGTGTTCATACAATTGGGGTAAATGCTAAATGTTTAGTAGAAAGCGAGAAATACACTCAATAATCAAGTAAAGAGCGTCAATATTCTAAAATTAACGGGGCAGACGCAGACGGACACGACCGTTGCTATTGCGTACATCCGCATTAGTTTGGCGGTTGATATTACTGACGCTGTTGTTATCGCCTTGAATATCGGTTGCTTGGTTATTGCGTTGGACTACGCCCGTGTCACCACCAGTTCTACGACCATTGCGGACACCGACGTTGGTTTGGCTGCTACGATTCGTGACGCTATTGCCATTGCCAGTAATTACGGTTGATTGGCTGTTGTCTTGAATTACTGCGGTGTCGCCAGCAAAAGCGGGCAAGGAAATACCAACAGTTGCAGCAGCAATAATCACTGCCGAGAGTTTTTGGAAGGAATTCATACATTTACTCCTATAAGAGAATCGAAAATAAGAATTAATTTCTATTAGCCCGTTATTGAGTTGCTATGGGGATTTAGCAACCTGCTTGTGCTTATCCTGAATCTTTTGACGCGCTATTTGACTGATAGTTCCCCCTAATTTGAGCAAAATTCGCTCAATATTCAAAATCTCATTGTCGAAATCTAAACTTATGGGTAACTACCACGCCTCACTTTTGTTGCCGCGTTGTGTTTAACGTCTGTTGGGTTTGTTGTGACCGTTATGATTGCCATTTTTGGGGTCTTTATCATCCCTGTCCCTTCCACCTGGACGCTTGTCCTCACCACGCTCGCCCCGTTCGTTGGGCTTGCCAGCAGCACCGCCTCGTTGTCCGAGGTTAGTTTGATTGCTGACATTACTTACAGTGTTGTTGTTGCCCTGAATATCGTTGATTTGGTTACTTGATTGCACTGTACCGGTATTGCCAGCCCCCGGTTTCTTGCCGTTTTGACCGCCCCCGTTGCGTTGATTGATAATGTTATAGACGACGTTGTTGTTACCAGTGATCACTGTGGTTTGATTGGTGGTTTGTGCTGTAGCGGTACTGCCAGCTTTCTGAGCCATTGCTGGTAAAGATACACCCATAGTACTAGCAGCGATCAATATGGTGGCCAACTGGCACGAAAATTTCATGGTAATCACCTCAAAAAGCAAAGATTAAAAAATAAGCCGCTGGAGCCATTAACTCGAACCATTATGTTCTGAAGTATGATGACGTATGACTATTGGCTGATGTTCCCCATTTCTGACGGCAAGATTACGGCAAGATTCTAGATGTCATGCAATCTGTGCCGTTGACATGGGATAAATTGTTAGGGGTCAAGATGCCTAAATAATGATTTTTTTATAAATATTCTTGTTGCATCAGGAATATGGGCAGGCATATTTTAAGGTAATATCCATGCACCATTAGATTAGGTACTTTATGGATGCTTTTGCCCCTGTGCCGCCAGATTGGACTCAAACTGCTACCCATGCATGGCATTTCTGTTGTCCGGCTTGTAGTGCGGCTCCGAGTCAAGCTCAGGCGGTGTGGGTCAATCGCCGTAGCCCTCTGTATGATGAGTCCCAAAAACTGCGCTGGCAAGAGTTTTATCACTGTGACTGTGGTCGGGCTTGGTGGGGCTGGAGCAATGAGCGTCCCCCCAGTAACTTACCCCCCAAAGCCGATGCTTAGGTTGGGAGCGGTTAACCAAATTGCTGGCTAATTTACAGCGTCTTTCATTTATTGTTAATACCTGTATTCCGTCAAACCAGAAACGGCTGTATCTGTATTTCCCTGAGTTGATTTGGCTTAGTGACTGAAAGTTAACCTATGACCGCTCCCTACGCTGTAATTTTTTGCCTAGCTTTTTTGGGCGGAGCCTATGCTACGGTCTTGCCTGGTTGGTATAGCTATGGGCTGGGCTTTGGTTTATGCCTCGTCTTAGGCTTGGTTTTGCCCGTAGTTCCAAAGTTGATTGGGCGATATAACCGCAATGCGCTGAAGTGGAAACAAGAGCCAAAACGTTGGGCATGGTTAGTTGCGGCTGTGATTGCACCTTTGGCTACTTTTTATGTGCAAATGCGTACCCCGCAAATGGCAAGCAATGACATTGCTAAGTATGCCCCAGCCTCGGCGGTAGTGGTGCGGGGTAAAGTATTAGATAATCCCACCATGACCCGTAGTGAGCGCATTAAGCTAGTTTTGGGGGTAACTCAGGTGGATCCTGATGCTCAGTCAGTGGGGGAAACTAAATCTGCGCCTAATGTCAATAATGCGACTAATGCGGCTGGGAATCCCCAAACAGGGTTACCGAAATTTGTGGATGCTGGGGGCAAATTGTATGTAACTTTGCCTTTGATTCAAGGTACGGGAATTCGGGCGGGGCAAATGGTAGAAGTGGCGGGGCGGTTATATTTACCCAAACCTGTGGAAAATGTGGGGGGCTTTGATTTTCGGCTCTATCTGGCGCGACAGGGCATTTTTGCTGGTTTAGGGGGGCGCACCCTCAATCCCCTTGATGAAGCGGGTAGTTTTGGGGATTGGTGGTTTACCAGCCGGATTGTGCGTACCCATGTTTTGGGATCAGGTTTACCAGAAGGGGTGTTACTTAGTTCTTTGGTGTTGGGTAATCGGGCGGTGGATTTACCCAATAATCTGCGGGATACTTTTTTGCAAGCGGGTTTAGCCGCAGCTTTGGCAGCTTCGGGCTTTCAGGTGGCACTGATGCTAGGTGCTTCCTTGTTCTTGACTCGCCAGTTAGCCCTATCGCGCCAGTTTGTCTTTGGTTTGCTGGCGATCATGGGTTATGTGTTGCTGACCGGGGCGAGTCCGTCGGTGTTGCGGGCGGCGGTGATGGGGGTAGGTGGTTTGGTTGGCTTGGTAATGCAGCGCCGCAGTCGTCCTGTGGTGGGGCTGTTGGTGGCGGCGATTTTATTGCTGTTGATCCAGCCTTTGTGGGTGTGGGATTTAGGCTTTCAGTTTAGCTTTTTAGCTACTTTCGGTTTGGTAACTACCGTAGAGCCAATTACCCAGCGCTTGCCTTGGTTGCCGCCTAATATTGCGTCCCTTTTAGCTGTACCAATTGCCGCTTATATTTGGACTTTACCGGTGCAGTTGCTGATCTTTGGTAAGTTGACTCCCTACAGTATTTTGGCAAATGTTTTGACTACACCCTTGGTGACAATTTGTACCTATGGCGGTGTGATTAGTGGGGCATTGGGTTTATTAGTGACTGAATTGGGTGCGGTAATCAGTTGGTTACTTTATCCGTTGCTGCATTTGATGATTAAAATTGCGGAATGGATGAATACTTTGCCTAAGGCTGGTTATAATCCGGGGGCAATTACGGTGTGGCAGATGATGATTGCCTATGGTTTACTAGTTTTGACTTGGCGCTGGGGGTGGTTAAGTCGGAAGTGGATCATCCCGACGGTGGTGTTAGCGGTGGTGTTGTTTGTGCCTAATGCTGTGAGCCAAGCTACGACTCTGCAAGCGACGATTTTTGCCACGGGGGAAACGCCAGTGATGGTGTTACGGAATGGAACCCAAACCACCTTAATTAACAGTGGTGATCGTCCATTTGTGACATTTACGCTTTTCCCTTGGCTGCAAAAAATGGGGATTAATCAGATTGATTTGGGAATCGTCACCAATACACAACCAGATTTTAGCGATGGTTGGAATGCTTTGCTGACTGGAGGAATGCCGGTGAAGCAAATGCGCGATGTTTCAGGGAACATTAGCCCTAAAACCTATACGGAACTGCAAACTAATTTACGAGCGAAAAATTTGGCTCCCATGCCGCTAAATATTGGCGAAGAAATTACTCTTAGTCCACGGGTCAGCTTAAAACTGGTCTATATTAATCCCAATATTTTTACCTTAAAGATTGGCGATTTATCATGGCTTTTGCTAGCGGATACTGATCTCAAATCGCAGCAAACCCTAGTCGATACTAAACCGGCATCGCCAGAAAGTTCCGATAAGCCAACGGATGGGAATAATCCGAAAGTGACTTTACCGAAGGAAGTTTTATCGCAACTTAATGCTCAGGTGTTGTGGTGGTCAGGGGGGCAAATTCTGCCGGAAGTATTGCAAGCGGTGAAGCCGAAAATCGCGATTGGTTCTTCGATGAGTATTGCGGAAGAAACGGCTTTACAACTGGCTGAGGCGAAGGTAAGGGTTTATTGGACTGGCAAGGATGGTAGTATTCAATGGACTCCCAATGGTGATATTCAGACTTTGCGGGATCAACAGGATCAATTATCGCCGATTTAGATTGGTGGTTTTGCTGATCGTGGAGGGTGCTTGTTACAATGAGGTAGCCTGCGGGAATGTTGCTAGTTTTTTGACGGAGCTAGATTATTAGATTCAGTTTAGAATGTATACAAAGGCAGCAAGTGTAAAGCTATGCAAGCAATTCGGTTGCAACAAGCTATAGAAAAAGATGGTGAAATTTATCTAAGTAACTCACCTTACGCAGATAGAAAATCTGCCCTCATCCCCCAGCCCCTTCTCCCAGAGCGGGAGAAGGGGAGCAAGAGTCATTTTTAGCTTTTTTCTTGTTCCCCTCTCCCTTTTTGCTACGGTGTACACACAAGTCAGATTAAACTAGGATAAAGATATTGTAAGGGTTG
>JBAXSK010000460.1:0-1528 GCA_037130765.1 Pseudanabaena sp. ELA607
CCGAAGATGCCCGAGTTAAATTGAAACATCTCTACCCCAGTTTCGAGGCAGCGGATTAGCCTGATTTAATACACTATTTTAGCCCTGTCTGTCCACTACAATAGCTATCGCACAACTAAGGAGAATCCCCAATAACGAGACAAACTCTTCAGCATTTGATATCCTCCTGCTTCCGCTTGAAGAATAGCTAGAAGACGAAGGGCTATAAGATGAATATGAACTGCTTTGAGAAGAAAAGTAAGCTCTTTTCTTTTGCTTGAGATCCTCAAGTTTTTGCTGAAATTTAAACTGAACATCTGCTAAAGCTGCCGACTCCGAATATCCTTGTCCAACAACACTAACCTCGGAGTGTCCGTAGCTCTGTCCTCGATAGTAGGTTACAAGATCAGCAGACAAAGATGCATACCATTCTCCATTTGCACCTCTCCTGTTATATTTATAGTGATTAACTAACTCAAAGCTTATCTCTTCTGTTGCCACTGAATAATCTCATTATTTTTTAAGCCTAATGATCCTCAGTCAAAATTGTACAATAAAAATTTGATACCATTCCTTTGTTTGCTCAAAAGTCCTGAAGGCAAGATTAACCACATAATTTGTTAAGTTATATGAAATGAATGGCATTGCTCGTCAAATTACTCTCGATCGCAGACATATTGCCAAACATTTACCAAATACACTGCAATCCCAACGTTTACTAAAGCTAGGACGTGCTGCCCATGTTTTTATAGATGAAGATACAATGAATCGAGTTGCTCAGGCGATCATTGAATATGGGGAGTACAATGGAAAAATTCGCAACTATGAACGATATGGACTCTTTTTTGCAGAACCTATCGGTTATAGAATTAGCGCTGATGGCTCAAAAATTCCCTTATTTTATGGCGAGGTAAAAATAGATGCAGACAATCGATATCACGTTATCCCCCGCACCAAACCCAGTGAATGATGAATGGAACTTTCTGGAAGTGTGGATCGATCCGATGCAATCACCACCTTATTTATTAATGCTCATGGGCGATCGCAATGGTATGTGTCATATTTGCGATCCTGTAGAAAACTATCGAGTTGTGCAAACTAGCAAAAGTTATGAGGAAGCGCAACTATGGCTATTAGAAGATGAATTTGAACCAGTTAGAGGCAGGTTATCAGTTGAGGATTTGGGGCTTGTCCATGCCATACTAGAAGTCAAAGACGAAAAGCCTCTTAGTCCCCAAGAAGCACTTGTTGAAATGGAAAGAGCATGAACGTCAATTATCTTGGCACCACCGAAGCCCAAGGAATTGGCTGCTCCCCTAACCTTTCTGACTCAGAGATCGCCTCTGCTGAAGTTGCTAAATCAACTGTTAACCTTGCCATAATTTTACTCAATAAGTGTCACTTGGATTTCATGATTCTCTATAGCCATCTTAGAAAACCAACTCTAATTTCAATTCTTCCAAATTAACTGTTTGCCCTGAATCTGCTTGACGAATACCTTCTCGCAAATCTGCCATAAACTCACGATCACTTAAAATCTCCATTGTTT
>JBAXSK010000461.1:0-1518 GCA_037130765.1 Pseudanabaena sp. ELA607
GGAGGGGTACGCCGCAGGCGGGGGGTGGTCAAGTGCTTTTAATGTGCCAAAATAAATCTAAACAACTATATCTTTCTTGTTAGCCCGTTTTTTCTTTTCGACTTTGAGCAATGGCACGGTTAGAGCTTCATAGAGGCTAAATAGATATTCGATGCGGTTGAGTTCGCTAACGAAGGGCTGGGGACGATAGCAGAGGTCTACGGCTTTGTCTAGGGCTTGATGGGCTTTTACCAAGTCAGGCGGCATGGTGAGGGGATCGTAAAGATCGGCGAGGCTGCTATCGGGATATTTTGCCCTTGTGTCTAATACTGCTTGCGCGGCGGTTTCGACTTTTTTCTTTTGTTTTTCGCTGATGTTTTCAGGGAATGGATAATTGTTGTAAACAATGGTATTGGAATAATCAAAATCACTTTTTAATCTTCCACATACATACCTAACCCAAGTCATGTGCATTTCAGATGTAAGAATACCAAAAAGATAGAGAGTTGCATGAGGAATAATTTGAAGCTTATTACTAGGAATTATAGATTTATCTAAAAAACCAATAGGAATATATTTACGTCTCTCTGATGAGACTTCAGGAATCGCTAAGTAGTTTGTATCTGGATGGGAGATGTAAAAAAATAGAGACGGAGTTAGAGCAGTTTTTCTTGTGGGCGCAGCCGTGCTATTTTCTCTAAACTTCTTAACTTTATCAATTCTTTCTAAAACCAATGGGAGTTTCTTTAATTCGACAGGTGGAATATCTTTTAACCATAGACACCAACGAAATGTATTATTGATCAACTCTGTGGAACCAATGTATTTTCTAAAAAGACTTTGTGCCAAAGGCTCTTTCTTTATAAACTCATTTTTCTCTGTATCGGTAAAAATAAAATTTCCATCATCACTAGGTTTATTACCACAAGTAATAGGGCTTACATCGCTTAAGGGTTTAGAACGCTTACTTATCAGAATGAGTGAACCAGAACTTAGATATGGATTTATTTTGTCAATTATGAGTTTTTGCGGATCTGAATTTATGTTTTCATAATCAAAAATTGCTTTCTCAGTTCTATCAAATAGTGAGAACCCAATAATTACACAATGCACTACGGCATTTCCTTTTGCCTCATTAGTCCATTTAAAAGTTCTATGAGCAAAATTAATTTTTATTCTAAAATTATTGATTAATGGATTCCATAATAAATAAACTTGCTCACCCTGAGTTATGGAACTAGTAGCAACAAATCCTACCTCAATTACAGTATTTTGTATAAATAATGCTGCTTTATAAAACCATGCAGTAACATAATCTAAATCAGACAATCCCTTGAGATAATCAAACACCAACTCCATATCTGCTTTTTGGGCAGTATTCTGCAAATGTTTTCCAACAAATGGGGGATTACCTAAAATAAAATTTAATTTCTCTTTTGTAACAACCGACTCCCAATCAATCCGCAACGAATTACCATGCACAATCTTCGCCGCCTTCTTCAAAGGCAACCGCACAAAATACAGCCCAAACTGATTACT
>JBAXSK010000462.1:0-1517 GCA_037130765.1 Pseudanabaena sp. ELA607
TGGGAGAGGGGCTAGGGGTGAGGGTCTTAGAAACTTCTGCGTAAGTCCTATAATCATTTAGCTGAGGTTTGATCACCCCAGCCCCCTTAAAAAGGGGGGGATAATAAAAAATCTTTAAGTCCCCTTTTTTAAGGGAGATTTAGGGGGATCAAACTCCATCTCTGGCTCAACACTTCTTAAATCCCCGCTTAGCTCACAGCAGCAAACCATAGGAATATAAACAATGGACTTAATTGAAAGCTGTCGCATGGCGGCGAAAACCCTTGTGGCTAACCGCCTCCGTAGTACTTTAACCATGTTAGGCATCATTATTGGTAATGCTTCGGTAATTGCTATGGTAGGCATTGGGGAAGGAGCGCAAAAATATGCTGCCAGCCAATTTACTTCCTTGGGTACGAATGTAATTTTTATTATCACGGGCACAGATAATGCTCGCCGTAATATTCTGACCCCCCCTAATCGCTTAGTTTTAGCTGATGCTGAAGCCATTGCCGAGCAAGTGCCGACGGTACAGAGCGTTGCGCCACAAATCACTGGCTCGGAATTGTTGATGGCAGGTAGCAACACCAAGCGAGCTAATCTGATCGGTACCAATGCAGGCTATGCAGTGGTACGCAATGCCGAAGTTAGTTCGGGGCGTTTCTTGAATGATGAAGATGTCAAGCGCAATGCTCGCGTTGTCACCTTGGGATCGGCGGTGGTGCGGGAGTTGTTTCCCAATGGTGAAGCGATCGGCAAGTTGGTACGGATTCGCGGTACTAGCTATGAGGTGATTGGCATCATGGCAGAGAAAGGCGCTTTCTTGGGCACAAACCAAGATGACACCGTATTTATACCCTTCTCGACCATGACAGCGCAGATTTCGGGACGCACTTCGCCCTATGGTGTGGCGGTGCAGGTGATTAATGTTTCCGCTAAAGATAATAGCCGTGTCGAAGCGGCAAAGTTCCAGATTGAGAATCTGTTGCGACTCCGCCACCGCAGTGCCGAAGTAGCTCAGGAAGGCACTTTTACGATTCGGACCCAACAGGATGCCCTAGAAATTGTTAATAACATCAGCACTGCTTTGACCTTGCTTTTAGCTGCCATTGCCAGCATTTCCCTTTTAGTTGGCGGCATTGGCATTATGAATATTATGCTAGTGTCTGTGACGGAACGCACCCAAGAGATCGGCTTACGCAAGGCGATCGGGGCATCACAAACCGACATTTTAACCCAATTTATTGTCGAAGCCGTGATTTTATCCCTAGCTGGGGGCGCAATTGGCACACTTTTAGGAGTTGGAGGCATTCTCTTAATTGCCGCTGTTACACCGCTACAAGCCGGAGTTTCTGGGGGCGCAATTCTTTTGGCTGTGGGTGTCTCTGGTGGGATTGGCTTGTTTTTTGGGGTTTTTCCAGCGCGGCAAGCAGCCAAACTTGATCCGATTGTGGCACTGCGGAGTATCTAGACCAAGATTTAGACAAGCTGATCTATAAATTTAACTTCTCTTCCATCGGCTGCATCGTAATTCTTCA
>JBAXSK010000047.1:0-20899 GCA_037130765.1 Pseudanabaena sp. ELA607
TGAACTATATCAACAGGTTTATTTGAACCACGACCTACCCGAATATCAACTCAAACAAGGCGATATTGCCACACTAGTTGACTTTGTACCACATCCTGAAAATCAAGAACAAGGCTGTATTCTGGAAGTATTCAACGCCTTAGGTGAGTCAATTCATGTTGTGGCTATTCCTCAGTCTTGGGTTGTTCCGTTACAATCCAACCAAATTTTCAGTGTGCGTACCCTTGCCCTAGCAAGTTAGCTAAAAAATAAACTGCTATTATGGAACATTAGATCTCAGACTATTTAAAGCCGTGTAATAAATTTTGATAATATTGTGCGATGAATTCTTTAATTGATAAATATCGTCAGATTATTGAACGTATTCTCCAAGAATATGCCGAATTTCTCGACACCGATCCCCAAGTTCAAGTTGAACTGATATTAGACGAAAAACGTGATCGCTATTTGCTAGTAGAAACAGGCTGGCATAACGGCTATCGCATTTATGGAACCCTATTACATATCGATCTAATTGATGGCAAATTGTGGATTCAACACGACGGCACAGAAGATGGTATTGCTAATGAACTAGTCACGGCAGGAATACCCCAAAATTATATTGTATTAGCATTTAAACCCCCAGAAACTCGCCAACATACCGAGTTTGCTATTAACTAAATAAAGAGCAGACCCTCACCCTAACCCTCTCCCAAGACGGGAGAGGGAATAAGAAAAATTCCTCTGCTTCCCCTTCTCCCAAGCTGGGAGAAGGGGTTAGGGGATGAGGGCATTTATGGAATATTAGATCCCTGACTTCTCAAAAAAAGCGGGGACTCTAAATTATGCCTTTCTAGCCAATCACTTCGCAGTGCCCAACTCTAAACCCAAAACCTGCGTATGTGCGCCCCTAGCCTGAGTTACGCCAATGGTACGCTCCGAAGCTTCAATCATCGGGCGGCGTAAACTGACCACAATAAATTGCGCCAATTGCGCCTGTTTCCTAACCATCTTAGAGAGACGTTCCACATTTGCGCCATCAAGGAACATATCCACTTCATCAAACGCATAAAACGGTGATGGACGGTAACGCTGTAAAGCAAAAATGAAACTCAAAGCCGTGAGCGACTTCTCACCCCCAGACATCGAAGCCAAATGCTGCACCTGCTTACCCTTAGGATGAGCCACCAAGTTTAACCCACCAGATAGGGGATTTTGGGCATTCTCTAATTGCAGATAACCATCACCATCGGAAAGCTCCGCGAAAATCTCCTTAAAATGTTGATTAACCGCATCAAAAGCTTGCATAAACGCCCTTTGTCGCAAAGTAGTAAAATTCTCAATGCGTAATAATAATTCGGTGCGTTCTTGGTATAAAGTCTCTAATCTGCCGCTGAGTTCTTCCAATCGTCTGCCAATCGCTTCATACTCAAGGTGTGCCGTCATATTAATCGGTTCCATACCTTGAATGCGCTTCTGTAAGCGACGCTGCTCATGTTGCAATTGCTCTGGAGTCATCCCTTCAGGAATATTAGGCAGAGGATCAGGTAATTCAATCTCTTGCATTTCTGTTTCTAATTTGAGCAAATGCATTTCAATCTCGGCTTGTTTCTCACCATTCTTTTGCAACTGCCAGTTAGTTTGCTGCGATTGTTGCTGATAATTCATCAGAGCGCGTTCACACACATCACGCTCTTGCTTGGCTGCCCCTAAAACCTGCTCAAACTGTTCTAATTTACTTTGCAAAATTGCTAAATCATCTTCCATTTGCTTGATTTGCAGTTGATTATTAGCACTAGCATTGATTTGCTCAGCTTGGAGCGACCGCAATTCTTGCAGTGTATTTTGCCGTTGACTAATCTTCTCTAGGGTTAAAAGTAACTGATTTTCAACTTCCGTAATTTGTTGCTTGAGCGCTCGATATTCCACTTCCAAATTATTTAACAGCGTATCTTGGGTTTGCAGATTTTCTTGAGCTTGTTGCCAGCGAGTATTCCGACTCGATTGCTCTAATTCCGTCAATTCTTGGCGCTTAATATATAAGTCAGCCTCTAGTTCGGTAATAATTTTAGACAGAGATTCAATCTGCTGATTAGCCTGATTGATATTACCACTCAGTTTAGTAATCTGTTCCTGTAACCGTTCCTGTTCGCGGGTGTTGCGATGGAGTTGCTCGTTAATCCGTTCATATTGCCGCAGGGCTTCGCGGTGATTGGCTCTAGCTTGTTGTAATTGAGCATCATATTTAGCCACACCACTATGAGCAACTTCTAATCTTTGCCGTAAGCGGGTCAACATCTGATCAATTTCTAAGAGTCGATCTCTAAGTTCTTTAATTTCGGCTGATTCTTTATTAGTATTTTTCCCGAAATGGAGCGCTCCCGAATTAATCGTCGTACTGCCTCCAGTCATAGCTCCAGAAGTTTCGAGCAATTCCCCTTCGAGGGTCACCATGCGATGTTTGCCCAACTGTTGCCGTGCCCGATCCAGGCGATCAAACACCAAAGTATTCCCAAATACAAATGAGAATACCGAGGCATAACGATCCTCAAAGGTAACTAGATTGACGGCATAATCCACTGCACCTAATTCGTTAGCTTGTTGACGGCGTAAAGTTTGCGGCTCTTTGAGCTTATTCATGGGTAAGAATGTCGCCCGCCCACCCCGTTGCAACTTCAATAATTGAATTGCTTCGGCGGCAACTTCATCATTTTCCACCACTAAATGCCCCATGCGCCCACCTGCCGCAATTTCTAACGCAGTTTGATAACGGGGTTCCACCATGCCTAACTGAGCGACTAAACCATAAACTCCCATCACCCCAGCTTCAATAATTAACTGACTAGCTTTTGTGCCCTGAAACTCCCGATTTGCTTGGGCGTGGGCTTCTAGCTTATCTAGTTGGCGATTTTTGACCTGTTGCTCTTGGCTGAGTCGATCAATGGTTTCCTGTTGGAGTTGCACATCTGCTTGGGCTTCACTGAGATTTTTCGCCAAGGTTTGCACTAAAGCTTCGGTTTTACTCACTTCAATTTGCTGCGTAGCTAAAAGAGCGTCGATGGATTGCTCCGTCGTGTCTAAGCTATAACGCCCCGTACCTAACTGCACCTGAGCTAGTTCCGTTTGCTGCTGATTTAACTGCATTTCCCATTGGCGCAGCGATTCTTGCCAGCGAGTTTGCTCCTGCTTTTTTGGATCAAGACTTTGCTGAATCCGATCGATTTCTTGACGTAACGTCGCCTGTTCCCGCAACCAAACCGCCGAAGCCCCTGCCAAACTTTGCACCTCTTTACGATATTGGGCCACGATATTGGCTTGTTGATCGCGGCTTTTTTGCAAACTGACTACAGCGGTATCTTGCTGGTGCTTCTGATAATTGAGATTGTCCCGTTCCCGCAAGAGGCGATCAATTTCCTCTTGGGTAAAATTAATCTGGTTTTGAGTATTTTGGTAAGTTTGTCCTAAATCCTGTTGCCGCCGTTGCAAAGCCCGTAATTCCGCTTGACGTTCCGCAATTTGCGTCGAAGTGGCCAAGAACTCTTCTTCCCCAAGGGTATGCACTTTGGCACTGAGTTCATTAAGTTGTACCGTAGCGGTTTCAATGGATTGGCTAAGACTCTCCATTTGTTGCGCCAAAGTCCGCGCTTGATCACGGCAATTTTGCAGTTCAATTTGTTTGATCGACTGCTGATAAACCAAACTACGATGCAATACTACCGCTTCAGCCTCTTGATAAGCGGCTAATTCATCCTTTAAAGCTTGATACTTTTTGGCTTTGAGGCTATCCACTTGCAACCGCTCTTGATTGAGGACTAATTCCTGCTCCACAATGCGGAATTTTTCCTCTTGATCCTTCACTTCATCAAGCTTATTTTTCGCCGTATTAATTTTACGGTCAAATTCCCCCACCCCAGCCAACTCGTCGATAATTTCCCGCCGTTCCCGCCCATTCATGGAGATAATCCCTGTCACATCCCCCTGCAACACCACGTTATAACCTTCGGGATAAATCCGCACTTTACTAAGCTGCTCATGCAACTCACTCAAGGTGCAAGGCGTACCATTCATGTAATAGGTCGAAGTGTAAGTGCCCTGTTGCGTCACCCGTAATTTGCGACTCACCACCCATTCCCCCATGGTGGCACTGTTAGGCGCTGGGGCACTGTTTGGCGCAGTTAACTGAAACACATCATCATCTTGCTTCAGCAGGGCTAACTCATGGTCATCTAGGGCAAATGTGACTGTAACGCTAGTTTCCACGGTGCGCCCTTTTTTGGCATGGGCTTGGTTGACCAAATCCGGCAAGCGATCCGCCCGCATCCCCTTAGAGCCAGCCAGCCCCAAGGCAAACAGCAGTGCATCTAAAATATTGGACTTGCCCGATCCATTGGGCCCCGATACCACCGTAAATCCGGGCAACAGCGGAATCGCAGTGGTTGACCCAAAGGACTTAAAGCGGCAAAGTTCAACATTTTTGACGTACATACACAGTGGCCAAAGTAAGGGCAGGACAACCAGGTTGAGCAAACAAAGCTAAAAAATAATCTCAAAAAAACAATCGAAACAACAAACCTCAAAATAAGCCTAAAATTTAACCGAAAGATCGCCCAATTAGCTGAGCGCTCCGCCGGTAGTATGGATGATTGTTTGCGGGATGATTTAGGTCATGGGACAAGATGCCCAATGAAAATAGTTGCCACTTATATACCACATCTTGACTAATTTGTTAGCATGATGGCACAGAAAAATGGCGCTTGATCACCCGTGGCACAATTCAAGCTCAGGTCTTACCCAAGTCCTAAATTGGCATATTCTGGCAGATTTATTTGATCTAAGCCAAATTAAGGCAAATTCACGGTAGATCCTAGCACTATCCCATTGTTAGACATAAAATCAAACTTTTTAATAATTCACCCCTCAAATACCATTCAAATTGCGATAAAACCCTAAAGCTAAATAGGTTGCTAGGATCGTCATGGGCTATAATGCCTGCGTCCCTGACGATCCTAAATTAACAGCCGATAATTAACAGCCGCTTAATTCTGGGAATTTCGATCTTGCAGTCTAAAAATTTTTAGGATAGATTACCATCAAATCATCTTGTTAATCAAAAATGCTCGATGAATGATTGATGATCGATTAAGTACTGCTGATACCGAAATAATAGAAGCATTGGCGTATTTTCTAGTTATTTTGTAGATCAGCGCTACTTTAGCTGTACCTTAGCCAATAATTAATGATTAACTATTGATGACCGGATCACCAACTCACCCCAAGAAATTATTGAGAAACTGACGTGAAAGCCGCTCTGGACTGTTATCGCTTACTAGGGTTACCACCAAAAGCTGCACTCGAACAGGTGCAACAAGCTTATCGTGATCGGTTGCAGTCCCTACCGCGCCGCGAATATTCCGATGCCTCAGTCAATGCCCGTAAGCGTCTTCTGGAGCGAGCCTATAACCAAGTTATTGAGTCAATCCAACGCCGCAGCCATCAACCTCCTTCCCTCGAATCATCCCCTGAAACCGTTGCCACTGTCCCCAAAGACAAACACAGCCACGAATCTGGTGTGATTGAGTCACCGTTATTTTGGGTTGATACCGCCGATGAGCGAGATTTTGCCGGTTTGCTTTTATTGCTGTGTGAATTAGGAGATTTTCGTAAGGTCTTGCAAATTGCCCAATCCCACTATGAAAGTGATGGTATTTCTTTAAATCGTTCTTTGACCAATGCCCATAATCCCCTGGATGGCGATGCGATTTTATCCATTGCGGTGGCATATCTAGAGCTAGGTCGGGAGTATTGGAAACAAGGGCAATATGCAGCGGCGGCTCGTTCCCTCGAAACCGCTCAAGAGACTTTGCTGCGGGAAGGATTGTTTGTTAGTTTGCGCAGTGAGATCCAACTAGATTTATTTCGGTTGCGTCCCTATCGCATTTTGGAATTAATGGCAGCCCCAGATTACCAAACCGAAGAACATCAGCGGGGCATTCAGTTATTGCAAGAAATGCTCGAAGCACGGCGGGGTATTGATGGCGCTGGGCAGGATTCTTCCGGTTTAAGTATTGATGAATTTCTGCGCTTCATTCAGCAACTGCGTACCTATATGACCACGGCAGAGCAGCAAGCGCTATTTGAAGAAGAATCGCGCCGCCCTTCTTCTGTGGCTTGTTATTTAGCGATTTACGCCTTGATTGCGCGGGGTTTTTCGCAGCGGCAGCCCGCTTTAATTCGTCGCGCCAAGGGATTGCTGATTAAAATTAGTGCCAAGCAAGATATTTATCTCGAACAAGCTGTCTGTGCGTTGCTTTTGGGACAAACGGAAGAAGCTACTCTTTCCCTTGAAAAAAGCACTGAATACGACCAGATTTCCTATATTCGGCAATGTTCCGAAGGCTCGCCGGATTTATTGCCCGGACTATGTTTGTATAGCGAACGTTGGTTACAGGAGGAAGTTTATCCCCATTTTCGCGATTTGTTAAATCAAGTCGCTTCCCTCAAAGATTATTTTGCTGATGAGCAAGTTCAAGCCTATTTAGAAGAATTACCCGCCACAGGTTCAGCTAGTAGCGACTGGACAGTTACCAGCACCAGCACCACTTTTGAAACCCGTAATTGGGAACCGCGCATCGTTAATCCGGCATCCCATTATCAACCGGCAACCTATCAACCAGAACAAACTTTACCCCCGTACTATCCGCCCAATTTAGAACAGATTGAGCCGAGTACGCGCCGCAACAAGCGTCAAACTGTACTGGAAAAAAATGCCGAACCAGATATTGATCGGCAAACCAAGGTAAACAGTGTTCGCGTCGCGCCAAGTACGCCACGCCATCGCCCTAATAGCCCCACCGCCCAAGAATCGGCTAAAACCGAAGGTAGTACCCATCGCGGTAAATTAAAAGTGAACTGGCAGCGTTTTTTGACGGTGATTGGCTTGGCTTTAGGTTTATTTACGGGCACGATTATTTTATCGGTATGGGCATGGCGTTCTCTATCTAGTCCCTCAAAAGCCGCCACTTTAAATCCATTACAACAAACTTTTGAGCCATTACTCAGTGAATTGAATAATAATAAATTAGCTCCGGTTGCGGTGGACAAGCTAGATAAAGCATCAGCTTTGAAGCTAGTGGAAGCTTGGCAAGCCATTAAATCTAAGGCTTTAGGTAATAGTCACGAAATTGAGTTGCTAGAAACAATTTTGACTGATCCGGTTTTAAGTGAATGGAAAGGCAGAGCCAAAGAACTCAAGAATACTAATTCCTATTTGCAATATATTAGCAAAGCGACAGAAATCGAGCGGGTCACCACGGATGGTGATCGTAAAGCGCGGGTAATTGCCAAAATTTCTGAAACACGCAATTTCTTTAGTAATGGCAACTTAGATCAAGGGTCTTCTAAAGTTGATGCGCGGTATACGGTGGAATATGAATTAGTCCGCAAAGACCAGCGCTGGATGATTCGAGAAATGTTAGTTTCGGAATAGATTTAAGATGTATAGTAACTATTTAACGTCTTATACAAATAAGATAAGAATGGCACATTAATTAGAGCAGTAAGCGCAGATAAATTTGATCAATAATATTTCCAAGAAAAGCATCGCTGAGTCTCTTCTTCAAAACACTAAAATCATGCTCAATATCATTAAAATCTGGCAAGTATGTTGGTAAGAACAAACTTTCTTGCCCTGATTTTCTCCATAAACTATTTCTCCCCTCTTTGATCATCCATGTCATGCACCGGCAAATTCTGCAAATCCAGTCTCGTCTACGAATACAAGACTTTTAAGCAAACGCTGGGGCAGACAGAAGTCAAACTAAATTAGCTCACCGCTAAAAATCTGCCCCTGATTCACCAGCTTATAAACCATAAGTCCCCCAAAGATGGAATAATAGGCATTTGTAAACTTTGGTAAATTTGTTACATATACAACTCTATGGAACGTACTTTCATTGCAGTCAAGCCTGATGGGGTGCAACGCAACTTAGTCGGCGAAATCATCGGTCGCTTTGAGAAAAAAGGCTTTAAGCTGGTCGGCTTGAAACTATTGCAACCTAGCCGTGAACTAGCGGAAAAACACTATGATGTGCATAAAGAGCGTCCTTTCTTTGGTGGTTTAGTAGAGTTTATTACCTCTGGACCAATTGTGGCTTTGGTGTTAGAAGGCGATGGCGTAGTAGCTGCTTCCCGCAAACTCATCGGCGCAACCAATCCTTTAACCGCTGAACCTGGTACAATTCGCGGTGATTTTGGCGCTAATATTGGTCGCAATATCATTCATGGTTCTGATGCCATTGAAACTGCTCAGCGGGAAATTGCCCTGTGGTTCCAGCCCGAAGAACTAGTGGAATGGAAGCCCACCATTAATCCTTGGGTTTACGAATAAACTTCTATTCCCCCATACAAGCCACAAACTGGCATAACCAGATCTCATAACTAAAGCAAAAGCCCTTCTTAGTTTGACAACACCTAAGAAGGGCTTTACATTATGGTACTTGTGCCGTGAATATTAGCCCCAGTAAATTACCAGTAAATTACCAGTAAATTACGAAATTAGAGAAGGTTGATGCAATACCTCTTCCAATGACTGCTCTAATTCTGACATCTGATAGGGCCCATACACTTCACAAGAGTTATTGGGACTCTCAATTAACTTCACACAATGCAGACTCGCGCCAATATGCCGAATCGGTTGTGTCAAAACTTTTTGGATGTATACCGCAATATTTTCGGCAGTGGGTACAACTTCGGCAAAATAAGCAATATCCTTATTCAAGAATGTGTGATCCATCGGTTCAATCACATATTCATTTACGACTTGCTGGAATTCCACCAAATCTACCATCATGCCGGTGCGCGGATCAATTTCGCCCGCAATCGTAATCTCGACATGATAGTTATGACCATGACCATGCACCCGCGCACATTTGCCATAGATTTCGGTGTTTTCTTCTAGGGTCAATGAGTCCAGCGCCAAACGATGGGCCGCAGCGAAATGGGTCTTGATGGAGAGGAATGCTTGCATATCTTTACCTTGATATTCGGCCCAAAGTTCAGGGTGTTCATAGAGTTGAATACTAACCAACGGTAGATAGGGCGCGAGTCGATGCCAAATCACACGGGCGATATTTTCCGTGGTCGGTAGGCTCTGTTGAAACTCTGCCCAAGTATGGTTAAGAAAGCTAAAATTTAGCTGTGACGTGACTTCTCGTGCGATGGTATGCTTTACATCCGACAGATTTAGCACCATGCCGGTATGGTCAATCTCACCCGCCATGCCCACATAGAACACATAATTATGCCCATGACCAGGGAAGTTAGCACAGGCTCCGAAATTTTTGATATTTTCCGCTTCAGACAGTTCTGGCAGCCAATAGCGATGACTCGCAGCAAATTCGGCGCGCCGATGAATTACACATTTGGCCATCGGAGTTAGGGCAGCTTGAATGGTAGGTGGTGGGTTCAGTCTACTAGGTTAGCATTTTTGGGGTTAACATTTTTAGGAGCGCTACATCAGTCTATATTAAGACCTGTTGCGCCCCTGATGTCCGCGTCAATTAGTTAGGGTTCATATAACTCACAATTGCGTCGCGATATTCGCTTTTTTGCTTCACACCGCGCAATTCTCCTAGCAAGGCTTTCTGTTTAAAGAACTGTACCGTTGGCGTGCCCACTACTCCAGCCCCTTCAGCAATGGCAGATTCAGCGGCAATGTCAATTTCTACGGTGCAGATTTGGCCACTGAATTCTTCGGCTACTTTATTGAGAATTGGTTTGAGCATCCGGCACGGCCCGCAGGTGGGCGCAGTATATTTGACCATGATCAGTTTGTTGGTGTCGTGGTAGAGCTTCCGCAAAGCCACGCCGCCACTATAAAAGGTTTGATCATCGGTGATGGTGTCAGGATCAATGGTTTCTGCTGACTCTTGGGCTGCTTCAGTTTGGTTCCTAGCATCCGGTGCGGTGGCTGGCTCTGATGGCTGATCATTGACAAACTCTTGCATCAATCCCTCAGCCGATAACCACCGCTCGGCTTCGAGGGCTGCCATACAACCACTGCCTGCCGCTGTGATTGCTTGGCGGTATTCATGATCTTGCACATCACCACAGGCAAAAACCCCCGCCACATTAGTCTCGGTGGATTTACCGTGGGTCACAATATAACCCGTTGTGTCTAATTCTAATTGTCCGGTAAATAAAGCCGTATTGGGTTGGTGACCAATGGCATAGAACAAACCACCGACGGGTAAATCCGACTCCTCATTGGTTTGTAAATTGCGCAACCGTACCCCTTTAATGGTCGTTTCCCCATAGACATCAACTGGGGCGGTATACCAATGGACTTGAATTTTAGGATGGGCCAACACCCGATCTTGCATCACCTTACTAGCCCGCATTTGATCGCGGCGCACTAGTAAATGAATTTTGCTGCCATACTTGGTTAAGAAAATTGCTTCTTCGGCTGCGGTATCACCACCACCCACTACCGCCAATTCTACCCCACGGAAAATCGGCGCGGCTCCGTCACAAATGGCACAGGCAGAGATTCCCTGATTCCAGAATTCTGATTCGCTAGGCAGATGCAGACGTTTTGCCGTGGCTCCCGTGGCAATAATGATGCTATGGGTCAAGACCTCGCGACTGGCTGAACGCACCACAAAAGGACGCTGGGACAAATCCACCAACGTGACATCTTCGGTGAGTAGCTCTGCACCACAATTTTCAGCTTGGGCTTTAATGCGTCCCATGAGTTCGGGGCCCATGATGCCGGTGGGAAAGCCGGGGAAATTTTCTACATCAGTCGTTGTCATCAACTGACCACCCGGAATACCCCCCGCCTGAAAGCCTTCAAAAACAAGGGGCTTGAGGTTAGCCCGTCCCGCATAAATAGCGGCGGTGTGACCAGCAGGCCCGGAGCCGATCACCACCACATTTTCGATTTTGGTGTCAGAAGAAGCCATGATTATTGATTAGGTTAATTTATTGAGTTGATTTATTGGGTTTGATCATAACTGGTTACTCTAATTTAGCTCACAATCAAAAATCTGGCCGTTTCTGCCCCTGCTGCCTCAGAAACTAATGAATTAAGGCATTCTTTAAATTCACTTTAATAGGTGATCAAACTAATCACTGATATTCCCTGAGGTAAATTAGCCCGCCCTGCTAAGAAACTCAATTCAATCAAAAAAGCAAATCCCAATAAATTACCGCCTGCCTGATTTACCAAACTAGCCGTAGCATTAGCTGTGCCCCCGGTGGCAATTACATCATCCACCACTAAAACCTTTTGCCCTGCTTGAATCGCATCTTGATGGATTTCGAGGCGATCTGTGCCATATTCCAAAGCATATTCCGCTTGGAATGTTGCCCTAGGTAATTTACCCACTTTTCTTACTGGCACAAAGCCACAGCCCAAATGCATCGCTAATGGCGTTCCCAATAAAAATCCCCGCGACTCTACGCCCACAATTACATCCACCGCGAGATTAGCTGCTTCAATTGCAGTGGCAAAACTTTGGCTAACTTGCGACAATCCCTGAGGATGGGCTAAAAGCGGCGTAATGTCACGAAACATAATCCCTGGTTTGGGAAAGTCGGGCACATCGTGAATCAAGGACTGAAATTCTGGGGGCAAGGAGCTAGCCATGATGGGTAATTTAATTCTATGGGTTTGATAGTGATTTAGGCATTTATACCAGAATTGCCCTCTGAAATTTAACCCAAATCAACTGATTCCCAATAAAAATCCCCGACTAGCGGGGAAATCATGGAATTACATTATGCTATTGCCACCCCTTGACTACCAATAACATAAGTGAGTTCCCGCTTGTTGTTTGCATTCCCTGACATAAATGCTCTGGCTAAACCCACCATTAAGGGAGTCACTACTTAGCCGATCGCCTTGGTATAAACTGCTTTGATGCCCTTTGCCTGATGTTGCAAGGCATAATTTTGGCGCACATATTCTTGGCAATCAGTCATGGTTGGTAACTGACGCTCACCCCGATAGGCTTCGATCAATCCTTGGGCTAAAGCCGCTGGTGTATAGCCACTGAGTAATAAATCTTGGCTCAGGGGAGCTAAAATTTCCGGAATGCCCCCCACGGGTGTACCTAATACTGGCGTACCTACTGCTAGAGATTCAATGACAGTTAAGCCAAATCCCTCTAAGGCGACCGTCGGCACAATGGAACAATTTGCCCCGCGATAAGCCGTGGCTAACAAATGAGCCGGCACAAACCCTAAAAACTGCACCCAATGCTCTAAACCTAATTCTTGCACCCGCTGCTGTAATTGCCCTTGGATTGCCCCTTTACCAGCAATTAATAACAATATTTCCGGATGCACCCGCCGCACTTGATCCATTGCCATAATCAAATTTTCTAAGCCCATCCGTTGCACCAGTCGCCGCACCGTTAGCACCACAAACCGATCTTGCTCCCAGCCCAACTGCTGCCGTGCTTCAGCCGGAGCAACTGTCACCGCAAAATCCGCCTCATTCACCCCACCAGGCACGATGTTAATCCGTTCTAAAGGTACGCCATAGTTTTGCTGCAAAATCTTGGCAAAAGCAGCCGACAAAACGATAAATTCCGTTGATTGGCGATAAACCAGCATTTCTAATTGTTTCTTTAACCATACTGAGACTCGCCCCGCCCCTTCCGCCTGACTTTCTAGCGCCCAAGGCCCATGAAAGTGGGTCACCAAAGGCACATCCCCCAACGCCCCCAACAAAGGAAATCCATATAAAGCAAAGTGACTTGCCACCACATCGGCGCGAAACTCGCGGTATACCTGCTGGGCTAACCGTCGCCCCTGCCACCATCGCCGCCATAATGGTTGATTTGCAGCCCCAAAGGAATGAATCACACCATTAGTTGTGTGGCATAAATCCATCGCACCATTCACTAAACCTTTTACCTCTACCCCCACCGCTGGCAAGGATTGCACCGAGTCATAAAATACCCGTGCCAAGCCACCTGCTTGTTCTGGAAACCAATTCGTTCCCATTAGTAATGCTTTCATGACTGCTCCTCACGGGAAATATGTACCTAAATCGAAGTTAGTCAGCAACTCAAAATAACCGATTATGATCATGCCATCTATACCTGTTTATATTCATTTTTCATTTTCTTAGGTGATGTAAACACAAAGTAGTACAAATTGCTATTACAACTTTCAGCTAACTTCATTCATACTATTACCAAAAGATGCTTTACAACTCGAAATTGTCATCTCAATGGTAGTATGTCCTTGCAAAATCAGTTTGCTTAAATTAACGTTTTAATCAATATGGGAATCATCAGAATAATACTAGCAATTGCTGTTGTAATAACTCACACATCACCTATACTAGGCATAAGTATAATTAATGGTGGGATTGCAGTAAAACTGTTTTTTGTGATTTCAGGGTTTTACATGGCTCTAATTCTTTCAGAGAAGTATACTCCCCAAAAAGATAGTTGGTTTTGGTTAAGTTTTTATCAAAGCCGTTTTCTAAGGTTATATCCGATTTTTGTTATAGTTTCATTAGCTTACTGGATATATTTTGTAATTGCGTCAATGTACATGGGTAAATATTTTATGACTACCGCTGGTGAAATATTTACAAGGCTTTCTTTTGAGATAAAAAGCTTAGTAATTTTCTCAAATTTTACCATGATAGGACAAGATGTATTATCACTATTTCATATTACAAAAGATGGCATAATGCATATTTTCTATACTAGGATTCAAGGTAATCTTGCAGATGAAACTCTTTGGTTAGGTAACTTAAGGACGATTCCACCAGCATGGTCAATAGGTACTGAAATATGGTTTTATTTACTTGCACCTTTCTTAGTAAGACTCTCTATAAAATGGATATCTTTGATATGTTTATTGAGCTTAAGTCTTAATTTATTCATGGAGCTATATCTTGACTTGCCAACTTACTATTTTTTCCCTGCTGATTTATTTTTATTCCTAATGGGAGTTCTAGGCTATAAAATATCCCCGCGAAAGAATCTAAATAATCATAGCGGATTCATTGGCTTGATTTTATTTTCCTTTTTGTTGACAATTTCTCATTTTATAAAAAGTGATTATTATTACCTAGTCATCGCAATTTGTTTAGCTATTTTCATATATCCTATTTTCAATCTTACTAAAAAAGTGGCAACTGATAGGTTTATAGGAGAACTATCCTACCCAATCTATATAACCCATTCATTGGTTATACTAGTAACTTCTAACATTTGTAGCAAGTTATTTAAAGGATATCAGCCCGCTAGTTGGATTATTCTAATAATAACGATTTTAGTCTCTTTAATTCTTTATCTATATGTTGACAAGCCAATAAACTTATATAGACAGAAATTTGTCAAGTAATAAATGCCTGATTCAAGTTTTAAGAAAATTTACCAATTTCCGGATTACTACCGCGACTTTTCGACTGTTGCGTTAAACCTTCGCCGAGTAATGATAAACCAGTCACCATCAACGTAATGGCTAAGCCGGGAAATAAAGTAGTCCACCAAACATTTTCGCCGGTAGAAAGCACATCTAGGGCTTGTTTCAAATCATGGCCCCACTCTGGTATTTCAGCGGGAATCCCTAAACCTAAAAAGCCCAGTCCAGCGAGGGTCAAAATAGCATCGGCAGCATTGAGGGTAAAAATCACTGGCAAACTTTTTAAAACATTTTGCGCCACATAACGGATCAAAATATGGGGTGTGCTTGCCCCTAAAGCTTGGGCTGCTTCGACATAAACCTCAGTTTTGACACTCACGGTTTGATTGCGAATTAACCGAAAATACTGCGGGATATAAGCCACACTCAAAGCAATCGCCGCATTCCAAATTCCTGTGCCCACCACAAAGGCAATGGTTAACGACAGCAATAAACTGGGCAATGTATACACCGCATCCATCACAAACACCAGCAGCCGATCTAACGTACCGCCTTTGTAGCCGCTGATCATCCCCAGGGGTACGCCAATCACCATGCTAATTAGGGTCGATACCAAGACCACTTGCCACGCAATACCAGCTCCGGCTAGGGTGCGGGCTAGGACATCATGCCCTTGCAGATCTGTGCCAAACCAAAAGCCCCAAGAAGGCGATTGATGGATCGGATTAGTGAGAAATTCGGTCGGATCAGCCACCCATTGCAATAAACGCAAGAAAGGGAAAGTTAAGGCAATGCCACCAAATAAAGCGCACAGCCAGAAACCAAACCACATCAATTTTTGGGAAACAGATTTCATGAATGTTGGTTAGGGGATAGGGAAAGAGTGGCGTAGTTCGCAATGGCTTACACACCTGCTGCAACAAATTTTACCGAAGAAAGTGATACTCACTCGTCAGGCTGGGGAATTTCTTGCCAGAGGGTAGTAGTTTCCCGCAGGCTCGTAAAAGTGCCATTGCCTAAAATGAGATGATCTAACAGGGGGATACTAAGCAAATCTGCCCCAGACAATAACTGCCGTGTTAGGACAATATCCTCATCGCTTGGCTCTGTCACTCCCGAAGGATGATTATGGGCCACGATTAGTTTTAACGCCCCACTTTTGATCGCCTCTCGGAAAATATCCCTAGGTTGGGCAATAGTTTCATTGGCTGTACCAATGGTAATCACCCGCTGCGTAATAATGCGATTTTTTTGATCCAGCATAATGACGGCGAGACGCTCTTGGGTTTGCCACATTAAATCTTGACTCAGGCAAGCTGCGGCCGATGCTGGGCTAGAAATTTCCGTGCGTTCGGGGGGTTTAGCATAAATAGCCCGCCGTCCCAACTCAATCGCTGCCAAGATGGCCGTCGCCTTAGCAGGGCCTACGCCATTAATTTGCATTAACTCTTCCGCCGTGACACTTTGTAAAGCCGCCACCGGATCGCCGATAACGCTATTACCCAAGGTTTGTAAGATCAATTGCCCTAAACCCACCGCCGAGAGTTTGCCGGGGCCTTGGCCTGTGCCTAATAAAATTGCTAATAATTCTGCACTAGACAAGCCACGCCCACCTTGGGCTAAGAGTCTTTCCCGGGGGCGATCATTAGTGGGCAAGTCTGCGATCCGTATCGAATACTTTACCTCACTCATACCCCAACCCATGCCCCATAAAAGCAGCCCCTAATTTTGTCTCAACTATCTCATATTACCGCAATTTTCACGCTGACCTAATACAGACGCTAATGATAAAATTCTTGTGGGGCAAGCATCTTGCCTGCCAATTATTTAGCTAGGGCTGGCAGAGATTTCGAGAATTGACTATTTAACTAACGCGGATCGTAGTTGAATTATGAGATTTTTCTGGTTGGGATATTTGATTACTTTCAGCATCTTGGGCATCTTGAGCGGCTAATGCGGCCGCAGCGATCGCGATGAGATAATCATTGGGGGACTTTTCTACCCATGCCGCCCGCCATGCCAACTCAGCCTCAGCAATATGTTTGGCTTTTTGTTTTTTCTCTAGCTCGTTGCCCAGATGCCGCAACCGCGCTGACAATACCCGCAACTCTCCCCGCTGTGCCATCACCGCCCGACTGGTAAACTCCACCTCTGGTAAGCGTAATTCTAAATCTTTGGCATCTTCTGGCAGGGGAGTGGGCAAAATGTGCTTTTCTTGTAACAGATGGTTCACGGTTACTTTAGCTTGCTGCAACAAATCCCCTACACAATGATCAATTTGTTCGGGATCAGCCTGTTGCGCGATGCTGGTTTGATCTAACTGTTGCCGCACATTTTGGGCTAATTGGTGGGCAATGTCCTGCAACTGCCCTTGAAATTTCTGCCGTTCCGCCAAACTCAACGCCAAAAAAGCAGTCGGGTAATGGCGCGTACATAGATCAAAAACTGCTTGTAACAGATATTGCCGCACCGCCTGCTCTAGGGCTTCGGCATAGCCCAAGCGTACCACGGCAATTTGGGCTGTTACCTTAGCGATGGCATCATGAACTTGTTGAATTTCCCGATCAATGGTGTGTAGCATAGACAAAATCTATCGGCAATCTCGTTAAAATGGGCAAAGTTAGGGATTAGTTATTAAGTTTTCAGCTATCAATTTTTAATGTAGGCCACCCCATTCCTTAATGATTAACTATGGCAAAGGATGAGCATTTGAGCCATCAGCCACATCGCCGGAAGTTGCCCCTATCTCTCAAAATTAATGGGAGTAAACCCTAAGGCTTACCCCCATGATGCCATAATTTCAAGCTTTGGCTTAGCAAAACCTGAAATTATGGGCTAAGTCTCAGTGGTGTATAGTCAACGGCACAAAAACTATTCGGCGGCTTCTTCCTCTTTGTTATCGCCTTCACCCACGACGAACCGCACAAAACGGCTGACCTTAATGTTTTCGCTCAAGCGGGCGGCAGTTTGTTTGACCAACTCATCAACCGTGATGCTAGAGTCCTTGATATAAGGCTGATCCAGCAAAGTCATTTCCTTGAGGCGTTTCTCGATGCGACCCGCCACAATCTTTTCGCGGATTTGCTCTGGTTTCTTGCCCAAATCATCCTTGCCAGATTCGATTTGCTTTTCTTTCTCGACAATTGGGGCAGGAATATTTTCTACGCTGACATATTCTACGTTGGGGCAAGCGGCAATTTGTTTGGCGATGTTGTCGGCCAATTCTTTGAGTTCTTCGCGACGGGCCACAAAGTCAGTTTCGCAGTTAACTTCCACCAATACGCCAACCCGACTGCCAAAGTGAATATAGCTATGTACAATGCCTTCACTGGCAACACGTCCGGCTTTTTTGACCGCAGTGGCTAGACCCTTTTGGCGCAGATATTCGGCGGCTTTGGTGAAGTCGCCATCATTTTCTTGGAGGGCTTTTTTGCAGTCCTTAATCCCTGCCCCAGTGCGGGCGCGGAGTTCTTGTACTTGTTGGGGGGTAATGTCTGCCATGATGATATAAACTTCGCGGTAATTCGCTGTTTTAGTTAATGGTTAATTATTTTAAGTGGACGGTGCAGATTGATTTGCCTTGCAATGTTTGCAATCAATGTTTGCAATAGTTAACGTTAGCACAAAGACGTTGCCCCGTTGTTTCAGAGGTGGTTAAGAGCCTAGAGCATTACCCCTGTATTTGAGGGGCATAAACTAAGGTATTGCCGTCCCAGAGACGATCATAGAGCCAATAACACAATCAAGATCCCAATTTAAAGGCATCTAGGAATAACCCATAGACATAACCCACTTTGCAAGCATTTAAAGCCTCTAAGGGTAAGCCTCTAGTGGGTAAAAGCTGCCACCAAGGGCCACGATTACGGTTGGGGCTGTAGGCATAACGGCTAATTAGTTCCACTGCCAAGACACTTAATGCCGCACTGCCAATATCCCAGACTGCACCCTGTCCGGTGGTGGTGGACACTGCCGAACCTAAGAAAAACCCGAAAGATAAACTTAACAGCACAATTGAGACTCGTCGCCAAGGATTATTGAGCCATTGTCCTAAACGTCCGGTGGTGCTTTGAATGATGGTTGTTAATCTGGTATTTTGCATCGGTTGGCATGGGGGGGTAGATCTGTACTATGTTGATTTATTACCGAGTGATTTATGGCACATTGCCTGCCAGTTAGTTCTGTAAAACTGCCGCCGCCGTTAATTTTAATTCAGGGAAAAGAATTGAATTAATCACTTGCTCCCCTTCATAAATTTTTTCTTCATAAAATCCCTCCACCCATTCCAAAATCGTCACCTTAGCTAGCAGCGGATCAACAATCCAATATTCAGCAATTCCTATCGCGGCATATTCAGAGCGCTTATAACGATAGTCACGATTGCTTTGATTGGGGCTGACTACTTCTACCACTAAAGATGGGGCTGGCAGATCCGCTGTGACGATAGAGCGGCTGGCTCCTTTCATTGCCGCTGCTAATTCTTCAGAAAATATAATTAAATCAGGAATCCGCACCCGCGAGCCTGTGGTAATCACCTCAGTTTTCATGGACAACCGATAGGATGGAACTCCCTGCTGCAAAAAACAGGCAAAAAGAAAAGATGCAATCCGTCGATTGATTTCACTTTCAAAAGGCATCGGGATGATTTCTCCATCCTCAAACTCGTATAGTCGCTCCGTATCATCGTCATAGACCAAAAACTCTTCAAGGGTCATCTTGTGTGATCTAGGTTGACCGACTGTTTGCTCTAAAGTAATAGTCATAATCGCCTTGCCTTTTAGATTTATAGTTATTTAAAATTATTTTGGCACATTCAAAGCACTTGACCACCCCCCGCCTGCGGCGTACCCCTCCAAGGGAGGGGAATTACAGAAAAGATTAAAATTCCCCTCCCTTGGAGGGGTGGCAGGCTTTGCCTGACGGGGTGGTGCTGTTTATTGCCTTCAATCCGTGCCATTCTTAATTTGATTGACTATATTTCGCAAATCTTGACTCAACACCCAAATAATAAAACCCACAGATGGCAAGTCAATCTTAGATCAACTTTTTATCTATGGGCGCAAAGGGAAGCAATAATACTTAAACCTTACTTAATTTAAGACTTACGCAAAATTAATTGCCCTCATCCCCCAGCCCCTTCTCCCATTGCGGGAGAAGGGGAGTAAGATTGATTTCTTGTTCCCCTCGCCCACTTTGGGAGAGGGGCTAGGGGTGAGGGTCTGAGAAACTTATGCGTAAGTCCTATTAATACTTAAACCTTACTGGACTTCTTCTGCTGCAAACGTCTACGCACCAGCCAAGCACCACCCAAAATGGCTAAGCCACTTGTTGTCTCAAACTCAAAGGGAACAGCGGTAACAGGGGTAGCAGAAAAATTGCCTTGGAATACTGTATCAAAGAAAGACTGTGGAGTTGTCCCAAGAATTTCAGTTCCATTTGGGTAAGGGTTGGCACTCTGCTCAGAAAAATTAATCCCTCCTCCAGTGGCAACAATTGCAGAATAGAGTGCATTATCAGTGAGAGCTAGACCGGCGGCAAATGTCCACGTCACACTATTACCACCAGTACCAAAAGAACTGAGGGAGGTGCTAGTTGAACTACCTACCAATGTCCCAGCGCTGCCATTACCACCAGTATAAATATTTAGTGTTTTTGTCAAAGCGTTAGTTGCGCTAGTTGCGTCCGCCAGTTGAAACGTCCAATCCGTGAGATAGATAGTCGTGGTAGTACCGTTGGTGGGATCATTGACAAAGCTTTGACCAAACTCAGTGAAACCAGAGCCATAAAAGCCACTACTAAGAGTCTGCGAGATCGTCAGATTAATGGCAGAAGCAGAGTCTGAAATCGCGAAAACACTAGCTAGGAGCGCAACTACCCCCCCACTTTTCGTAAATTATTCATTTTTGTGCTGGACATGATTACCCCTATAAAGTAAGTTTTGCACCGGAATTAATTTTTTGACGGTTAAGCCTAAAGGCGTAGGTTGATTTTATACGCAATTTCATGGTTGGGCAAATTTTTTGTCACGACTTCAAGGCATTGCATTTCGAGTGTAATTCAGGCTATTATGGTAAACTGTCACAAACGAGTGCTGTTTGCTAGATTGCCAACAAATTTAAGATTTTTCCTCAAAGCGATTGGGAGCTATTGGGGATGTGTAAATCTTTTGACTTTAGTTTGCCCATAGCTACAGGAATTTCGGCACGGCAGCACAGATCACCTTAAAACTATCACTTACGGCAATGGCAAAAAAAAGCATGGTTGAGCGCGAGAAAAAACGCGCCAAACTCAAAGAAAAATACGCCCAGAAGCGTCTGTCCCTCAAAGAACAGTTGGCTAATCTGTCCCTAGAGCAAGAAGAAAGAATGGATCTGCACCGTCAATTGCAGCAGATTCCCCGTAATGCTAACCCCACCCGCACCCGCAACCGTTGCTGGTTGACCGGCAGACCTCGCGGTTACTATAGAGATTTTGGTCTGTGCCGCAACGTATTGCGGGATATGGCGCACCGTGGTCTGTTGCCCGGTGTAGT
>JBAXSK010000048.1:0-20738 GCA_037130765.1 Pseudanabaena sp. ELA607
TATCTTCCAATTTATTATTTACCATAATCTCTCTAGTTTGAACCGTGACCGCATCGCTCAATCATTGCTCACCCCAAGCCCTGCCATTCCCTTTATCAGCAACGAATCCGGGACTAATTGTTATTTTAGGAGCCACTGCCACGGGCAAAACTCGTTTAGCAATTGATTTAGCAGCAGCATGGCATTGTCCGATTCTCAGTGCTGACTCACGGCAAATCTATCGCTATTTTGACATTGGTACGGCAAAACCAACGCTTTTAGAACGGCAACAAATACCACATTTTTTAATTGATATTGCCGAACCTGATGCTACTTTCACCCTTGCGGAATATCAAACTGCCGCCCATGCCCTAATTACAGAATTCCATCAGCAAGGAATTACACCAATTCTAGTTGGTGGTTCGGGATTATATATCAAAGCCATTGTCGCTGGGTTAAAAATGCCCCAAGTACCACCCGATGAGAACCTCCGGCAACAGCTAAGTAATCTAGGGCAAAGTCACTGCCATCAACTATTACAGCAGATTGATCCCCTCAGTGGCGCACGGATTCACCCCCATGATGCGGTGCGCACTTTACGCGCTCTTGAGGTTTTTTATGTCACTGGTCAATCTCTCTCGTCCCAACAAACGGAACATCCTCCCAATTATCCCATCTGGCAATTGGGAATTAGTATGCCAGAAACCGCCATCTATCAGGAATGGATTCGCCATAGGGTAAACCAGATGCTAGATGCCGGTTGGTTAGATGAAGTGGCGACACTTACAGCCCGTTATGGTGCGGATTTACCGTTATTGCGTACCTTAGGCTATGGGGAATTGATGGATTTTCGCGCTGGTAAAACCGATCTGCCTACAGCCATCGATTTGATTGTGAAACATACCTATCAATTTGGCAAAAGACAGCGCACTTGGTTTCGGGGTTCCGGTCATGGGAGTTTACCGATTCACTGGTTAGAGAGCGGCAGTAATTGGGAAGAATCCGCTACAATCCTAACTACATTGATAAGCCCTTAGCTAATTCCCTGTCTTTCTTGCCACTGCTGATAAGCCGCATACACCGCCCGCACATTATATAAGTTCAAGAAAATCCGCGCTACTTCCAGAGCTAACTGGGGCTTACCCTGCTTAATTAGCCATTGCAATAGAGGCTTGAGGGTGTTTTCGTTCAACAGCCCCCCTAAAGCCAAAATATTCCATAGCACCACATGAATCCAAGTCATTTGGATCATCATCCGCACGTCCCATGTGGGGTGCTTCTCATAAAAAACAATACCCATCCGTGCCCGCTGTTGCTCCACATCAATCAGACGCGGCAACTGCTCCAAACCAAAAGGCGGATGCCAGTGATACCCCACCGCTTCAGGGCAGGGCAACAACTGCAACCCCAATTGCTTCAACCTTACCCCAAGCTCTAAATCTTCCCAACCATATTGCCGAAATGCCGAATCAAATTTACCCGCTTTGACCAGCCAATCCTTAGCGATCGCCACATTACCCGTCGCAAAATAAGCCGCCGAAAAGTCAGTTAATTTAAACGGCTCACTGGTGGGATCATCAAAATTGCAGGTATTAATCACCCGCCCATAGGTAAAAGCTCGGTCATCTTGGGCTAAAACCTTAGCATGGGCGGCTAAAAAGCCTTCAGTAACCACCAAATCACTGTCAATAAAGACAATGATTTCACCCTGAGCCGCATCAATGCCAGTATTACGGGCGATTGCCGCGCCTTCGTGATTCTGTTGCAACAGCCGCACGTGGGGAAACTCCTCCCGATGGTGCTGCAAAAAATCCACCGTGCCATCGGTAGAGCCATCATCAATTACCACTAGTTCATAGGGCTGGTCAAACTGCTGTGCTTCCATCGCCCGCAGACACTTTTGCAAAATCGGCAGACGGTTGTAGGTTGGGATGACCACGGACCACATCATGTTTTTTGGGGGTTGGGGTGGAGGATGAAATTTAATGGACTGGGCTGAATGGGACAGAGTGGAATTAGGAAGGAAAAGCCAAGAATATCTTCCAGAATTTAATTAAAGTAATTAATTAAAGTAATTTAAGTCATCGCTTGACATACGACTGACTTATTTAGCGCACTTTTGGCGCACTAGTTTAGATTACTAATTAATTTTACAGATGTTTTTGGTTTGATGGGATAGAGGCATTTTGTCAGCTAATGCTCAATCTCATGGCGATGGTATATGTTCTTACAACATACAGTAATCTTATTTTCCCTGATGCCAAGATTGCCACAGGGTCAAACTACCAACATAGCCATAGCTCACAGCATAGAGCAACATAAACGGTAACGTCAGGTATAGCCCCTTACTGGCCGCCAAAAATACCGCGATAAAACTATAGGCGCATAAACCTAATTCCACCAGAGCCGTGCCATCAAGGGGAATGGCATAAGCTTTGTTTTCCCAGCGATCGCTCTTATACTTGATGTCAAACTTAGGCGTGCGGCGGAAATTTGCCCCAGTATTCAAAAAGCCTGCCATTACCGCACGAGTATTACTCCAAGAGATCCCAGTCCCCAACAGCGCCAACATAAACACCCGCCCTAACCGGCGATGCCAAGTTTGGGGATGTAAACTCTTTTGCGCCATAGAGTACAGGAATGGCGGACCAAATGTGGCAGGCAACATCATCGCCCCCCAAAGAAATTCCAACAAATTAAAGGTATTTGTCGTCGTAGGAGCGCTAGAGGGAGGATTAGCCGCTGCTAGTAAAGGCACCGACATTAAAACTAAAATCATCAACAACGGATGCACAATATGCCCCGTTAGATGCACCGTCGCCTGCCATTTGTGCATTACCGGCAAAGGACTAAACCAAACCTTACCCAATAATTTCTTGGCGCACTGAATGCCGCCCTTAGCCCAACGGAACTGCTGTAACTTAAATGCCGTGATGGCTACGGGCAACTCCGCAGGGGTGGCAATACTGTTGTCATAAAAAATCTTCCAGCCGCGCATCTGGGCCCGATAACTCAGATCCATATCTTCGGCCAAGGTGTCAGCGTGCCAGCCGCCACTGTCGAGGATTGCCTGTTTATACCAAATACCCGCCGTACCATTGAAATTAAGGAAATAACCACGGCGATGCCTTGCCTCTTGCTCCACGGCAAAATGCCCATCAAGGTTGACTGCCTGTAGTTTGGTCAGCAGAGAATATTCGGCGTTGATATGACCCCAACGGGTTTGCACTACCGCCAGTTTATCCATGGTGGGGTATAGGTAATGCTGCATGGTACGCTTCAGCCAATCGGTGGAAGGCACAAAGTCGGCATCAAAAATGGCAATATATTCTGCTTTGACCTTGGGCATGGCTTCTTGCAAAGCTCCTGCTTTAAACCCTTGGCGATTGACCCGATGGAGATACTCGATCCAGACCCCTTTAGCTTGATATTCTGCCACCGCGTCTTGCAAAATATTTTGGGTGTCATCAGTGGAATCATCCAAGACCTGAATTTGCAACTTGTCTTTGGGCCAATCCAACTGACACACCGCATCCACCAGACGGCGGGAGACATACCGCTCATTAAAAATGGGTAATTGCACCGTGACTAGGGGGAACTCAGGGTGGGGATTATTAAATCCATCCTCAAAGTTATGCTCTAATTTATGGTCTAAATGGCCCTCTAATTCTGACTCAAAACCATTGGTAAAACCATTAGTGCCGTTACCGTTGGCCGCCGCGTCCGCCGTACCGTCATGAAACTCGGCAAAACCCTCAGCAAAACCATTACTAGGAAAACTATGGGCGGCAAAACCATTGGCACTAAAACCATTGGTGTTAAACCCATTACCTAAGCTGCTATGGTGCGAACCATTATGGGTAGCATTATAAGCACGACCCACCACAGCCACTGCTGGCAAAGCTTCACGGAAAGTGGCTGATTTTTCGCGGGGATAGATTGCCCCAGCCTCATGACTTGGTAATTCGGTATTTTTTAGTTCGGTATTTTTTAATTCAAGGTTTTTATTTAAGGCTTTTAAAGGCGATAACCGTGAACGGCGTGCTGGTTTAACCCATCGTACTAGGGTTAACCAATAGGCGTTAAGTCCATAGAGCAGCAACCACCCTGCTGCCAAACCGTTAATCACGGCTAGGATCGTTATTAGTATCAGAATGACTCTTGACTCCTTCCTACCACATGAGCGCCGATTGGGGATCGGCATATTGAAATTAGCTCATCCATAGCCGTAAGCAATAGCATCTAAGGACACATTAGGTACAACTGTTGATGTGAGGGGCTACGGCAAGGATTGCAGCGTCACTAAAGCCCTAATCATCATAATTTACAGGAATGTAACGTTTTTGATGCGCCAAATATGCTTATTGCCGCAGTTAATGGACAGCGATGAAACCCATTTCAAATTATCACGGTGATCTTGGTATTTAAGCAAATATTCCTACGGATATTCGCCAACTAAGGCTCCTAATTCTTGGAGCTTTGCGGTAATTAGAGGTTAATATAGCTATTCTTCGTGTTTTATTTGTTTATTTTTCGGTAATAGATGAGGGCAGTTGAGTTAATCTCTGACTAGAGAGCCGCAACTAAAAAAAGAATATTTCGGTAAAAAACAGCAACCGATCCTAAGAATTTAGCGCAAAAACTTTAGGATAACCTTTTGGTGAGAGGTACAGTTGAGCAATAGCCATCGCCAGTCTAGTTTTTTTGCCCCACTACAACCGTAGACAACTAGGAGACACTCCCTAGACAATCATTGGTATATCTAATAGTTATAAGTGGTGTTTATCAATGATCGAAAAATTCAGGCGTGGTAGGGATGGCACTCAATTGTTATGCCTGACAATTTCTAGGGTAGTCAAAGCTAGACAGTACAGCACATCCAAGGATTTAGATTTTTTGAGCAGCGACGGTAATAACGTTTACCCATAGCCCATGACCATAGGGCTACATCATCCATGGGCCGATCTTCTTAAGTTCTTCTTAAACTCACGTTAATTTCATCTTATCCTGATTCTATATACCCGACCCTTAAAATCATTACAAAATGTAAATTTTAAGGGATTATCATATGTCAATCAATTTGACGAAAGTTGGCAATGCTACGAGTGCGAATAACTCAGAAATTCCAGCTTTTGACCCTGCTAGTAAACGCTTGTATGTAGTTGCTGCGACTATAGTTGATGTCTATGATGTAAGTAGTACGGGTGCGCTAACCGCTGCTGGTCAGATTCAGCCCGGATTTACACCGCCAGCAGGTACAGCGGTTGCACCCAACAGTGTGGCGATCAAAAATGGCATTGTTGCCGTAGCTTACGAAATCAAGAACTCCACCACCAACGCCCATCAACGGGGTAAAGTGAGCTTCTTCAATGCCGCAAATGGTTCTTTTCTCAATGCAGTGGAAGTTGGCTTCTTGCCCGATATGCTGACATTCAGCCCTGATGGAACTAAGGTTTTAGTGGCTAATGAAGGGGAACCCAACAGCTACAATCAGGCTAATTCTTTTGATCCCGAAGGTTCCGTTAGCATTATTAATTTGGCTAATGGTGCAGCTAATGCCACGGTGCAAGAAGCTAGTTTTACCAATTTCAACAATCAAATTACTCAGCTTAAAGCCGCTGGGGTGAGAATTTACGGACCTAACGCCTCTGTCGCCCAAGATTTAGAACCAGAATATATTACATTTTCTGGCGATGGCACTAAAGCGATTGTCACTCTGCAAGAAGCGAATGCTTTAGCGATTGTAGACATTGCCACCGCAACGGTCACAGACATTAAACCCCTCGGTTTAAAGAATCATAACTTACCCGGCAATGGTTTGGATGCCAGTGATCAAGATGGTGGCATTAATATCAAAAATTGGCCCATTTTTGGGATGTATCAGCCTGATGCCATCGCCACATTCAGCGCCAATGGGCAAACCTACTACATCACCGCCAATGAAGGAGACTCTCGCAACTACACTGGTTTTAATGAAGAAGTACGAGTTGGTAGCTCTAGTTATGTGCTTGATCCGACGGTCTTCCCTAACCCTAATGCAACCACACTGAAACAGACTGCTAATTTGGGACGATTACAGCTAACCAATGCCACTGGTGACCTTGATGGTGATGGCGATATTGATCAGATTCAGGCTTTGGGAGCGCGGTCTTTTAGCATTTGGAATGCCAATGGCACCCTCGTATTTGACAGTGGCGATCAATTGGAACAAATTACCGCTAAACTCAATCCCACAGGATTTAACTCCGATGGTCTACCCGCCACCTTTGACACTCGCAGCGATAACAAAGGTCCCGAACCAGAAGGCGTAACCATTGGCGTAATTAATGGACGCACCTATGCTTTCATCGGTTTAGAGCGGGTTGGTGATGTGATTGTTTATGATGTGACCAATCCCACCCAACCGAAATTCATTCAATACTTCAACGACGCGGCAGATATTGCTCCCGAAGGCTTAACTTTCGTTACTGCGGCTGATAGCCCCACAGGTAATCCCTTGGTGATTACTGCTAGTGAAGTGAGTAAAACCGTCGCAGTTCTTGAAGCCAAACCGAATTTCCAATTACAGATTCTCCATGCTTCTGATTTTGAAGCGGGTATTCCTGCCCTAGATGATGCGGTACGTTTCTCTGCCGTGATCAACAAGCTCAAAACTGCCCCTGGATTACCTAGCACCACTGCCGCCAATACACTGATCTTATCCTCTGGGGATAACTACATTCCCGGTGCATTTTTGAATGCTTCAAGCGATCGCAACCTTGACAATGTTGGTGGACTTCTTGTAACCCCTACAACAAACAACGCACAACCAGTTATTGGTCGTGGTGATATCGGCATTCTCAATGCCATTGGGATTCAGGCTTCAGCTTTAGGTAATCATGAATTTGATTTGGGTGTGCGGCAAGTACGGGACATCATTCGCACTGGCAGCGGTAATCCTGGCACGAACTTCCCTTATCTGAGTACTAATCTCAACTTCCAACCAGAAATTACCGCTGGGAATTTAGGCAGTAGTGATCTGGCTAGCAATCAAACCACCGCCGAAGCCAATACCATCAAAGGTAAATTGGCAAAAAGTACAGTAATTACCGTCGCTGGGGCTGATGGTATTCTTGGTAATGCTGATGATCAAAAAATTGGCATTGTGGGAGCCACTACCCCCACCCTAGCCAACATCTCTTCTAGTGGTGCGATTGGTATTACACCAACTAATCCTGTAGATTATGTGGCTCTGGCAGCAGAAATCCAAGGCACCGTTGACATTCTCAAAGGTCAAGGCATTAATAAAATCGTCTTGCTGTCCCATATGCAGCAATTGAATATTGAGCGTGACGAACTAGCGCCCCGCCTCAAGGATGTCGATATTATTATTGCTGGTGGTTCCCATACTTTACTCTCTGATGCCAATGATGTGCTACGAGCAGGGGATACCAGCAAAGGTGACTATCCAATTGTCAAAACTGGAGCCGATGGTAATCCGGTTTTAGTCGTCAATACCGACGCGAATTATAAATATGTCGGGCGTTTGGTTGTGGAATTTGATGCTAATGGAGTCTTAGCTAAAGATCCCCTTGACAATACCAAGGTCAAACTCGATAGCGCCATCAATGGAGCCTATGCCACCGATGAAGCTGGGGTGGATCGGGTTTATGGCAGTGATGTCAATCCGCGAGATGTGGCTAATGCCAATGTGGTCGCTATTACCGATGGTTTACGGAATATTATCTCTTCTAAGGATAACTCGATCATTGGTAAATCCAGTGTATTTCTGAATGGTACGCGGAATGATGTGCGCACCCAAGAGACTAACTTCGGTAATTTAACCGCTGATGCGAATTTAGCATTAGGCAAACAGATTGATCCGACGGTGGTAATTTCCCTTAAGAATGGCGGTGGGATTCGCGATAACATCGGCGTGGTATCAGCGGCTCCCGGCGCAACTAACAGCAACGATGTTATTAAATTGCCGACTCAACCCAACCCCTTGGCTCCCAATAAAGCAGAGGGTGATATTTCCCAATTAGATTTGGAAAATTCCCTACGGTTTAATAACGGATTGACCCTGATTACTGTCACGGCTCAGCAACTGCGCTGGATTATGGAACATGCTGTGGCTGGTACTGCTCCTGGTACAACTCCGGGACAATTCCCTCAGGTGGCGGGTTTATCCTTCAGTTTTGATCCAACTAAAACAGCGATTGCATTCAGTAATACTACTGGGGCAGTGACCACCGAAGGCCAACGCATTCGCAATCTAGTGGTGCTAAATGAAGATGGTTCCCTCAAAGATACCATTGTTAAAGATGGTCTTTTAGTGGGTGACAGTAATCGCACCTTCCGCATGATTACACTGAATTTCTTGGCGGGTACTGCTAATACAACTTTAGGTGGCGATAGTTATCCTTTCCCTAAATTTGTCAAAGATAACGCTACTTTGGCCAATCGCATTGATTTAACTGGCGAGACTGTTGACGTTAACGGCAATGGCAAAGTTGATTCGGCTGTAAATCTTGCCGCTGGTAAGTTCACTTTTGCTGCTACTGGGTCTGAGCAAGATGCTTTTGCCGAATATCTCGGTACAGGCATTAGTTATCAAACCGCAGACACTACCGCCAGTCAAGATAGTCGCATTCAGAATCTCAGCCAGCGCTCTGATGCTGTGTTGACCAAACCTACCCTCACCCAACCAGCCCAAGGAACTGGAACCATACAACTTGGGGGAAATACTGGCATCACCCAACTATCTTTCACAGTCAATGTGATTAACCCTAGCGCTGCCGTAAATGAGCTAGTGGTTTTTGAAGTGGGCGCAGGAGCACCAAATCTGAAGCAACTGCTTGAAACCAACAAGGGGCGCGTGATTAGCTCCATTGTCAGCAACCGTCCCAATGGCTTTAATTCGCCATCAAGACTGATGGGTTTTGCGCCGAATGTGCAGTTAGGCTTTGCGTTGATCAAGAACGGTACAGCCGATGATATTCTGGCAGGCAAAACTAAGGATGTAGTTTTTTCGAGCAATAATGCCAATGCTATTTCTAACTTGACTGCCAATGGGTTTGATCTAAGCCTTGAGGGGATTGTGGTGAAAGTGGCCAGTTCTGATAGTACTCGTCCTGTGGGTGTAGCACTACAAGACGAAAAATCCGGTGAGGTACTAGATTTACGCCAACTCGGTGGCACAGTGAAGGTAGACTTTACGGTCAACCGTGAAGCCGCTTTCAATAACTTTGTGGGCTTCTATCGAGTGAGTAATGCTAATGGCGGCATTGATACTAACAATGACGGCGTGGCAGATATTTTACCTGGACAAGCCGGTTATGCCCTGGCTGCGGTACAGCGGCGCATTGCGGGGATTGATTTAACCGTGGACAATCAAGGTACAGCCAGCTACACCAACCGTGATTTAGCTGGAGGGAGCATTTTTGCCCCCTTCATCATCAGTAACGGCACGGTGCAAGATGTCCTCACTGGCGCTAATCTACAGGTTTATTTCCCTTACTTAGGCGCTAATCCTGGCAATGTCGATCATATTCGCCTTTTAGGAGATAACACCTTTGGTTTTGAGGATCTGCCCGGTGGCGGTGATTTAGACTATAACGATGTAATTGTGAAAGTGACGGTGAAGTAATTTTTTAGTCGTTGCAGCGGCAAGGGGTTTATGCCTCTTGCTGCTGACAGCTAGAATTCGGCGCATAGGCTAGCTAAGAACATCTGAGGTCAATTCTTCTTGCAGCGCAACTAAAGCAATGGAGGCGGCAACCTGTTGGGCAGCAACTAAACTGTATCCCTCCCCTTGACCGTAAGGCTTATCTTGGACGGTCACCTCTACGGTAAAGATGGGATTTTTATTGGTGTCGTCGGGGCGGATGGTTTGCTTAAGGGTGCGATATTGGGGCAAACAACGCCAATGTTTTTGGGTTAGCTCTTGTAAAGCTAGTTTGTAGTTGCCGAGGGCGGGTAGTTTGAGGGCTTTGCTAGCGAGGCGTTGCAGATGATGATCTAGCCATGAGCGGATCGTTTTGAGATCATGGGTATTGAGATATAAAGCCGCCATTAAAGCTTCCATCGCATTAGCTAACATTGACGGGGTGGCTCGACCATCATGGCGTACTGCTAGGGCTGCCACCAAGTAACGATCTAAATCATAATATTTGGCAATTTCGACCAGGGCTTGATCGCTGACAAGATAAGAACGTAATTCGGCAATTTGCCCCACCGTGTAATGCCCATAGTGTTGGCGCAAAAATAACGCTGCGGCTAAACGTAAGACGCTATCACCGACAAATTCCAGTTGATCATTGTTATAGGTAGTGGAAAAACTGGGATGGACTAAGGCTTGATCTAGCAATTGCCAATCAAAATTATTAGGGGGGGTAAGTCCTAGGGTGCGCATCAAGCGGATGAGTTCTTTTTGGCGACGGGGATCGATCATGGACATAGCAGGGGTAAAAACCTTCACACAGAAGAAATTAAAGCGATAGTATAGGATGCTGGATGATAAATTTGCTGCTTGAGAGGCTGGTTGCAAAGATTTGGGGACAGTTTTGCGAGAAACTTTCCTTAAGACACAGCGGATCAAAAATTTCGCAGTCAGACTAAATCAAGTCAGACTAAATTGTGACTATGGCTGAAGGCTGAATTTCTCTTGTTGTGTGAAGATGACACACTAAATATCATCTTGGCATAAAGCTTAGCTCAATCCACAAATCTCTATTAGGCTCTTGAAATATGCATAAACGGTTTTTCTCGTCCCTAGCTTTGGGCTGTGTGGCGTTGCTAACTGCTCTGTGGGTAGTGGCTTGCCAACCAGCGGTTAATGGTGGTTCAACTACCACTAGCGGTGGTTCTAGTGTCATTAGTGGCGCTGGTGGTGTCAAAGATGCCCTCAGGTTAGGGGCATTGCTGCCTGTGACTGGGGATTTATCATCCATTGGCGCACCGATGATTAAGTCCATTGATTTTCTGGTCGATACGGTTAATCAATGTGGTGGGGTTTTAGGTAAGCCCATTACTTACATTAAAGAAGATGATCGCACTGATCCTCCGGCTGGGGCTGAGGCGATGACGAAATTGGTCAAAGTGGATAATGTCGGCGCGGTGGTGGGTTCTTTTGCCAGCAGTGTGTCGGCGGCGGCTTTGTCCATTGCTGTACCAAATAAAATCGTGATGATTTCCCCGGGTAGTACTAGCCCACTGTTCACAGAACGGGCTAAAAAAGGTGAATTTAAGGGTTATTGGTACCGCACTGCGCCACCGGATACCTATCAAGCCGTGGCTTTGGCTAATTTAGCTTATAAGAAAGGGGCGCGGAAGGTAGCGACTTTGGTGATTAACAATGACTATGGTGTAGGGTTTGAGCAGTCGTTTGTCGCGGCATTCGAGAAGCTTGGCGGCACAATCACCAACAAGGACAAGCCCACCCGTTATGACCCCAAAGCTGCTACTTTTGAAGCAGAGGCTAAGGGAGCGTTTGGCGCTAAACCCGATGCGGTGGCAGCGATTTTATATCCTGACTCTGGCGGCGCAGTGTTGAAAACGGCTTTTGAGCAAGGTTTGACCAAGGGTGTACAAATTCTGCTCACCGATGGCGTAAAAACTGAGGATTTTCCTAAATTGATTGGCAATACCCCCGATGGCAAGCTGATTTTGGCTGGTGCTTTGGGAACCGTACCTGGTGCAGATGGTAAATCTTTAGAAGCATTTAGCAAAGCTTTCAAAGCGAAAACTAATCAAGAAGTGGGGGCATTTGTGCCTCATTCCTATGATGCGGCGGCATTGATTGCTCTGGCGGCAGAAGCGGCTAAAAGTGGCACTGGTGAAGCCATCAAAGAAAAGATGCGCGAAGTTGCCAATGCACCCGGCGAAGAAGTCACCGATGTGTGCGAAGCCCTAAAACTGGTCAAAGCAGGCAAAGACATTAACTATCAAGGCGCTAGCGGTAATGTAGATCTTGATGAGTTTGGTGATGTGAAGGGCAGCTATGATGTGTGGGAAGTTAAAGCCGATGGCAAAATTGCTGTGGTAGACCGCGTTTCTTTGTAGAAATTCTGTAGCAATTAAGTGATCCAGCCATTTCTGATTTGATAAAGCACGCCCATTAATCAGAAACTTCTTGTGGGGCAGGCATCTTGCCTGCCAATAGCATACATCCTTATTTAATTTTGCTATATAGTTATTTTATTTAATAATGGCACATCTTCAGCGGTAGAATTCAGCACTAAAGTGCTTACTACGAGATGCTTAAAGTTTTGTAGTCAGTGCTTTAGCATTGTGCCAAACTAAATCGAATCAACTATAAATCCCGAAAATTAAACCCCAGAAAATACTTATGTCAGTAACTCTCAAAGAATTTTTAGAAGAATGCCATACCTTGGGCTTATTACGCATTATCGTCACTAGTGGCGGCGCAGTTTTGGAAGTACGCGGCGTATTAGAGAAGCTCTTTTATGCCGAACTGCCTAAGGGAAGATATGCCAATATGCACACCGAAGGTTTTGAATTTCATTTGAATATGGACAAAATTGCCTCGGTGAAGTTCGAGACTGGAGAAGCTAAACGGGGCAACTTCACCACCTATGCCATTCGCCTATTAGACAATGCCGATGAAGCACAGATGAGTCTCTTTTTGCAATGGGGTAAACCAGGGGAATATGCTACCGGACAAGTGGCAGCATGGGAAAGTCTTAAAGGGAAGTACGCCCCTGATGATCAGCCGTGGCTGCCTGCGCCATTGACATAATTCCATTGCCATTGATGATGGGGTTGATTTCCCCTTGCCTGTTCCATGAAATGCTTGATTGAGTTTTTTCTGGAATTGGTAAGGGGGAAATTTTGGCTCATATTCCCATGATGTTCCCATTAAGCACTGGTACGGAATAACATGACATCCCCTTCTTGCACAATGTACTCTTTGCCTTCACTGCGAACCAGTCCTTTCTCTTTAGCCGCTAGCATTGAGCCGCAAGTTACTAAATCTTGATAAGCCACTGTTTCGGCACGAATAAAAGCTTTCTCAAAATCTGAGTGAATCACCCCAGCGGCTTGGGGCGCTTTCATGCCAGCGTGAATTGTCCAAGCCCGTGCTTCTTTTTCACCGACGGTAAAGTAAGTGCGTAAACCCAACAGATGATAGGTAGCCCGAATCAGGGATTTTAAACCGCCTTCAGTGACCCCAAGGGCAGCTAGGAAATCATTGCGATCGGCTTCAGAGAGTTCAATTAGTTCTGATTCCACTTGGGCTGAAACTAAAACTACTTCGGCATTTTCGCTGGTGGCTAAAGTTCTGACTCTTTCCACAAAAGCATTGCCCGTGGCTAAGTCATCTTCAGCTACATTAGCGGCATAGATCACCGGCTTAACCGTCAGCAATTGCAGAAAACTAATAGAACTGAGTTCTTCATCGCTCAAACCAGCTAAGCGAGCAGGCTTACCTGAATCAAGTACGGCATGGATTTTTTCGAGGGTCGCTAATTCTAATTTAGCATCAGCATCGTTACCCCTAGCTGATTTACGAGTACGTTCTAAACGTTTTTCGACCTGAAACAGATCGGATAGCGAAAGTTCTAAATTAATGATTTCAATATCACGGACGGGATCAACAAAGGATTCAACGTGGAGAATATCGTCATTCTCGAAGCAACGCACCACATGGACAATGGCATCGCAAGTACGAATATTACCTAAAAATTGATTACCTAAACCTTCGCCTTTGCTGGCTCCTTTGACCAAACCGGCAATATCGACAAATTCCACCCGAGTCGGCACAATTTGTGCTGAGTTTCCGATTTTCGCCAGCACATTGAGCCGCTCATCGGGAACTGAAACCGTACCAATATTGGGTTCGATGGTGCAAAAAGGAAAGTTGGCCGCCTCGGCTTTGGCATTGGCAACAAGGGCATTGAATAGAGTGGATTTACCAACGTTGGGCAGTCCGACGATTCCTGCTTTGAGCATGGTGATTAGTCTTGAGGGTTAATGCTAGATTTACTGCATTTTCTATTGTCCCATACTGTTTGCTTTTCTGCTTTTTCCCTGTGGTGGTGGCTACCCCGATCCTTAAAAAAGAAAAAACCCGCAGGAGGCATTCATGCGGGTGCTGTATTTGTAGATACGTCGCTAGTGATTAATAGTATGGCGTAAGCGAATTTTGTCAGCAGTGATGGCTGTACCTCTTAGGGGTGATAGATCTAATTTATTAGAGTGATCGCTATCACCGTTAGTTACGACATAGATCATGTCCTATGAAAAATCACCATCAACAACTAACGGCAAGGCTAGGGATTGATGGTGATCTGATGTAGGACTTAGTTAAAAGTGAAATAAAAACGGGATAGATAGCTGGAGTTTTTACTTACCCATTTGGCGGCGTAGAGCTTCAAGTTCGGCATCAATCACACTGCCAACGCTCTGACTAGATCTGGTGCTGTCGGTGGGCGGTAAAGCAGCAGGGGCTTTCGATGCCGCTAACTGAGCTTTCATCGCGGCCAGTTCGTCATCGACACCGTTACCGGCTTCAAGGGCGGCAAACTGCGACTCTAAGTTATCCATGCCTAACTCAGCGGAGGCACCGGCCTTAGCTTCGGCTAGCAATACCCGCTCTTCCATGCGCTCGAAGGTCGCCGAGGCAGAGTTAGTATTAATTTTGCCCATCATGTTATTAAGATTCTCTTGGGCTTTAGCAGACTGCATCCGCGCCTTGAGCATATCTTTTTTAGTCTTGGCTTCGGCAATTTTGCCTTCGATAGCTATCAAGTTCTTTTTGAGGGTATCGACTTGGCTAGCTTGGGCATCTACGCTGACTTTGAGAGTAGCTGCCGTATCAGCATGGCCCTTTTTACGACTCAATGCTTCCTTGGCTAAACCTTCATCCCCCTTTTGCAAAGCCAGCATGGCTCTTTTCGTCCATTCTTCGGCTTGGGTGGCAGCTTGGTTATATTGCTGTTCTTGACGTTTGAGGGCGGCCATCGACTGGGCTACGGCTTGACGCAATTGGGTCAAGTCCTCTTGCATGTCGATGATAGCTTGTTCCAGAATTTTTTCTGGATCTTCTGCGGCAGTGACCAGCGCGTTAACGTTGGACTTAACTACCATACCGATGCGATCTAATAATCCCATAACCTTACCTTTGCTCTAAGGGGTTGTGTTGGTTTACATCCTAGCATGACCTAACTTGAACTACTAGACACTAGTCCACAAAGCTTGGTAGTGATGTCCTTACCAGTGCAATGGGCAATGGGTCTAGCAAAATTTGGCGGAAATTTAGGGTTTGATTGGATAGATTTAGTGCTATTTTCCTAGTTTACCTTACTGAACAAGTCAGAGTTATAAGCAAATTAATAGACAATTTTCAGTATTACTAGCAGATTACTCACGGGTAACGGGCTGATAGATTTTCATAAATTTCTAATTAGCTGAAATCTAACTAAAATGCTGAAAACTTGCCTGACGCGATAAGCCACTAACATAAAAATCATCAGTAAAATCATCGGCGATCCCTTGGCTAGGTAATAATTCAGGACTGATCTGTGCTGTGATCGAGCCAATAATCTGACATCCCGCCACTGTCTGGCACAGGCGCTGGGCTAAATCAAGCGGCATACACAATACCAATTCAAAATCTTCGCCGCCATAAAGTAGCCAGTTTTGCGCTTCTGATCCAGCAACTTTGGCTAATACTGATGATATTTGCCAACTAGACCAGTCTAGGGAGCCTCTGACCTGACTTTTTTGGCACAACTGGAGCAGGGCATCACCTAAGCCATCGCTGCTGTCCATCGCGGTAATTCTGACTGGTGCATTAGAACTAATTTCTCGGATGGCTTGCACTATGTCTAGGCGGGGTTTAGGGCGCTGATGGGCTAAATAACAAGCTCTTCTTTCCTCATGACTCAATTGATGAATCGGATAAACTGTTGGCTCTAATAGCATCATTAAACCCGCTTTAGACAAACCATGCTCTCCGGTAATCACAATGGCATCACCCACTTGGGCTGTATGTCTTTGCCATGCCTGCCCTTGGGGTACCTGACCAAAAGCTGTGACCGCTAAAGTGCGCTGAGCCGACCGCACCGTGTCTCCCCCCACTAATTCCGTGGCATAGGTGGTCACACAATCCCTAAAACCTTGATACATCTCTTCTAGCCAAGAGATCGGCGTATCTTGCGGTAAACCCAAAGCCAGTAATAAACCCCAAGGAGTCGCCCCCATTGCCGCCAAGTCGGACAAATTAGCTGCCGCTGCTCGCCAACCCACGTCATAGGCGCTAGTGGTCAAATCACTAAAATGGACTCCCTCCACTAACATATCAGTGGTAATAACCATTTCGCGGTTAGTTGCCATAGAACCCATCACAGCGGCATCATCGCCTACCTGTGGGCCACAAAAGCGTTGTACTAATTGTAAAATCCCTGACTCACCTAAGCTTGCCACCGTAGAAAAGTTGCTAGAAGATGGTGTCATAGGTAGTCACGATGGGCAAATTATGGGGTAATAAAATTATGGGGTAATAATTGCAATCTTTGCGTCCTATAGCTCATGGGATAGACTTTGCTTATGGTTGGTTCAGCGCTTAATTTTTTGGGATAAGCTATAGATTAAGGTTATGTATCGAACTAAATCTCGACTTTAGCAGTCTAATCTTGAGTTAGAGTCTCATTTTAAGTCACGATGGATTCAGGAATTAGAGAATTGTTTATTTTCTAATTGTGTCTAATGGTGGGGTAAACCAAAACTCTCAGCTATCGGCTCAGTAGTCTATCATAACCAAGTAAATCCTAATTAAGCCATAAATCAAATCGTTGTAAAACGTGTTTTGAACCATACTTTTCCAAAGGAGTTAATCTTTATGCACCAATCCACTCAGCGCCAACTTTGCCGTCAATTTTATATAGCTGCTTTATCCCTGCTCACCAGTACTTTAGCGGCTCCAGCATTCGCACAAATCAATAGTAATGCGCCTCTGTCAGAACAAACTTTACGGGAAGGAAATACAGAGCGATCTTCCACTAGTTTCGGTAATAGCAATCTGAGCATGACCCAATTAATTCATAATCTGAACCTTAATAACGCTGGTAATGCGCAAGAATTCACTCGCCGTCAGAATGAATCCCTTGATGATGCTTTTGCGAAATATCGGAACGGTCAACCGCAAAATTTACAACTAGATTTCAGTAAGCCCCCTAGTCCGACTCGTCAGCCGAAATAGTTGATTCAAATTATTTTGAGATATTACTAAAGTAATAACTACCAACCCAGTCAAGTTCATGACTATTGTAGTTATTACTTTAGAGACTAACTGGGCAAAAAATTTTACCCCCACATTTTTTTGCTTTTTACTTTTTACTTTTTAAATATTCACCAAAAATTTCCCCATGCAAACAGATCGTGGCTTCTTACTCACCGAGCAGGCTAATCCCCACAGCCAAAATCTTGATACCCTCACTCCCTTAGAGTTAGTAGCTTTATTCAATCAAGAAGATGCCTATGCCGTCGCCGCAGTAACCCAAGAACAAGCCGCCATTGCCCAAGCCATTGACATTGTGACAACTGCTCTAGCTGCTGGGGGAAGATTATTTTATGTGGGGGCAGGGACTAGCGGCAGATTAGGCATTCTTGATGCAGCGGAATGTCCGCCCACTTTTTGCAGTGATCCCGAAACCATCCAAGGGATCTTAGCCGGAGGGATGGCGGCAATGGTGCGCAGTTCCGAAGCCCTCGAAGATCGCGCCGATGATGGAGCCGCCGCCATTACCGAACGACAGATTACGGCTCAGGATGTGGTTTTTGGTATTACTGCCGGTGGGACAACCCCTTTTGTGCATGGGGCATTGCAAGAAGCCCAAAATCGTCAGGCTAAAACGATATTTTTTGCCTGTGTGCCTTTTGAGCAAGTACCGGCTCGCTATGATGTAGAAATTCGTCCTCTGGTGGGGCCAGAAATTTTGGCGGGTTCAACGCGGCTCAAGTCAGGCACAGCCACTAAGTTAGTTCTCAATACAATTTCGACGGGGGTGATGGTGCAACTAGGCAAGGTCTATGGTAATCGCATGGTGGATGTAGCGGTAACTAATAGCAAGCTAGAAGATCGGGCGATTCGGATCATTCGCGATCTAGCCGTAGTGTCACGGGAAACCGCAGCGGATTTGCTTGCTGCATCAGATAAGCGGGTCAAAGTGGCTTTGTTGATGCATTGGACTGGCTGTACCGCAGACGTGGCATTAGATCTCTTACAAAAGACCCGTGGTCAATTAAGGGCAGCCCGTGAGAAATTCACAGCAAATAATTAATCACAATTAATATTTTTCATATTTGGACACCTCTTCGCTTATCTCCCTATGACTGCAACCGAACTTAGGCAAATCATTCAACAGCGCTGGAAGTATTCCTATGATGTGCAATTAAGGAAGATTCAGAGCGGCAAGGCTCAGGGTAAGATCTTTTTGCAAGTGATGTGGCGCTTTCAGGAGCAGGCTTCTTTTCCCTTAACAGAAGCAGAATATCTGGCGCATCTGACCAACATTACCACTTATCTCAATGAATGGGGAGTCACAGCACAGGTGCGCGAAGCCTTGCTGACCACTAAAGAGAAACCTCGCTTAGGGAAAGTGGTGAGTGTGCCGCTGGATTTAGGCGGGCGGGCTGTGGAATGGTTTATTGAATGAAGTGACGTTGATTTTTTGCGATAATCTTTACAGAATATTTCCTAAGCTTAAAGGAATGAGCATCTGTTAATTAATCATTACAATATTCCCATTTTAGTAATTGATCCGCTAAAGTGAACCTGTTATAAGTTTACATCACAAAGTAATGTGATTGATTAACTTATGATCATTAAAATATGATATAAAATCTCATCTAAAGTATTTACCTTTTTTAGTATTTAGATGAGAAATATTAAAAAATCCAAGTCTTAATGTCACTTTGCCCAAACCTTAAACTAGAGATATTAAACTACTTAAGAATTAGCTGCTGCGGTCAAAAAATCTGAAGAGATTCCTAGGGCGGCTAAACAATTCTTAAACGTTTTTTTGATGATTAGAAATTATGACATTTTAAGTCTTAATTTGCGAATTCAGTATTTATGAATCAAGTCTTTACGAATAAATCTAATTGAGGATTGAAACAATGCGTTATTCTTTTGCTCCCCTGCGCCGCACTCTATGGGGAATTGGGTTGACCACAGCTATGGTAGCTGGCTCACTGTCTCATGGGTCTAAAGTAAACATAGCTGAAGCTAAAACAGAATCTCAGCCTTCCAGTGCATCTTCTATTGCAATCAAAAACTCGCCATCATCTTCCCTTAAACTTTCTGAATCAAAATCAGAGGTGGTTAATCCCCAAGTTCGGGTCGTTCAATTACAGCAAGCTGGGGATATTCCATTACTATTGTGGCTATTTGGCGGCACAATTTTGATGTTTGTGTTTTTACCCCAACTAGGCTGGATCATGGGGCTAATCGTAGTCAATGAGAAAGAAGTGGGTATCGTCATTAAGAAATTCTCATTTAAGCAAGGTTTAGCTGCTGGTCATTTGATCGCGCTCAATGGTGAAGCGGGCTATCAAGCAGATGTTTTGGCTCCAGGGTGGCATTTTGGCTATTTCCCGTGGCAGTATAATGTGCGGCGTGAACCAATCATTATTGTGCCACAAGGGGAAATTGGTGTAGTGGTAGCTAATGATGGGCGTTCCATTCCCGCCGAACGTATTTTAGGCAAAATGGTTCCTTGTGATAACTTCCAAGATGCGCGAAAATTTCTGCTCAATGGTGGCGAAAAAGGGCGGCAATTGGGCATTATCACCGCCGGGACTTATCGCATTAACAGCGCGTTGTTTTCGATCATTACTTCGACTAATGCGACTCAATTTGGCATGAAACCAAGTGATTTACGGATTTATAAAGTTGATCCAGAGAAAGTTGGTATTGTTACCACTTTGGATGGTGTTCCTATTGCCGAAGGCGAAATTGCTGGGCCGATTATTCCCGATCATGACAATTTCCAAAATGCTCAAGCTTTTATCAGTCAAGGGGGACGCAGAGGCTTACAAGAACAAGTGATTCTATCTGGCTCATGGAATCTAAATCCGTGGTTTGCCCAAGTGGAACAAGTGCCCATGTCTACGGTTCCCATTGGTTATGTGGGGGTGGTGATTTCTTTTGTGGGGCGCTCTAATGATGATATTAGTGGTGAAGCTTTTACTCACGGGCATTTAGTGAATGTCGGTAATAAAGGAGTCTGGATTGAACCTCTGTATCCGGGCAAACATCCGCTCAATACCCACATTATGAAAGTGGAGCTAGTACCCACTACGAATATCGTCTTAAATTTCTCAGATCGAACAGAAGAACATGGTTATGATGCCAAATTAAGATCCCTCAATGTGCGTTCTATTGACGGTTTTGCGTTCCGTTTAGAAGTGGCCCAGATTATCCATGTGGGGGCACTGGATGCGCCAAAGGTTATTTCCCGTGTTGGGGCAATGCAGAATCTGGTGGATCATGTGATGCGTCCCATTGTCGGCAATTATTTCCGCAATTCAGCCCAAGCTTATACGGTGTTAGACTTCTTGATTGCACGAAGTGAAAGACAAGTCGAAGCTGCTGATTTCATTCGCACGGCGTTACGGTCTTATGATGTGCAGGCAGTGGATACCTTAATTGGTCAAATTGAACCACCAGAAGAATTGATGCAGACCCTGATTGATCGCAAAATTGCCCAAGAGCAAGAAAAAACCTATGAAGTGCAGCGCCTGGCCCAGACCCA
>JBAXSK010000049.1:0-20717 GCA_037130765.1 Pseudanabaena sp. ELA607
GCGGTCAAAGCTGGTAAGTATTCAATTAGCCGGAATTTATTTTTGGCAGTCAAGAAGAAAACTAGTCCGGCGGTAAAACAATTTATAGAATTCGCGCTTTCGTCCCAAGGACAAGAGATTATTAAACGGACTGGCTTTATGCCGATTAATTAGGAATCTTACAGCCCATGGCATTTAAGTTAAGGTACATCTTAGCAACGACATGATTATATTAATCTTGCCTCATGATATGCATTTGCCATTGACAGGGTTGTTGCAAATCTCCTGAACGTCCCGTCATGATATAGCCTAAGCTTTGTCTGGTGGTCAGATAGTTACGGGAAATATAATAACCTTGGGGAGCAACTAAATCATCATATTTGGCTAGGGTAGAAGTTTCATCAATTGGATTCATTTCATCGGGATTAATTACTATGAGATAACTAATATAATGAGGATTGAATTTATATTGATTAGGAACTAGAAATAAGCCGTATACGCGATGTTGCCCTGCCCAAGGAGTGATGTATAACTTGGATGCGGGGATAATCAGATGCTTTTTGGAGTTGGCTTTACTGCTGGTTAAATTAGGGCAAACTTGGTCTGGTGGTAAATTAAAGAGCCATAACCAAAGTAAAATGATGCTGGCTAAACTGGCACTCAAAATCAATAAAACCGTAACTATTTTGCGTTTAGTTTCTTCTATGGCATCTAGTTGGCTCATGGTCGGATTGGCTTTGGGGAATTTCTATCTATAATAAACCTGTTGCGTTATCAGATAGATTAATGTTCGCCAATCAATAGGATTCTATTCCTCTGGGCAAAAAGAAACAGTATCGCGGCTCTGATTTTGAGTCTCACATCTGCGGGGTGATGGAACTTTAACTCAGAATTTATTTAACAGGGATCCTACATGGGACATGAAACTTTACGACTTTTCAGTAATTTTTCTACCACAACAGGTCTATTATATTTGAGCGAGTAAATACTCAATTTATTTTACTTTAGATGCTTATAGTTTAACTTTTAAAGCGAAATTTATACTTTCCGTTACAGCAGATAAAGAAAATATAAGGGTTAAGCAAAAAGCGACAAATCTTTTTATTGTGGTTATTGGTCAATTTTCTTGAGGTTCTTTTTCAACAACTTTTGTTATAGTCAGTTAAAATTATTTTGAGACAGGGTGATGCTATTTATCACCTTTAAACTGTCTGATTCTTATCTTGATTAACTATAAAATAACTTTCTTTTATTTTTTAACTAGCTTGCTTGTCAGTAGTTTTTGCAATGCTTTAACTATTTGGCTTGGTAGCTATTCAAGTTTATTTGATTTTTTACGTTGCTCTTTGTAATTTCTTTTCAAGTTTATTCAAGGAAAAATCTATGCCAAAACGTTATTGTATTGTTGGTTCTGGAGTAGCAGGAGCTTCAGCCGCAGAACAATTGAGAAGATTAGATGCTGATGCCGAAATCAAATTGATTAATGGAGAATCCCATTCTTTTTATCGGCGCTTGTCTTTGGCGAGCTACCTTCAGAAACAAACCGACTTGGCGGCGTTGATTGTGCGCAAGCCAGAAGATTTCGCCGAGGCAAAGATTGAGTTAGTGCAAGATTTTGTCAATCGTGTTGACAGCGACCAGAATAAACTCCATCTCGCTTCTGGCCAAGAATTGGACTATGATAGCCTGCTGATTGCCACCGGAGGAGGAGCGATTGCGCCACGGTTACCAGGGATTAACCTTGATGGCGTGCGTGTCGGTTTTTGGGATCTCGAAGATACCCTGTGGTATGAATCCCGCGCTGTGGCAGGACAGCCTGCGGTGGTGATTGGTGGTGGTGTCCTCGGCTTAGAATTAGCTGACTGTCTGCAACATTTGGGCATGAAAGTTACCATTGTGCAATTGGGACAAACCCTGGGTGAACCGCTCACTGATGCTGTTTCTGGTGAGATTCTGGGCGCACGGGTCAAAGAGAAGGGTGCTGACTATCGCTTAGGAGTTTCCGCTGAAGCCATTTTAGGCGATGATCAAGGACGAGTTCGCGCCGTTGTGACTAGCACTGGTGAAGAAATTCCCGCGACTTTGGTGGGGATGTGCATTGGCATCCGTCCCAATGTGAAGTGGTTAGAAGGTTCCGGCGTAATTTTGGAACAGGGTTGTATTCGCGTTAACGAATATCTGCAAACCAATATTGCCAATATTTACGGTGCGGGAGATTGCACGATTATTCGTCCCATTGATGCCCATTTGCACACTAGTAATATGGTGGGCTATCGCGCTAATCGCACTTGGCAGGTGGCGACCAATCAGGGACTCTGTGCGGCTAATAATATGTTCAGTAATCATAGCGATGCTGCCAATCAAGGAGAACATCGCCCCTATGATGAAGGGATGTTCTATAACGCTGGGGTGCTGTATGATTTGCCCTATACGATGTTGGGCTTGTTCAATCCTGATCCTAAGGATACCAATTATCAGACCTATATTTATGATACAGCGGGTGATCCCTTCGCTTACTTTAAATTGACAGTTGCGGCTGGGCGTTTAGTCGGCGCGATGTTGATTGGCAAGCAACGGCGCACTAATATTTTGCGTCGCATTATGGAAGGTCATTACATTGTCACGGGTCACGAACATGAGTTAATGGATCCCAAGTTCAAACCGAATGATTTGCCCGTAGCGCCGTTAAATGATCGGGCGGGTGATGCTGATGTAGAAGCTAAGTTGGCGATGTATGCTGGGGTTTAGTCCTATGGGCTAAGGAGTGTTCCTGCTCTGCTTGATGGGGTTTCTCAAATCCTGTTAAAATCCTATCAAGCAGAATAGAACCAAGTATCCAAGTCGAGCCAGTTACCACTCAAAGCTCAATAAATCGGCTCATTTAGGCTCCGTTTATCCAATGGAAAACTACATAAATGGGCAATCATGGGCAATTTAGGTTAAATCTGCTAATAACTGCTCCAAGGCTGCTTGCATCTCTTGGGGATTAGTCGTAGTTGTACCAAACTGTCGCACCACAATACTCGCTGCCAAGTTGCCTAAAATCGTGGCTTGCTCAAAACTAGCGCCATTGGCTAAAGCAAGGGTCAAAGCCGCTACGACCGTATCCCCAGCCCCAGTTACGTCAAATACTTGGGTACAGTTAAACGCCGGTACATAAAATGCCTCTATCTCTGGTGGTTCGCTCGTAATCGTGGCAGCTTGACCAAACAAACTCATCCCTTCTTCACCCCTAGTAATTAAAATCTTTTGGGCCGCAGTAGCTTTGAGTAAATCTTGGGCGGCTTGCTCTAGGCGCTCACCAATGGGATAACCCACCGCTAATTCAGCCTCTGGTAAATTAGGCGTAAAAATTGTTGCCCCATGATAGCGATGTAAATCTTTTTGGGTATCGACAATCACTAAACCATGCCCCAAAGCCGCATCAATCACTGCTTGGTTAAATACCCCTTCGCCATAGTCAGAGCAAACCACTGCATCCACTAACGGTAAGCGCTCGGCAATCATAGTGACTAACTGTGCCACTATCGCTGGTTCTGGGGGTAGGTCAGACTTGCGATCAATGCGGACAATTTGCTGGGTTACCGATTGCCGCGCATGGCCGGAAATCCGCGTTTTCGTCACCGTGGGTCGTTGGGGATCAACCACCACCCCAGAGGTATCAATACCCACAGTTTCAAATAAACCGCACAACGTTTTGCCCTGATCGTCATCACCGACTAGCCCCACAGCATAAACTTTGGCCCCTAATTTGGCTAGGTTATAGATGGCATTAGCGCCACCGCCGGGCACTTGTTTTGTGTGTTCATGGCGCAAAATCAACACCGGTGCTTCCCGAGAAATACGTTCGGTTTGCCCCGTGAGAAATTCATCAAGGGTCAAATCCCCCACGACTAGAATCTTGGGTTGATCAAAGCGCTGCAAACAAGCCAGTAAGTCTGGGGCATTTGCGGCAAAGGTAGCCCAAAAACTTGATAAGCCATAATTTGACGATGCATCGGCAACAACTGACATAAAAATATTTCACCAATTACAATTTTACCGATTAGATAACTTAGATACAGCCTGATTCAGGGATTAAGTAGCACAATAACAATACTTAGTAAACCAGTTTTTGCAGAAATTCTGATCTAACAAGTCTGATCTAACAAGAAGGCGAAAATGTTGATTACAAGCTAGAGCAGTTTTTGAGATATTTGAGATAGAGGTCTAATGAAGTATTTCAGAAGCGACCACATCATCTGAAGCGGATTGAAATTCAGATTAAAATTAGAAAAATAGATGGTTAAATCCAAAATCTTAGCATCTGTATCGGTAATTGCTTGTGCTACACCCTCAATTTCATCACAGTTGAGGTGGGTCATGGTTAATCTATACTTAGGAAGTAATTTAGGCATCAAGCCATCTTGGATATAGTCAATCAAGATAATAATGGTACGGTTTAGAGGCAATAAATGGCAGTATCTCGTCATGTTTTGTGTGCTATTCCTGCACCAGTGGCGGATGATCAAGTGCTTTTAATGTGCCAAAATTATTTGACAAAATTATCAGACGATCAAATCCCTTTGGCTCTGGCACTAACCCCTCTATAATTTCCCACTCCTGATCACTAAAGTCACTTCGGATGTCAAAGTGATAAGAATAAAATTGGTTAATTAAGGATAGTCTCGATCATATAGTCAAACAATATAAGAATGGGACATTAAAATGAATCATTTTAAAGACTAAAATTTATTTAAATCAAACTTTTACTAGTCTCAAAATACTTTGGATTAACTATTTTTTATCGTTACATCTTGTTTGCCAATCATCTAAGGCTATTTCTATCAAAACATCAAGAGATTGGTCAACAAATTCTTTGCCAGTCATTAATTTATAAATTTTAAGGTATTGGCTTAAAGAGTAGGAATCATAATACCTTTCAGATTTAGGATTAGGATTGATCAAAATTGACAAAGAAATATTTAAATCTTGTTCATTAAATTTTCTAATAAGTATTTTCTGTGTTTTTCCTTGATAAACACTCTTATTTATATCTCTTCTACTGGGAATAGGTAGCCAGAGAGATAGTATAAGATCATAAAAAGCATCCTTATTAATAGAACGGCTGTAGAATTCAGCACAAAGTCTTGTTAGGGGAATATCACCATTTTTGTTTGCATGTCCATAGCGCGCAACTACTTTTGTGCTTACTTCTGCCATTCTTTCATCAAATTCAAGTATTTTTTTTCTGATTCTCAAAAAAATTTCTTTTTCCTCTGGATGTCGTTCATCCAGTGATTTCTCGAATGCTCTAGAAATACGTGGTAAAACGCGCAATTTCGGTGTGGATATTATTTCATCTACAATATTTTCCTGTGAATAAGGAATTATTACCGATGAAATCTCTTCCTCATCTTGATTTTTGAGATTAAAGATTAGCCCTTTCTCGATCTGCTTAATTTCAAACTGAAAAAACTCAATTAAAAGCTTATTATAAGCTTGGTCAATATGATTATGACGGTGAAAATTTGGGGTTATAGCAATTAAGCGAATAGGCTGATTATATTTAACAAGGTCACCAAAAGGTTTTTCAGCAAACAAACTATGATAGTAGCGAGTTAACTGCTGGACAACGTAACGATCTTCTACATTTTTTAACTCAATAATTACCAACTGTCCCGACTCTGCAATAGCAATAATGTCACAACAATCATTTTGAATGCTGTATTGACGTTTGAGCGGTGTTAAGCCTAATATTTTGCCAATATTCCTCCAAACAAAGTCTTCTAAATCTGCTTCTGTAGAAAATTTCCAACCTTCGTCAGTTTTAAACAAAGTATCTAGATGTAACATATAATTATCTTGATTAATAATGAGATGTTTTTGGCGCTAGAACTTCCTTAGCACTAAAGTGCTTAATACAAGATTATCACAATTTGATAAGGTTTGTAGTAACTGATTTAGAACTGTCTCAAAATAAATTCAATCAACTATATTTCTTTGTTCTCTAAATGTGAAAGTGATAAGAGTAAAACTGATGAATTAGGGCTAGTCTTCGATAACACTCTAGATTATGCATTCTAGCTATGCTCTAGCCTAGACCCTAATTTCCTCGAAAACTCAGACTAGCTGCCACTCACCTCAATCACCACTTGCACAGTTCCATTAACACTGCTGTCTGTCTGCCAATTGAGTAACTTCAACCGCAATTCCTGCAAAAGATTGGTATCTTTGAGATCAGAATTAGCATCATCCCAAATCACTTTGGTGACTGCGCCATTGGTGAAGGTTATATCAAAAGCTACTTTACCTTGCATAGCACGATTAGCCGAACTCAACGGCGATTGTTGCAGATAAGCATTCAGTTTCGCCTGTAGTGCAACTAGCTGAGCATTAGCCCAATTCCCCGTTACTTTAATCACCTTGAGGGTAGTGGCTAAGGCAGCATCTTTCTTATCCGCTGAAGATGATGGTGCAGAAGCTGGCGCATTAACCGATCTTCTGCCGGAAGCGACTCGGTTTGATGGAATGCCACCATTTGAATTGCCAGTCACACCACCGGTGGTGATAGGCTGTTGATTAGCTGCGTCAGGACGGGGAGCCATTGGTAAAGGAGCCGGAGCCGCTAAACCAACATTGCCTTGAGCTTGGGCTGATTCAGCCGCAATTCCTGAACCCATAATGCCGTCATAGCGTACCCCTTGAGGTAATTCCACAGGCACTTGCACCCGAACTTTCTCACCGCTAGGATTGACGCGCACTTCTTCGCTGATGGCGATAAATGCCGTATAAGCCGACAATAAGCGATAGTTCAGCGCAGTTTGGGTAATTGTTTCCACAATTGATTTACTTTCCACCGCCAAAATCTGATTACTCAAATCCTTAATCTTCGCTCTACCCCAAAGTTGCGCAATACCAAGATTATTGCCGGTTACTGCATCATCATTGAAACTAACGGGCAAACGCTGTTCATAACGTTCCCCATTAGCCATTTGTCCTGTAATACGAAGCGTACCACTGCGGCGATCTTCCTTCCTGCCGTAAATCACTAAAGGCTGTTGGGCAAACAAATCTGGCATGATTTGCGGATAAATTTCCGGTGCGGTCCCTTCGCCTTCCCAAGTAACTTCCACATTAGTTAAAACTGGCTGATTGATTTGCCGGAAAAACTTCTCAGCAACTTCGGCAGTGGGTTCATCTTGACGCACAATTTGCACTGTGCCCCGTCCTACTTCGGCTAAGCGATTCAGTAAATAGCGATTTACGGAACTACCGACCCCAAAAGCATAGAGCCGATTCCCTTTTTTGAGTTTCTTCTGCACTTCAGCAATCACCTGCTGATCGTTACCAATATAGCCATCGGTGATCAATACCACACTACGAATCCGACCATCAGGAGCCGCTGGGAAATTCATCACCGCATTAATACCATTCATCAACTCTGTACCACCATTAGCATTGAGGCGATTAATGTAATTATTGGCAAAGCGACGATTGATTTCGTTATTCTGTAATGGCACGGGGGAAAGATAAGTCGCAGTATTAGCAAAATCAATGATGGTGAAAGTATCGTCAGGATTCAAACCCGCAATAAAACGGCGCATTAATTCTTGCGATTTAACTAAGGGATCGCCAGATTGGGAACCAGAAGTATCCATCAAAAAGACCACATCTTTCGGCACTACTTCATTAGGACGATAGGTAATTGCGGGAATCACGTAGGTGGCAAAATGTCCTCCCTGAGGGCTATTAGTAGCTAATACTGTGGACTGGGCTTTGGCGTTACTCACCTGATAACGGACAATTAAATCTTTATTGGGAATGTTATCATCGGGGGCAATTTTCACATTGGCGGTATTCCCTTCTGTGGCTAAAACTAAGCGGTGGGAAGTGGAAACTAATCGCTGAATGGGAACCCCGGCATCAATGCGTAAGTCCACAGAAATATCTTGCCCAGAGCGAGTTGCGGGCGGGGTGATGGGTGGCGTAATGCGATTAGAGTCAGGAATGCGATTTTCGGGGCGACGGGAAATATAACGGGGCCCTACTACCATCGGAAACACGAATTCATAATTACCCTGTTCAAATTTGAGACTATCCGTATAACGAATCGTCACTTCGATAGTTTCATTGGGGCGGATATTTGCCAATGATTGCGTAAAAATATTGTCCCTTTCTTGTTCAAGCAGCGCCGCAGTGCGTCCCTGTTGGCGAGCTTGCTCATAGGCGGCGCGGGCTTCTTCACGACGTTTGATATTCCCTTTGATAATCCGCTCACCGATTTTAATTTCTAAATCATCGACAGCCGCTTCATCCGGTAAGGGAAAAACATAAACCGCTTCGAGAGGTTTGTCAAAAGGATTGGTGAATTTCTGGGTGACAGATACCCGGGCGATATTGCCATCTACTTTCCCTTTAACATCGGTATGAGTCAGGGTAAAAGCTTGGCGGTCTGGAGTTTGGGTGTAGAGTCCGGCGGGGGGGCGTTCTTTTACTGGTATGGCAATAACTGAATCAGCGCTAGGTTCAATGATACCGGCGGGCAGAATTGATTGGGTCATGGGTTGAGCCTCAGAACGACGGGGTTTATTAAAAGAAGAGTAAGCCACACCACCGACAATCAGTGCTAAAGGAATGAGGTAAAGTGCCGCTTGAGCTAAAATATGTTTTTGCTTTTTTTGCTTAGCTGATTGTTGAGATGAGCCATGATTGGGCTGACGAGGCGAATTATTAGAAGTAGCCATGATCGAAGCTCCACCACAGGGGACGACAGGAATATGACTTTAAGAGTCCCATAGATTTTTGCCGTATAGCTGGTGGTTACGAAAACAGTAACGCCGATCAGTGCTGGTTCTGAAGGGCGTTTGTTCACCTAATTTAACTAAACGAGAATTTAATGTAACAGAGGGATTCATCTCCTTGCCTATAATTCCCGGATCAGTTTTTACATCTGTAAAGCTGAGGTAAATTGAAATTGCATAATTGCAGTGGCGATCTTGAGCGTGCGTAATTCTGGTAGTTTAGGATTAATTGCCTCTACTTTTGCTAAAGCCTGCTGTGCTGCTTGGGGTTGAAAATTATAGAGATTGACGAAAGCGAGAAATGACCAAGCATAAGGATTTTGGCTGTCAACCTTAGTAATCTGCTCGAATGTTGCAATTGCTTCAGGTACGTGCCGTTGTAAAACATGGACTAACGCCAAGCTATAGAGCAAATCAGAATCTCTAGGTTGTTCTTGCAAGCGACTTTCTAACAGAATTTGGGCATGGGTCAGATAAGCTTGAGTGGGATCATACTGATTTAATCGCCCTACCATATCAAATACAGGGTCTAATTTACCCTGAGCCAATAGTGGTGCTAATTGCCGAAAATGACTGATGCGATCTAGTTCAGGCAAATATTCGTTCTGTTGTTGACTATTTTGCTGCGACTCCTCTCGGCTATTTTCAGAAATTGGTGCCGCCACCTTCAAAATCACGTCAGGGGAATTAAGTAACTGATTGATAGAATTTGGAGGTTGATACCCTTTTACAGGCAAAGATTTTAACCGCACTTTGAGCGTATAGTTACCAACTTCTAAAGGTGGCAGTACCATGCGTTCCACCACCTGCCAACCGCCAGCATATGTACCAAACATTTCACCGTTGGCAATGGCATGATCATGAATTACGTTTGTTTTACCGGAGCTTTTACCGGAGCTTTGCCAATCTAATAAAACTAAGGCTGATTGGAGAGATAACCAATCACCTTGCCAAACATAGGTCACAGGGATTGGCTGATGCGGTGCAATCTGGGACGGTAGAATTACTTGGGTTAAACGCAAAGGAGTAGTTTCCTGAATCGGTGTAACTTCTACCGGTGCGGGCAACCGATGATGTAAGCTCAATTCACTCTTGTCCGGTAACTGCCAACGTTTTACTACTGTTAGCTGCTTACTTTGCGCTACATAATTCTTTAATTGTTGTTGACCGGCTTCGATGGTAGCGTATTCCCCCTGCTCACCGGTTTTGGTAATATACCAGTTGACTGATTTACCATCTTGAACTGCCTGCTCAGGACGAAAGCCCAATTGTCTGCCATAGACCTGAAATCCTTTCACCGCACCATTAAAGTCAAAATTCATGGGATTGAGAGTGGGTGTATTGACCACTACGCCTAAATTATGGCTCAAGTAGGGTTCTGTGCTGATAATAGAACTGATGACTTCTTGATGGGGATAGGCTGCACCCAAGTAAGGATAGCGATTTGCTATAGGGTGAAAGATCGGATTCGGTAATACACTCAAAGTTACCCAGATTGCACCAATGCCCAAGATAGACCAGCGTAATTTTTGCCCCCAATGTCCAACTATCAAAGTCATACCGCGCACTAAAATCAGCAGCAAAGGCAAAACCCAAGGCAGCAGCAACCGGGGCTGTTTATTGGGACCAAGACTACCTAAAATATAAATACTAATGGTTAAAACCCACAACCAGCGCCATGTCCGTCGCGTTGCTGCCGAATGATCCACAACAGCCTGAAGGTCTAAGCCAGAAAATTTATGCCCATAGAATCTATGGCAATGTAAAGCCAACCAGCAACCTATTCCCCCGAACAAGATCAACGGCGAAACCATTTCAGGTAAGTTTTGCAGATAAAACAGCCAACCTGCTAAAGTATTCCCTTGGGAGTCGCCTCTAAAAGTTATGCCATGAATGCTAGATTCAATGGTAGTACTAATAATTGTCAGCCAGTTCTGGCTAAACCAACCGCGAATCGTCAGACCACAAACCAACAGCATGAGCATCCATTGCGCTAATTGCAGCCATGCCGAGCGCTGGCGATAATGACTAATTAAATTCCAATAGGTGCTGCCACTCAACCAAAACAATCCTGGCAACAAAAATAATAAGCCTGAAGTGCGGGTTAGTAGGGTTAAACCCATGCCCAGACCACTAGCTATAGCCCATCCCCAAGACTGCCAACCTAAAGCGTTGTGGCGGCTACGCCAGACCGTAAAACTCCAATAGGTAAAAGCAATGCTAACTGTGAGGGGATAGTCCAGCAGATAGTCAAGGCGTTGAAATACCAATAAGGGGATAACTAAAACTAGGGTAGCTGCCCATTGCCCTGTTAAAGCATCAAAACAATGTCGCCCCCAGCCATAAAGGGCTACCATCAACAACGCAGTCCACAGCAGATTAACCAAAGTAGCCTGATCGTATCCGCCACCCCAAATCGCCAAAAATGGTACTGTCATTAAATAAGCTAAAGGAGCGCGTTGGGTAGGAGCTTGGGCCCACAATTCATGCCACCATTGACTTGTAAACCAAGGTGTTTGCTGAAAAATTCGCCAATGATGCATTGCTTTAGTGAGATGATCACCCTGATCCCACGCTGGGGGAGCTTGATCTAAGGCGAACCAAGTACGATCAATAACACCAAAAATCAACCAAAGCAAGCTTAAGCAAATAATGGGGGCGGTTAATTTGCGCCAATTAAATGATAGGAATGAGGGCATATTTGTTAGTCAATCAAAGAAGTAGTCTGTCCTGTCATTGTTCGCAATTACCAGCATTTCAACAGCACCTACTTAATTTAAATAGGACTTACGCAAAACCCAAATTGCCCTCATCCCCCAACCCCTTCTCCCAGAGCGGGAGAAGGGGCGTGAGATTAATTTCTTGTTCCCCTCTCTCATTTTGGCAGAGGGGCTAGGGGTGAGGGTCTTAGCAATTGCTGCGTAAGTCATATTAAAGTGGCTGTTTTTATATCAATTATCATGCTGATGAGTTACAGGCAATGGACTTAAGCCTATTTTTTAGAAAGCTTAGATAGAACCATGCGTACCTTATTAGAATGAAAATCGCTATAAGGTGGTTATTTAATCTGGTGTAAGCGATTGGGATTAATACTGGCAATGAGCTTCTCAATAATTAAATTGACCACAACTTCGGGGGGTTCTTCACCAGTGAGCATCACACCAATATCTGCCTGAGCATAACTATTACGCCGCTGGTCATAGAGATGGGTCAGAGTTCCTAAAGGATCAGCCGTCTGCAATAAAGGACGGGGCGCAGCATCTGCCACAAGCCGTTCATGTAATACCGCTGGGGGTAAATCTAGCCACACCACTACCCCGTGTCGCAAGTGTGACCAATTATGGGGACGTACCACAATGCCGCCACCGGTGGCCACCACCAAGCGTGTAAATGATGCCACTTGGGCTAATACCCCAGATTCTAATTCCCGAAAAGCAGCCTCCCCCTCTTGGGCAAAAATTTCGGCAATAGTCTGTTGGGCATATTGGGCAACCAAAGCATCGGTATCGAGAAACTTATAGCCTAACCGCTGTGCTAACAATTTGCCCACAGTGGTTTTGCCCACTCCCATCATGCCCACTAAAAAAACACTCGTCCCTTGGAGATCTGGCAGTGGCATCAAGTCTGACGCAAGGGATGGGGTGGGATCAGGCACAGGGTTTGACATAAATAAATTCTAGATTCAGGCGGTAAAATCGACAACGGTGGTAATTATTCTAAGAGTATTCTAAGGGTAATGTATTGCAAGGGCAGGATTAGACGAAAATATTAGATGCAAATACTTGTATTTATCTAGGTGATGGAACTGGGGCATCACTCTAGTTCACTGGTAGTACAAATCTCTCCTCAAAAAATCTCTGGTCAAAATCCGGTCAAAATTGTGGCTCAATATCTCTATGGCTCAACCTATTTTTACTAAGCTATTGTTTACTAAGTTATTTCTGAAATTTTTTGCTGATGTTGCTAAATTGAGCCAACCCATATTCCAATCTTGGCGGGAAAAATCCCTTGCTCAAAACTGGCAAGCTAAACCAGTCAAAATTAGTTTAGGAGTAACCGCATTAGGGATCATAGCTATAGCTGGGTATGGAGCTTTGCCTGACAATTTAGACTGGTTTTGGTTGTATGTTTTGCCCTTACTCGGCGGTGGGGCATGGGCATGGGCCGAGGTCAAACGGGAGCCGCAGCCATCAGTTCCTACTACATCGCCCAAGAGTCGCCGCAGTTTAGAGCAGAAATTACAAGGGCTGCAACAACAAATCACCCAAATTAATGATCCCTCCCAACGCCAGCACCTAGAAACATTAATCGCCCAATTAAATAGTCAACTGACCAAAAATCAATTCCAGATTGTGCTGTGTGGCAAAGGCTCCACCGGCAAAACCGCTGTGTTAAATGCTTTGTTGGGCAAAACCGCCGCTGCTAGTGGTGTTACTCTGGGCACAACTCAAACCCCGTCTCAATATAGTTATCCTCTGGTGGAGCAAATTCTCGAACACCTGGATACCCTTGCCGGAGGCGTGACTATTCCCCACAAGCGACAAATTAGCTTGGTTGATACTCCAGCGCTGCCCATTCCTACCACAGAAGCTGATCTGGGTTTTAGTCTAAAGTTACCCCAAGAGTTTAGGCAAAAAAATCTCCAAAATAAATTGCAGCATACGGTATGGCCCATTGTCGCCACTGCCGATCTGTTGTTATTCGTGATTGATAGCGATTTAACCGCCACCGAATATCAAGCCCTGAAATATTTAGCCCAACAAGGCAAAAGAATTATCTTAGTTTTGAATAAGATCGATTGCTATTTACCCGCTGATCGTCAAGCAATCATCGCTAAATTAACCGAAATTACAGCAGCTTGGGTGCATCATGAGGATATTGTCAGTGTCATGGCTGCCCCAGCGCCGATTAAAGTCAAGCAATATGCCGCCGCCGATCAAACCCAAGTGCTGAAGGAATGGTTTGAACCGATGCCGCCGGAGGTTACTGCCCTCAAAAATCGCATTGAAACCATTTTGTCCCGCGATTGGGAAGACCTGTGGTGCGATAACCTCGATCAACAAATTAGCGAACTGCAAACCCACTGCCAAACCATCCTGCATCAGCAATATCGCCTCATTGCGGAAAAAATAATCATCCGTTACCAATGGCTCACCGCTGGGGCATTATTTGCCAATCCGATTCCCGCCATAGACCTGATTGCTGGTACGGCGATCCAAACCAAGATGCTTTCGGAATTGGGGCAAATCTATGGGCAACCCCTGGCCCCTAGTCAAGCCAAAGAACTTGCCGCCATCTTAGGGCAAAGCTTGGTTCAAGGGGGCTGTGTGCAATTTGCGACTAATGCGATTACGGCTTGCCTGAAAACTAATGCCGCCACATACGCCATCGGTGGTACGGTGCAGGGCATGGTGGGAGCCTATGTATGTCGTGTCGCTGCATGGAGTTTTATCGCCTATCTAGAACAAACTGCCTTAGAAACCCCATTAGAAACCACGGCGGCGCAGCCCAAATCCCAGACCACCACATCCCAAATAAAAAACCTGCAAAACCTCTGTCAACAGACATTTCAAGGCTTGCAGGGAGAGAGATTTTTTCAAGAATTTGTGGCTAACTGCTGGACATATCGCCAAACCATGCCGGTAAATCTTAGCTAAATATTTAATTAACGTAAGTTTGATGATTTAGCAGACCCTCACCCTCTCCCAAGACGGGAGAGGGAATAAGAAAAATTCCTCTGCCTCCCCTTTGCCCAGCTTGGGAGAAGGGGTTGGGGGATGAGGGCTAGTTTTTAACATCGAATTCACGTTAAATTAATGAATAATTAAAGTTGCATCTGAACCAATCAAAACTCAAAACTAAAATAAATCGTAAAAACGACTATATAGCGCAATAGCACGAAAATTTATCATCACGGGGAAATTATGTAGCAAAGGACTACATATCACCGCCACGAGCTGCTAACAAGAAAATGATCACTGGGCCAGAAATGACAATCAGAGCTAAGCAAGTTAGTTGAAAAATTAACTCAAAGTTGATGCTGCTGAGGAATTCCATAGGGCTTTTAGTTATGAAAATTATGACAAAAGTATATCAAAACGTTTAGCAGCTATTCTACCAAGGGATGGGTGCAGTACTACGGCCTTAGGTCAATCTGTCTAAAAAAGTTAGTCTAAACCATTGCTCTAACAGTAGTTGTGACGACTCCCAGCCCTAACTCGCAGACGAGTATAGGGTGGGCTTCTCAGTGAACCCTGCTATTGCATCGGGCATATCCTGAGCTTTGTTTTAAGTCCACGGAGCGCCCCTCCGCAGACTATTAATTTCTTACCTTGTACCCTACGACTTTTACTGCCTTGGATGAAATGCGGGTTTCTCGCGCTATCAGGCAAACCTATGGAAAATCGTACTTTCAAGATGAACCCATCTTCTTCTATGCTGTGCAACGGTTTTCGCTTACCAATAATCGCATTGCTACTGGTCAGAGGCTTATCAGACACCAATACGGGCGAAGTAGCCATTTTTATTCTACTGTAAAACACTTTCCATAGCAAAGATAATTGTCCATCGGTGGGGCATCGAACCCCTTGATGGACGCGCTTTCATCCCGTCACTCATCCTTGTAAACGGATAGAGTGCGGGGCTTTCGCTTGGTAGCTAAAAAACAGTCTAAAAACTGCCGTGGTTGATGCCGTAATCTATTCTGTCACAGGGCGTAAGCGTTCGACCCGTAAGGTGAATCGTCCGCCACTGCTACCCCCAAAGGACTGGACTCGCACCGTATAAGTCCCTGACCGAGGCACTTTGTAATAAATTAAGGAGTTAGTGGTTTCTTTGTTTGCGTCATCATTAGCGACCATTTCTTCGCCTTTGCTATCGAGCAGGCGTACCACCGTATCAAATTGTTCGGAACTGACGGTGATTTCGACTCGCTCATTAGATTTTAATTGGATCAAATAGTCGCGGGCAAAGCCTTTTTCCCCCGTGGGCAGATCTTTATCGGACAGAATATCGATAATCGGTTTAGAGCTAGTAATGGTCTGGGGTCGGTAGGGTTGGGCACTGGCGGCTCTTGCCCCTAAAAGATCATGATTGCTTAGGGCAATGCCTGTGCATAGAGCAAATGTAATGCCAGCAGCCACAGAGCGGCAAAAACCGGAATTTAAGATAGCAGGCAATCTGAGATTTGGCTGATACAAGCTGATTAAAGAATGAAGACGGATAGATTTATGGCTCATGTTTATCACTAATTCAGGGCTAATTTATCACTAATTCTTGGGTGGCTGTGACAATGAAACTTAAATAAAAGCCAAAACTATGACTCAAACTGTGACTAAATACGACTAAATTGGGGCTAAATATGGACAGATCAAGATATTTTTGGCATACTCCACCTGAGATTTACTGATTCACGGCGACCAATGCCTTAACTCACGAGACCTCAAGCTGCAAATGCAACTGCTGCGTATCTATAGGGTTGCTAGGAATGACACTAATAATCGGTTCAACTAAGGTGGGAATTACTTGGATGTTGCCATAGAAGCTATCTTGGTGTAGCTCGACTTTAGATTGGGCCGACAACAGCAGCAATGCCCAAAATACCCCCACCCGATCCTGTAATGCTGCCCCCAAATCATCAAGACTAATTTCACGAATGTGATGGCGTTGCAGATATTGCTCTAGGGTGCTGACGACTTCCGATAAATTTTCTTTGTGAGCTAGTTCCCCGATCGCTTTCATAGCGGCTTTGCGAGAAACTTTGCTCTGGGTGGGGCGTTTGCTGGGGCGGGGTTTAGCTTGATCCACTGCCGCTGCGATGCTTTCAATTTGGGCAATCAGTTCGGCCAGGGTGGTACGGCGATTGGCAGGGGGTGGGGCCACAGGACGGCGGCGTAAGCTTTGCTCTAATTCTTTCGGTAAGGAGCGCAGATCAGCGATCGCCCCTTGGTCAGTTATCCCCTCATCAAAACAAGGCTCTAATTCTGCCTCCACTTCTCTATAAGCTTCTTGCTGAGCCGCTAGGGTATTAGCTTTGAGCAAAACTAGCATTGAGGCATACAGCAAGGCTTGCCCTGAGTCGTAGAGATCTTTACGATCATTATCAATCAGTCGCGCCAAGAAGCGATCCACAATGTCGATCACTTGCACATCCCAAGGATTAATCTCCCCACTTTCGGCAAGGTCAATTAACAAAGCGATCGCATCTTTAGTGACTGATTCGGTAACAGAAGCAGAAGCCATAAGCAAAGCATATAGTGGCGGATAGCATAAGCGATTGGGGTCACATTGTACGCTAATCCCAACTTTTGCGGGGCTTTTCTGATGACTTTGCCACGGTTTCTTTAGGTTAACTATGAATTAGCGGCTAGAAAATCTCGCCCAAAGACGAATGGCTATTTTTTCTAATTCAACCCAAGTAAACATCAAAGCACTGAAACCAAAACAAACCCCTAGCTCTATGGGGGTCAGTACTTCAGTGCCAAAGAAGTTGCGTAATGGCTCAATGTAAATCAGCGCTAATTGCAACCCAGTAGTCATGATCACGGAACCCCACACATAAATATTGGTGAAGGGATTTAATTCGATAGTCAGACGAATATTAGAACGAATTGCTAAAGCGTGCCCCATCTGGGCAATACAGAGGGTGGTAAATACCATGGTTTTCCAGTGGGACTGATGATCAGGATTCTCTTTGTAGGTAGCACTCCACACCATTAGGGTAATGGTCAGAATGGCCAGAATAATCCCAATGCGAATCATATAAGAACCCAAACCCCGTGAAAAAATGCTCTCCCGAGGATTGACAGGGGGGCGCTCCATCACATTAGGTTCCGCTGGTTCTACGGCTAGGGCTAAGGCTGGTAAACCATCGGTCACTAAATTCATCCACAAAATTTGTAATGGAGTTAGGGGCGAATCAGAAAAGCCTAAAAAAGGCGCAGAGGCAATGGTAATGACTTCGCCAATGTTGCTGCCCAAAATGTATTTAATGAAGCGGCGAATATTGGTGTAAACGGTGCGTCCTTCTTCGGCGGCAGCGACGATGGTGGCAAAGTTATCATCTAGTAGCACCATATCACTGGCTTCTTTGCTGACATCTGTCCCCGTAATACCCATCGCTACGCCAATGTCAGCTTGTTTGAGGGCTGGTGCATCATTGACCCCATCCCCAGTCATGGCGACAAAATGCCCTTTGGTTTGCAGGGCTTTAACGATGCGTAATTTATGCTCTGGGGCAACCCTAGCATAGATGCTGATGTCTTCAACAATGCTCTCTAGCTCAACTTGGGGCATTTTCTCTAGTTCGTGCCCAATTAAAACCCTTGCCCCTTGCTGTGCAATACCGAGATCGGTGGCAATGGCTTGGGCGGTGAGTTGATGGTCACCGGTAATCATCACCACGCGAATTCCCGCTCGCCGACAACGGTGTACCGCATCTCTGACTTCAGGGCGGGGCGCATCCAGCATTCCCACTAAACCCAGCCAAACCAGATTATTTTCTGCGTCCTCATCCATAAGCATAGAGTCGTCATAGTTGATCTGACTCATCGCAAAACCTAACACCCGTAACCCTTGGCTGGCTAGCTGATTATTTTGCTGCAAGATATTTTGGCGCAAGTCTTCGGTCAGTGGCGTAATGTTATGCCCCGTGTGGATTTGAATACAGCGTTCGAGAGTTAATTCGGGTGACCCTTTACAGTACAAAATTGCAGTGGGAGTGTCTGCGGCTTGTACCACCACACTCATGCGCTTCCGTTCCGAAGAAAAAGGAATTTCCGCCACCCGAGGCAGTTGGTTGTCCCACTCGGACTGCTCATAACCGCCTTTACCTGCGAGGGATAACAGCGCCCCTTCGGTGGGATCTCCTAAAATAATCCATTCACCATTTTTAGTTTGCAAAACCGCATCGTTACACAGGACGCAGCTTTGTAATAATGCCTGAACTTCTAGGGCTTCACTCACGCGAAAGTCCATCACCTCAGAGTCTAAGGGCTGAAATTCTCCTCTAGGGGCGTAACCATCGCCAGTAATTTTCAGGTTGTGGCTGGCGGTAACTAGCTGCTGTACCACCATTTTGTTTTGGGTCAATGTGCCAGTTTTGTCGGAACAAATCGTCGTCACCGAACCGAGGGTTTCCACCGCAGGCAAACGACGGATCAAGGCATTACGGCGCACCATCCGCTGTGTACCCAGTGCTAAAGTCACCGTAATGACCGCTGGTAAACCTTCAGGCACTACCGCCACCGCCATACTGAGGGAAACTTCGAGCAAATCCCCTAGCTTGCCCTTAGCAAACACTACCCCCACAAATACCACCAAAGCCACTAAAGCCAAGGAGCTATAAACTAGAACATTGCCTAACTGCTCCATGCGCTTTTGCAGGGGGGTTGGTTCGCTTTCTACCCCTTGGATTAGCGCTGCAATTTTGCCCAGTTCCGTCGTCATGGCGGTGTTGGTGATCAGGACTTTGCCCCGACCTTGGGTCACCTCTGTGCCTTGATAGACCAAATTTAAGCGATCACCTAAACTCGCTTCTTCATGCAAAATTAAGCTGGCATTTTTGCTAACGGCTTCGGCTTCTCCAGTGAGGGCAGATTCGCGGACTTGCAGATTTTGGGCTTCGAGGATGCGCCCATCGGCGGCAATTTGCACCCCAGCTTCGAGAAACATCACATCTCCGGGCACCAATTCTTTAGCTTCGACTTCGAGCAAATTACCACCACGCACCACACGCACTTTGGGGGCAGACAATTGCTTCAGGGCAGCGAGGGCTTTTTCGGCGCGGCTTTCTTGCATATAGCCCAAAATGCCATTGAGAATCACAATCGAGAAAATGGCCACAGCATCTTTAGGAAATTCCCGGGGGGTTTTCGTTAGATCTATCACCCCAGAAACAATTGCTACGCCAATTAACATCAACAACATGATGTTAGTGAATTGATCGAGCAAGATTTGCCAAGAACTACGCCCTGCTTTTTCGATTAGCTCATTGAGTCCGTATTGGGCTTGTCGTTGTTTGACTGCCATTTCAGACAAGCCATTTTGATCATCACTAGCCAGTTGGGACACTGCCGCATCAGCAGAGACTGTGTGCCATAGCTTTGCTGCCACCTCTGTTACCATAATTTTTGCGAGTTTGCGTTGTAGGTTGTTTGCTTATGTCGCTTTGACTTATTTTACTTAATATGGCACTAAAAAATAGTACTGACAATAATAATTTTATTTTGAGGTCAGTTAAGTTGAGGCTTTTTATAACTGAGGTAGAAAATGGGCTTATAGTTTAGGCGAATCTGATGGGGCGTAAGCTGATGCACCTCAAAACCAGATGGGTGTTTAGCAATCTTTACATTTGCAACTTTTGAGTGAATCTAGGGTTTTACATACTTACGTCAGTACTCGGATGTCAAAATGTAACAAGGCGGATTAGCCTCAAAACGAATGGAATCAAGATATTAAGAAAGCACTGAAACGATTCTTAAATATCTTCCAGGTTTTATGTATAGTGAACCTAGTATTTTCGGATACCCCACTGCCCGAACAACAGATAATCTAATTTCTTGCTGCAAACATTAAAATCATCCAAGACTGGTGGCATGAATACCCTAGCTCATTGGTACTTTATACTTCAGAACTTGTGGAAGATCAGGCAGCCAGAAGCGATCCAACAACACATAGCCCTTGCCACAGCGTATGGTTTAGATTACTTGCTAACATGGAATTACAAGCACATGGCAAATTCTCATATCCAGAGAAAATTACTTGAGATTATTTTCAGGCTTGCATATCAGCTACCATCTATGCTTTACACTGTATGAGTTTATGGCTCTTGAGTTACCGGAAGATTGACCGTGTACACAGAGCAACTGTTGAGGATCTTGACAAGTACATAGAGGAATACGGTGACGACTCCCATCCCTAACTCGCAGACGAGTATAGGGTGGGCTTCTCAGTGAA
>JBAXSK010000005.1:0-50073 GCA_037130765.1 Pseudanabaena sp. ELA607
ACCAGAGGAGTTATACAAAGAAGCCCTAAGTGCCGCACAAGACATTCAGGATGAAGAATATCGTATTAAGGTTCTGATTGCGTTAGCGGCAAACTTACCAGAGGAGTTATACAAAGAAGCCCTAAGTGCCGCACAAGACATTCAGGGTTCATCCGATCGTGCGAAGGTTCTGAGTGCGTTAGCGGCAAACTTGCCAGAGGAGTTATACAAAGAAGCCCTAAGTGCCGCACAAGACATTCAGGATGAATCCGATCGTGCTAATGCTCTGATTGCGTTAGCGACAAACTTACCACAGGAGTTATACAAAGAAGCCCTAAGTGCCGCACAAGCCATTCAGGATGAACGCAATCGTGCTGATGCTCTGATTGCGTTAGCGACAAACTTACCAGAGGAGTTATACAAAAAAGCCCTAAGTGCTGCACAAGCCATTCAGTTTGAATTCTATCGTGCTTATGTTCTGATTGCGTTAGCGGCAAACTTGCCAGAGGAGTTATACAAAGAAGCCCTAAGTGCCGCACAAGCCATTCAGGATGAATCAAATCGTGCTGATATTCTGAGTGCGTTAGCGGCAAACTTACCAGAGGAGTTATACAAAGAAGCCCTAAGTGCCGCTCTAGCCATTCGGTATGAATCCGATCGTGTTAAGGTCCTAAACCCCCTTATCCCTCAATCTGTAACATTTCCCACTTCCCAACAATTTACAATCTGGCAAGAAATTCTCTACCAAGGAGCGCAACGCAATCGCCCAGAATTCCTATCCGATCTAACAACCCTAGTTCCACTTATAGATAGTCTCGGCGGCAAAGCGGCTGGTATTGGCATTGCCAAATCAATTCAACAAATCGCCAAATGGTGGCGATGAGTTTACATCAGTTGAAGCTGTTTTAGCGAAGCATTGACATTGATGTTATTCAAGGAATCAGATTGCTCTTGCGAGACAATGCTCTGCTTGGTCACGCGCTGAATATTTGCTTTGACAATCGTTTCATTTGCTCTTGTGAACTGGCAAAAAACTTCAGTGTTTGATATTGCATCACGGGCGATCGCTTCCCAGAGATAGCGCATCTGTTTACCCTTCGATACCCAACCGCCTGGTTTATCCATGAAGGTGAGGACACCAATGTATTCACCCTTGAGATGAACAAACCCATTATCAGCAAAGGGAATAGAATCAGGACGCTCTAGCAATAATGTTTTCATATGCACTTGCGTAGTCACCTGTTCCTGCACACCGCGATCTGACATCACTAGCAATTGTGGAATCGGTGGTGCTTCACTGCTGTTAAATTGCCGCCAGAGATGTTCCCATAGTTCCAGATCTGTCAAGGGACGCAAATCCAAACCCATGCGATTGGATAGAATCTGTTCCCAGTTCAAGAACCCATCGGTAAAGGCTTTAGCAAAGGCAATTTCATGACGCTCCTGCTCTGCTTCTTTTTCTTGTCCCACTAATTGCTGATACAGCTTCTGAACCCAAGCCAGCACTTTTTCTAGAGCATCATTGCCCTCGGCAGTTGAGCCGCGAATCGTATAGGTTGCATAGAGGCGTAGGAATTTAGGTTTTCTCAAACCTGCTTTGGCTAACTCCTGTACCCTTTGCTTCTCACCCATCACCAGAAACTTTAACTGCGGCGTATCCGCTTGTTCGTAGAGTTCTTGGAGTTGATTTTAGTGATCGCTGTCGGAGCTAACCGATCCAAAATGTATAGTCAGTTTTAATTAACGATTCTAGCTAAAGAACCTTGGGGGGGCTTATTTACTTCGATTAAGACATGAAAAGCTTCTTTTAATTGCGGCATATGGGTGATGATTAAAATACATTCAAAAGAAGCCGCAATAGCATTTACCGCCGCCACCAAACGCTCACAACCATGATGATCTTGGCTGCCAAATCCTTCGTCAATAATCAATGTTTGCAGAGTACTGCCCTTTCTTTGGGCTAAAACCCGGGACAGCGCTAAGCGAATGCTAAAGTTAATCCGAAATGCTTCGCCGCCGGAATAGGTCTCATAGACTCTTGTACCTTGATGATCAGCAATTTCAATTTCTATGGATAGGAATAGATATCACCTATCAAAGCATCAGCCTAATTCTCAAACGGTTAGAAGATTCTTTTGGCAAAGGCGTATTAGAAAATATCACGCTTAACGGCATTCCCAAAGATATGAAATCTGCCGAAGCGTTAGCGAATAAAAGCGACGATCGCACCCGTAAAGAATTTGAAAAATGGGCAGTACTCACCTATTCCAACAACCGTGCCACCATTAACCAAAAGAAAGGCGCAGACAAAGGCATTGATGGCATTGCTTACTTTAGAAGCGAAAAAGACGATCCTGAAAAAATTATCTTGCAAGTCAAATCTGGCAAAGTCAAATCTGGAGATATTCGCGATCTGCAAGGTACGATGACCCGTGAAAGCGCCACGCTAGGCATATTCATCACCCTGCAAAAGCCCACCAAAGACATGGTCAAAGAAGCCAAAGAAGCAGGGATCTATAAAAGTCAATACATGAGCGCCCCTGTCGATAAAATTCGGATCGTCACCGTCCAAGAAATCATCGAAGAACAAAAACGCCTTGATATTCTCCTTGCTTTAGAAGTCTTGAAATCGGCTGAAAAACAAATGGAAGTTAAACAAGGTAATTTGGATTTGGAGTGATAAATTGGCGATCGCTGTTTAATTTATTTTTTTTGAGGGGCGATCGCATTCGATCAAGTAAACTAGGATTACAAGATCTCAGACTACGGAGAGACTAACATGACATTAGCCGAAGTAATTCCAGCAGCGCGGCGGCTTACTGCGATCGAAAAACTCAAACTGATTCGAGTTCTTGTAGAAGACTTGGATATTGCAGAAGATATTGCACCAATCGAGCCATTTAAAACCTATGACCTACCGACACCCTACTGGACAGACACAGCTAATTTGATGCTTTATAAGAATTTGGATATGTTTACGCAGTAAGCTTTTAACCTAAAACATACTGCACTATTTTAGGTGTGTCTATCCACTACGATATGTTTGGTGCTGGTGCAATCTTAATGGAATCTCTCAAACAAACAGACACAAACTATCAATAACCTATGCGCTTCAAGTATTCCACCACTAGCCCAAGTCAAAACGAATTTGATAGCCTTCCAAGAATTCCACTGATATTAAAGCAAGGCGATCGCATAGTTGAAACAGTTGGATTGGTAGACAGTGGGGCTACGATTAACGTCTTGCCCTATGAGATTGGTTTGCAATTAGGAAACGTATGGGATGAGCGAAAGTCTATCATTCGATTAACAGGTAATCTTGGTAATCAGCAAGCAATACCATTTTCTCTAGTCGCTCAGATTGGAGAATTTGAACCAGTCAAATTAGTATTTGCTTGGACAAATAGCCCAAAAGCCCCTGTTAATTCTTGGTCAAACCAACTTTTTTCTTGAATTCGATGTTTATTTCTACCGTTCCAAGTCAGAATTTGAAATTCAACCTAAATCGTAAATTATGCGATCGCTGTTTGGTTGATTTTTGAGATAGACGATCGCTGATTATGGGAATGGATAAGCGATCGCTGGCTGTGAGTGATTCATGATATTTTTTGAATACCTGTAATTGAGGAGTGACATACAGCTAATTCTGATTAAACCCGCCACAAGAAGGGTCGCAGGGCACAACCTCGCAGTGGATTTTAGATTTTTATTTGTGGCGGGTTTGAAAACAAACTGCTGTAAGGTGCTTTCAGAAGCGCAATTAAAAAAATGCTTTTTAGTTTGTCAAAGCCTATCAAGTATGTATTTACCCATTTATCTCGTTCGATTTGATTCGCGATATAATGCTATTTACATCCTAGCTGGCGAAGAAACAGAAGTATTGATTGGTAGTAACGGCGAAATAGTGGAGATATAGAGATAATCCAGCCTGATTACAAACAAATGACTCGTACCGAACTGCGGGAATATATGTTAGCTCACCGTGACGATGAGCGAGCTTTTCATACCTATATGGACAAAGTTCAGCAAGAAGCAGTCAAAACCCCAATCGATGATGAAGTAATTACCGATCCACAAAAATTTGCTACTTTTATTGAACAAAACAAACAGCGCAAACAGCAAGAAGCAACAAATATGGTTAGCCAAAACTTTCATGGCAATGTCTATGGTGTCGCTGGTCATGTTGCAGGGAACCAAGTCATTAACGCCCAGCAACAAAGTCTAGCAAGTGCCGCAATGGAAATCCAAGCACTTTTGACACAATTGGCTCAAGATTATCCAGAAGGATCTTTAGAAGAGAAACAAACACTTGCCAAGATGGAACTTAAACGCAAAGTTAAAGAAGACCCTAATTTGAAAGATCGATTGCTCAATGCCATTAAATCTAGTGGTATTGAGACAGTGAAAGTTCTCACAAATAATCCCTTTGTCAGCATTCCCCTTGAAACTGTCAAAGGTTGGCTAGAAGCAGAACCTCAAAAATAGATCTTTGGATTACAGCGATCGCTGGTTGGTTTGTTTTTCGAGGGGCGATTGCTGTTTTATTTTTAAAAGCACAATTATCTATTGAGGTAAAAGCTATAATTATTAACAATCTAGCAAGCAACAGTAAATCAACAGCTTTATGAATGCGATTTCCTATGCTGATATACAGAACAACTTAGCAAAAATGATCGATCAAGTATGTGATCATCATGATCCTGTGATCATTACGCGACATCAACAACCATCAGCAGTACTTTTATCTCTTGAAGACTATGAATCACTCACTGAGACAGCTTACCTCTTCAAGAGTCGTAATAATGCTAAACGAATTTTTGAAGCGATCGCAGAATTAGAATCTGGCGGTGGAACTGTACGGGAGTTAATCGAGTGAAGATACTTTTCTCAGAACGTGCTTGGGAAGATTATCTTTACTGGCAACAAACAGACAAGAAAACGCTCAATCGAGTTAACAGTCTTATCAAGGATATCCAACGCGATCCTCATAGCGGCATAGGCAAACCAGAACCGTTAAAACACGGGTTATCAGGATATTGGTCTAGACGCATTGACGATGAGCATAGGCTTCTTTACAAAGTTGAAAATGATACACTTTGGCTAGTTCAGATTCGTTACCATTATTAACATTTCCCTTCATATGGGTAAGGAGTGATCGCTGTTTATGGGATGGATAGGCGATCGCTGTTTGGTTGATTTTTAGAGGGGCGATCTCAGTAAGTAAAAACTAATTACCGTAGAGCTTCTCTAACAGTTGCGATAGCAGGGCGGTTTCATTTTCGGGAGGCTTGTATCTCCGCCTTACAGCCTGTCTCAAAAACGAGAAAATCAAAAAAATATAAAATCAACTAAGATCTTACATTTTTTGCTTGTACTTCGTTCAGGATAATATGGCTAGAACATAGACCTGTAAAACGTTTCCGAGAATGAAACCGCCCTGCCTCTCCGAAAATGGGCTAGGGGAAACGGAAATTGATCTTAATCACCCTACAAACCAATCACGCATCACTTTTTCTCTAAGCGCACGGCATACCATTGCCAGACCCCCTGATCGCCACAGTCTAAATCACAAGCAGTCTGACAGAGCCGTTTTGCTTGATCGGCAATATGGGGTAAATTCTGCAAATCTCGGGGTAAATCATCCTGAATTGTCGCCAGTAGTTCTTCTAATAAGGCGAGAAGTTCCGTTTGATTGACGAAACGTTCTTGCAGATCCGGCGGGAGTACCACGTAATGATCTTCGTAGTACATTAAACTAGCAGGCATTAGGCATTAACTCCTGATTCAGCGGGATAACAAACTTTCGTACCCCCTAGACCACAATAGCCATTGGGATTTTTGGCTAGATATTGCTGGTGATAGGCTTCAGCATAATAGAATTCACTCGCATCACGAATTTCCGTAGTAATGCCATTGCTAATACCAGATTCCTTGAGTGCTTTCTGATAGACTTCCCGCGAAGCTTCCGCTACTTCGCGCTGGGCAGGGCTATATACATAAATTCCCGAACGGTATTGTGTCCCAGAATCATTGCCCTGACGCATTCCTTGGGTGGGATTATGACTTTCCCAAAACACCTTCAGCAGTGCATCATAACTAATCACTTGGGGATCGAATACCACTAAAACCACTTCATTATGTCCGGTCATGCCTGAACAAACCTCTTCATAGGTGGGATTAGGCGTAAAACCAGCACTATAACCAACTGCGGTGGTAAAAACCCCGTTTTGTTGCCAGAATTTGCGCTCTGCTCCCCAAAAACAGCCCATGCCAAAGACGGCTTGCTCTAAATGCTCAGGGAAGGGCGGTTTGATCGGCGTACCGTGGACAAAATGATGACTGCTGGTAGGAATTGCCGTAGACCGACCGGGGAGAGTTTCTTCAGGGCGGGGTAGGGTGAGTTTTTTGCCAAAGCCGAATAGCATGATATTTGTACCAGATTAATGATTACCAAGTGAACAGTTATAGAATGGACAATTATAGATTTGGGAATTGCCAAGAGAACAGATTCAGGAAATTAGCATTTGCCGATATTAAGATCCCTGACTTTTTCGGTGCATGGAGAAATTATCTGTCTAGGCAAAATCAAGATAAAGCGCTTTATTTTTGTTTAGCTAATGTTTAGCCTAAAGATAGCAGCATAACTAATCTGCATCACTTAGTCTATGGTATCAAATCCCATCTCTAGTCCTCCTATTACTGGTAATTGATCCGCTGCAAATGTCCCCTGCAAATAACTCTACAAACAACCCTAACCACAACTTGCTCACCCAAGATAGCAACCCAGCCTCAAGTCCTGACCCAGTTAATGCCAGCGTGGTTATGTTGATGGGGATTCCGGGTAGTGGCAAATCTCATTTAGCCGAAAAAATCCTCAGCCGCCATCCCCACAGCACCGAAATTATCAGCCCTGACTTAATTCGGCAAATTCTCTATGGCAATGCGGCAATCCAAGGGCAATGGGCCGAGGTTTGGCATGAAGTGCAAAACGCCTTTGCTAGCGCTGCCCGCCGTCAAAAAAATGTAATTTATGATGCGACCAATTATCAACGGGCTTACCGACAGGATATGATCGATCTGGCCCGTCGCTATGGGTTCCGTCGCATCACGGGAATTTGGCTCAATGTGCCCCTGTGGTTATGTTTGTCCCGCAATGAAGTGCGCTCGCGACAAGTGCCTGAAGAGATCATCATTGAGATGTATCGACACCTGATATTTAATCCGCCTACCCTTGAAGAAGGTTTTACGGCTTTGCTGCTCAATGATGACAAATTAGATGAAGATTGGATTGATTAAAGATTCACTAGATTCTGTCGATCAAGCTAACTAAAATTATCATGTTATAGATGATTTTCCCCACGCCCAACCTGTCCTAAATTTTATGCAAATATATCTCGACCACGGTGCAACCACTCCCCCACGGCAAGAAGTGATTTCTTTGATGATGGCAGCTTATCAGAGCCATTGGGGAAATCCTTCGAGTTTGCATGGCTGGGGCGAGCGGGCCACAATGGTCATAGAACGGGCCAGAATGCAGGTGGCGGATTTACTCAATGGTGATCCGGCGGGGGTGATTTTCACATCGGGGGGCACTGAGGCAGACAATTTGGCGATTATGGGCATAGCGCGTCAATATGCCACGCCCCAACACATCATTACCACCACTGTTGAGCATTCTGCGGTGAGAGAGCCAATCGCCCAGTTAGAAAAAATCGGCTGGCACATCACACGGCTTCCCGTGGATCGCTATGGCTTGGTGCAACCGGCGGATTTACAGGCGGCGATCCGTCCCAATACGGTGCTAGTGTCGATTATTTTTGCTAATAACGAAGTGGGCACAATTCAGCCGATGGCAGATCTAGGGCAAATTTGTCGTGCCGCCGGAGTTTTATTTCATACCGATGCAGTGCAGGCAGTGGGGCATATTCCCGTAGATGTGACTGCCTTGGGAATTGATTTATTGTCTTTGGCGGGGCATAAGTTCTATGGGCCCCAGGGAGCCGGAGCGCTCTATGTGCGTCCGGAAGTTTTGCCCCAACTCCAGCCCCAAGCCCTCGGCGGTGGTCAAGAACAGGGTTTACGCTCGGGGACTCAGGCAGTGGCTTTAATTGGCGGCTTGGGTTTAGCAGCGGAACTAGCAGCCCAAGAATTAAATCTAGAAATGGTGCGGCTGCGTGCTTTGCGCGATCGCCTATGGCTGCAACTGCAATGTTTACCCGACGTGCAACTGACCGGAGCTAGCATCACCCCGAATCTGCATGGTTATCCCAGTGCGCCGCAGCGGTTGCCCCATCATTTAAGTTTATGTTTTACGCGATGGGTGGGACGGCATCTAGTGCGGGATCTCAATTTGGCAGGCATTGCGGCTAGTTCTGGCTCGGCTTGCAGTAGCGGCAGTATTACCCCCAGCGCGGTTTTGTTGGCGATGGGTTATGACGAAAGGGCGGCTTTAGGAAGTTTGCGCCTGACTTTGGGACGAGATACGCAAATTGAAGATATAGACTGGACGGCGATGGTGTTACGGCAAATTTTAGGTCATGACAATTTCTGTGATCAATTCTCAGGACATAAGTTACTCAGCAAGACCCAAATCACTGAGCCAAACTGTTGTCTAGCGACAGTTTAAGGGTGATATTTTTAGGGTTAAAGTTTAGGGTTAAAGTTTAGAAATAGGCACAGAGATGAATTTAGCCGATACCATCGCGGCCATTGCCACTGCCATTGCCCCACAACAGGGTAGTGTCGGTATAGTGCGTCTGTCGGGATCTGAAGCTAAAGCCATTGCGGGACGGATCTTTCGCGCCGCCTCTCGCCAGCAACAGAACCCTGACCATTGGCAAAGTCATCAGGTAATTTATGGCTGGGTTTTGCAACCAGAAACTAGCAGCCTCATTGATGAATGTTTATTGTTGTGGATGCAAGGGCCACGCTCTTTTACGCGGGAAGATGTGGTGGAATTTCACTGCCACGGTGGGATTATCGCGGTGCAAGAAGTGTTACAAACCTGTCTAGAGCAAGGGGCAAGGCTAGCAGAACCAGGGGAATTTAGTTTACGGGCTTTTTTGAATGGGCGGATTGATTTAACCCAAGCCGAAAGTATTCATGATTTAGTCGCAGCCCAATCGAAATCGGCGGCTCAATCGGCTTTAGCGGGTTTGCAAGGGAAATTAGCCCAAGCTTTGCGGCAACTGCGGCGCGAATGTGTCGATATTTTGGCGGAAATCGAGGCGCGGATTGATTTTGAGGATGATTTACCGCCCTTAGATGTGCCGTGGATTCAAGAGCGCCTGCAACAGGTGAGCCACAGGGCTGATGAATTTTTACGCACGGCGGATCGAGGCGAACTGTTACGCACCGGCTTAAAAGTGGCTATTGTGGGGCGGCCTAATGTGGGTAAATCCAGTTTGCTCAATGCTTGGAGCCGCACTGACCGCGCCATTGTGACTGATTTACCCGGCACAACCCGCGATGTAGTTGATTCACAGCTTGTGGTTGGCGGTATTCCCATTCAAGTGTTAGATACTGCGGGCATCCGTGAAACTGAAGATCTGGTAGAACAAATTGGGGTAAAACGTTCCCGCCAAGCGGCTCAACAAGCAGATTTAGTTCTGATGGTAATTGATGCTAGCGTGGGTTGGACTCCAGCAGATCAAGAAATATATGAAATGGTGCAGGATCAACCCACAATTTTAGTGCGAAATAAGGTAGATTTAATCCTATCCAATTCACTAGCTGATCAGTCATTGCCACAGGATCTGAACAACGAGGAATTAATTAGAGACCGACAACTGAAATTTTTAGCTATTCTTAACACTGCGGCGGCACAACAACAGGGAATTACCGAGTTAGAGACGGCAATTTTAGATAATGTGTCTCATGGAATGATCCATGCGTCAAACTTAGATGTCACAATTAATCAAAGGCAAAAAGCTTGTTTGCTGCGAGTGGTGACCGCTTTGCATCATGTACAAGAAGCAATTAACCAAGCTTTGCCCCTAGATTTTTGGACGATTGACTTACGCAGTGCCATTAGTGCTATTGGTGAAATTACGGGTGAAGAAGTTACCGAGTCAGTCCTAGAGCAGATTTTCAGTCGCTTTTGTATTGGCAAGTAGCTTACAGCCCATGTCATCTATAGGAGGTACATCCTCAATTTAAGCCTAAAATTTAGTTGTTACTATTTATCGTAGATTTTATAGATTAGTTTCAGGTTTAAACAGGCTAATATTATTTCTACAAAATTAGTTTGATAATTAATCTAGAAGCAAAGAATTTAATTAATCATGATGTATTTCCGCCTAGTTTTATGGCACTAATCTTAAAAATAACTAAATAACTTTAGTGCAAATATAGCATCTTTCTTCTATATGAGATATATCACGAGCGAATCGAATGCCCAGAGGTTTTGTAATTAATGGTAGTTCAGATCTGTGCCCCATGAAACCAGCAACAGCTTTGCTTTAATTGAATCATAATTGTCTTAAATTCAGATATATCTAGTTATTTATTCTTAATATAAAATTAATATCAAAAATTAAGTAACCATGGAATTAACCACGTTTATCCAGCAACATCAAACAATGTGCAAGCAAGAACGGCACAAAGTAAATGCTTTTTTAGCCGATGTGATTACCCAAGCTGATGCAGCTAATAAATTTATGTTAGGGGCAGTCGCAAGAATGGAATTAGCGCTGCACTTGATCGACACACGGCAAAATAATTGTCTGCGTAAAGCTGAAGAACTTTTACAACAAGCGGAATTTCTGCTCAAAAAAGGGCGAGCTACCACCAGTCAAGAAGGATATTTAAGCTATTGTCGCGGGATGCTCAAATTTGAAGGCAGTGACATGGCTAATGCTCTATTGCATTTACAGAATGCCTATATTGAATACACCGATGATTTGTTACATCAAGCGATTGTTGATGATGGGATGGGCAAATATTATACGGAAATTGGTGATTTCCAGAAGGCTCTATTTCACTTTGAGCGGGCGTTAATTAATCGCACTGACAGCCATGATGAACATAGTTGCGGCATCAGCTATAAGAATTTAGGACGGCTGCAATTACGGTTTAATAATTTTGAAGTTGCCGAAGAATATTTCCAACAGTCTCTGCAAATTGCTTTAGTTTATGAAGATGAGTTGTTACGGCTGCAATCTCTAATTGGTCTAGAAGAAGTTGCCTTGGCTGTGGGTAAATATCAAGACAGCAAAACTTTAATTGCTGATGCTTTAGCAATTGTGCATTCTCCCACTGATGACTATCGCAGCGCGTTCTTATATCGTGATTTAGCCGAAGCTTTATTAGGCAATGGCGAAGTGGCAGAGAGCTTTAGGTGTTTGGAATCAGAGGTAATGCCTAGATTTCAAGCCTTAGATGGGAATCGGGGCATTGCTTTAGCCAAACGCTTAAAAGGAAGGATTAATCTCTATCGTTTAATTCATGGCATAGATGAGGTGAATGAAAATACTATTGAGATAACCCAAGATATTTTATTGGATGCAGCCATGATATTTGAGCAGCAGGGGATGACTCAAGAATATGCTAAAACTCTCTATGATTTGGCGGGATTATATCAACTATGTAGTAATCACAGTACTTTGTTCTTTCAATACCAAGGGAAAATGGTGCGTTCCTTGGAATTAGCTTTGAGTGTGTTAGAGCAATTTGAAATTGGTAATGAGCAGTTGATTACAGAGATTGAGAATACGTTAAACCGAGCCATGAGTGGGGTAAATTAGTAGTATTAGTGTACCGACATGAATTAGTACGATTAATGTTTTAGTTGCACAGCCTCACAGTCTCATATTTAAAATGCAGATCGGATTCTAAATCGGATTTTAAATAAAAATCATGGTGATTTTGCTCTGTCGATTGATATTCAATAGCATAATTTTTAACCTCTACCATATCATTTGTACAGACTAAAGTTATACAGGAATTATCATCACTATCATCCAGATATATAGGATCAGAATTATGGGTAATTACAGGGGGATTGTAGATATAGTCTAGGTCTTCTTGGGATAAAATTAGGGTTAAATAAAGTTCACCGAGCCATTGCTTATGCTTATTTAAGCTTTGAAATAGCTGAATTTGGGGCGATGATAGAACAGTATGAAGACGGGATAATTGGTCAGATTGCATAATTTCTCCTCACCTTTAATATGCAGTAAATTTGCATGACTCATAAATCTAAATCAGTTAGCTACCCATTGTTTTTTGATGGCAAATGGTTAGTTTAAGTGATTTATTTAGTTGAGCTAATTATGGCTTGAAAATTATTTCTATCTGGTGATATAGCTCTTAATATTTGTGTGATTTATGGCGCGGTTCATTCGTGATTTGAAACTATAGATGGTGTGATTTAAATCACTAATTTCCTTGGCTAGGACGACTAGGAAAATGAGCCTGATGCCCAAGGGTTCCATTGCAGCAGATTCAGCGAGTTGATTCCGATTGAGCCACTGATCTAAACTACCCCAAGGTTGAAAAGACGTTCAATTATTCGTATGTTACTAAAGACCAATATTGATCGCCATCGGCAAACTTGGCACTAATACTGACTGAACCATTGGCTTGCAACAAACCAACAAAGCGATCTCCCTTTTTGGTCAATTTTTTCCATTCATTGGTTTTCTGATCAATCGCTGCCACATCTAGGGCATTAGGAACCCGAATTTCTATGATCGCCGTTTGGTTTCTCGGTAGAGATGGGGCGACGGGGGTATAGAGATAGGCATTCTGTTCCGCATGGGTCAGATAGGTTTTGGGAAAAGCTGTGCCTGCTTGGGTGGCGCTAATTTCGTAAGTAGCAACTAGGGGTAGCATTTGCTGATGGGATGGATTGACATCTTTAGCAGTACCTTTGGGCTTGGCGTAGATCTCCAGTTGATAAGTACCTGCGGCCGGAAATGCCAGATTGATTTCAGCCCGATCACCATTGCGTTGCACAAAGGTCTGGGTTTGTGCAAGGGAGCGATTTTGTTGCTTTAAACTAGCTTGAAACATAATATTAGCGGGTGCTTTGAGGGTAATCATTGCCCTGCCTGTATTTGCCCGTAAGCGGTATTGGTTGGCATCCACCAGCGCCAGCCCCAAGCGGAAAAACTCTGGCGTGAGGCGTGGCAAGGCCAAAAACCGACTGCGATCATAGGGTTCGCGCAGCATTTGCCACAAATCAAGCTGGGGACGGTGGGTATAAATCAATTGGCTCGGTTGTGTCGCAAAGTAAATAGGCTTAAACTGACGCTGGAATCGACCATTGTGCAAGCTCCCTGCCCCCCATGTCACATCGACTAAATACCAACTACCATCAATTTTTACTGCATTCCAAGCATGATTCGGGCGTTCACTAGTGCTTTCATCCGCATCTACCCCCTTGGCGAATCCTTGCACTGTGACTACTTCTAAGCCCATTGCTTTGCCGAGGGCCTGATACAAATTGGCATAACCTGCGCAGACTGCCAGCCGATGTTGTAAAACTTCTTCCGGGGAGTAGTAGCTGTTTTGACGTTTTTGGAATGCCGGTGCATCGTAGGCAATATTGCGAGCGATCCAGGTGTAGATAATCCGTGCTTTTTCGGCATCGGTTTTAGCATATTGCTTGAAAAAGTTAGCGAGTTCGGTAACGGAAGTACCTTGATATTTAGTACCCAGACTAATGCGATCGATGGCGGCAAAGTTTTGTTTTTGCAGTTGGGCGGCGTTGCCGATGTCACGATTTTGATATTGCTGCTGGGCGTGCTGTTGCGCTAAATTCTCAGTCAGAGTTTCTTCGAGCAAAGGACTGGGGCGCTGGAACGGGCCAAATCCTAAGGAATCAAGGGGCTTGAGGGCGGTGAGGTTGGGGAACTTACCAGAAATGGCGACCGCTCCGGTGAAGCAAATTAACAGCCATAGCGCTCCATAGCCAGCGGAGTCTGATTTACGTTGGGAGGAAAACTTGGGGTTACGCCGCTTGGACATTTGAGAATTCCATGCAAGTAAGATGATATTTAGATTATATTTCCCTTGTTAGCAATAATGATGAAGGGATCTTTGGCAAAGCTCTCAATGCTGTTCGGGGCGTTTTAGCCACTGAATCTAAGGTATTTCTGCTGCTGTTCAAGGGGTGACAGATAGGGATTTTTGACGTAAATCTATGCTATGGGTTGCCGTCATGTTCGTTAATTTTTCCCCGCTCTTTTCTGGATTTGACATTTGCATTGCGATAACTATCATTATTAGCTGATAATTGTTGCAATATTAACTTAACTAACTAAGGAAATCAACATACTATAAAATTATTATAAATTCAATTAATTCCAACTATTCTGCTCTTGCTTTTGTTTGATGCCAGTAAAATAACACCTTTGAGTTTTCCTCTTTTATTTTAAAATCTATTTTTGACTAGTGATCTATCTTTCTATTTCTAATCCCCTAAATTGATTTGTTAATCCGTCAATATTACTAAGAGTCAGCATCAATTATGAACACCACAACTATGGATACGGCTTGGATTGACACCCTAAAATTTGATGCCAATGGTTTAATTGCCACTATTGCCCAAGATGCCCAAGATGGCACGGTATTGATGATGGCATGGATGAATCGGGAGTCAATTAGATTAACTTTAGCCACCGGAGAAGCCCATTATTGGAGTCGGTCACGGCAGGAATTATGGCATAAGGGAGCTACTTCAGGACATATCCAGAAGGTCAAGCAATTTTTTTATGACTGTGATCGAGATACTTTATTAATTAAAATCGAGCAAATTGGTGATGTAGCTTGTCATACAGGGGCGCGGAGTTGTTTTTTTACGGAAGTACCAATTTAACCGCAAACCGGCTACATCATCTATAATGGATCGCAACTATCCATTATAGATGATGCGTTAATTACTTGTAGCACTTAATATTGTTACTCTAGCCTCTTCATATTCCCTAATTATTGCCGTGTCTTTATTTCAAATTCAAACCCCTTGGCCCCCGGCCGCTGATCAGCCCAAGGCAATTACTGAACTCTATCAAGGTTTACATCAAGGTCTCCGTTACCAAACTCTTTTAGGCGCTACGGGCACAGGTAAAACCATGACCATTGCCAATGTGATTGCCCAATATGAGAAGCCGACCCTAGTTTTAGCCCATAATAAGACCCTCGCAGCGCAGCTATGTAACGAATTACGCTCATTTTTCCCCCATAATGCTGTGGAATATTTCATTAGTTATTATGACTATTATCAACCGGAAGCTTATATTGCCGTAACGGATACTTACATCGAAAAATCTTCGGCAATTAACGAAGAAATTGATATGTTGCGCCATTCCGCCACTCGTTCCCTATTTGAGCGTAAAGATGTGATTGTCGTTGCTTCCATTAGCTGCATCTATGGCTTGGGAATGCCTGAGGAATATCTCAAAGCGGCTTTACCGCTGCAAGTAGGGCTAGAATTTAATCAGCGGGAATTACTCACAGCCCTAGCTACGGTGCAATATGAGCGTAATGATGTGGAACTAGGACGCGGTAAGTATCGAGTTAAAGGGGATATTGTGGAAATTTGTCCCGCCTATGAAGATCGGATTGTGCGGTTAGAATTTTTTGGCGATGAAATCGATGCGATTCGTTATGTTGATCCCACCAGTGGCGAAATTCTGCAAAATCTTAAAGCGTTGAATATCTATCCAGCGCGACATTTCGTAACTCCTAAAGAACGTATCGCTAGCGCCTGTCAAGAAATTCGTGCTGAACTAGACGAACGGTTGGCAGTATTACAGAAAGAACAAAAATTAATTGAAGAACAACGCCTCGAACAAAGAACTAAATATGATTTAGAATTATTGCAAGAAGTTGGCTTCTGTAGCGGTATTGAGAACTATTCCCGCTATTTAGCCGGACGCAATGCTGGGGATCCTCCGGCGTGTTTAATTGACTATTTCCCCGCTAACGATTGGCTGATTGTGATTGATGAGTCCCATGTGGCAATTCCCCAATTGCGTGGTATGTACAATGGTGATCGAGCGCGGAAGATGGTTTTAATTGATCATGGGTTCCGTTTGCCCAGTGCGGCGGATAATCGCCCCCTCAAAGCAGAAGAGTTTTGGCAAAAAGTGCATCAATGTATTTTTGTCTCTGCGACTCCTGGGGATTGGGAATTAGAGATTTCTGAAAGCGTCACAGAGCAAATTATTCGCCCTACTGGAGTAGTTGATCCAGAGATTTTTGTGCGCCCTACCGAGGGACAAATTGATGATTTATTAGGAGAAATCAAAGCCTGTATCCAAAAGCAGGAAAGGGTTTTAATTACGACGCTGACCAAACGCATGGCAGAGGATTTGACGAATTATTTTCAAGAAAGAAAGATCGAAGTCCGTTATCTCCATTCGGATATTAAATCGATTGAACGGATTGAAATTTTGCAGGATTTGCGTTCTGGGGTGTTTGATGTTTTGATTGGGGTGAATCTATTACGGGAGGGTTTAGACTTGCCCGAAGTATCCCTAGTGGTGATTTTAGACGCTGATAAAGAAGGATTTTTGCGGACGCATCGTTCCTTAATTCAAACCATTGGTCGGGCGGCCCGTCATGTGCATGGCAAAGTGATTATGTATGCGGATCGTTTGACCGAAAGTATGGAGAAAGCCATTAGCGAAACCGAACGCCGCCGCGCTATTCAAGTTGCCTATAATACTGAGCATAATATCGTGCCTCAACCTGTCACCAAGCAAGCTAATAACGGTATTTTGGAATTTCTTTCCATTTCGCGCCGGTTAAATGATCAGGCGGGAAATTATGCTGATAATTATCAAGGGGAGTTAGCCAAAGCGAAGGCAGAATCTTTGCCCCTTGATGACGTGCCGGAGTTGATCGAGGTTTTAGAAGCCAAAATGAAAGCATCCGCCAAAAAACAAGAGTTTGAACAGGCTGCTAGTTATCGGGATCAAATCAAATTATTGCGTCAGCGCTTACTGGGTAAGTGATTTGGGCGATCTTAGCTTTGCTTCTTTAATAGTTTATCCGCTTAAATTTCGGGCGGATTAAGTCGTGCCATCACCCAAGTCACATAAGTTCCTACCGGACTCCATAATAAATAAGGCAATAGTAAATAACCGCCCATGGCAGAAACAGACCAAACTTGAGTGGCTAAAATGGCTCCTAAAATAAAGCCAATTGCCCCAACCACAGCGCCTAAACGGACATTACGAAAACCAGTCATCACTGGGGTATAAGCTAAAACTGCGACTTCCACAATGGCATAGCCCGCCATGAGAAACCATGTATTGATTGTTGCGGGCTGAGCTTCCCAAACAAAAGTAGCCGAAGCAATGCCACAAATGAAAATACTAATCCAGATTAATGGAATTGCCCCTTCAAAAGTTAACCATTGGGGGCGACGCAGTTGCATAAACCAGCGATAGTCACTGGGAAACAAGCGATTAAAGCTAAAGCCAATCCCGAAACAGATCGTGGCGATGGTAAGCCATGCAGGTAATTGCAAAATCTTTTCACCTCTAAAACTACTAAAATTATGCCGTAACACAAGTCTTGAATGGGTAACCAAAACTTAATATAAGACTAAATGAGAACCTGTCCTAATAATATTGCTTAGACGATGTAACTGAATTGGATGTAATTAATTATTTTTAGATTTCATAGGAATAAAATACTAGCTGAAGTTGTCCATCAGATAACTTATCCCTTAGTTGCCATTGCCTTGCTCACTACCATCACAGTGCAGTCACATTGGCGGATGATCTCACAGGGAATGCTGCCCGTAATTGGTTGCTGTAACATACTTTTGCGACTTGCCCCGACAACAATCACATCACAGGGCTGATAGCGAGTCAAATCAATCATTCCTTCCGGTACACTGTTAGCACATAAAGCCACGGTATGCACAGTGGCTAGGGTGTGTTTGCTTAAGCTATCAGCATAACTCAACAAACGACGGGGATTTGGCGCGGCTTCCTTTTGGGGCGGAAATACCTGCAATAAAGTAATTTGAGCCATGACATCATCTGGCCCCACCAAGGGTTTAGGCTCGGCTAGGGCATGCACCAAGTCGGTGACAAATCGTAACCCATGCCGTGCATTTGGCCCACCGGCAATAGGTAAACACCACCGCTGCCAACGGGGATGAGCGCCTAAACGTACTAGCAAAACGTCGCAACCTGCCTCAACCAGAAAATCCTGCCCCCATTGATTAGCAATGCCGTTACCCCAGATTTCCACTCCTTGATTTTGCCAATCCATCAGTAAAACTTTGGTGGGAAACTTACGCAATGTTTCTAGAACTGTCCCTGCCACATTATGGGCTACTCTGACTTGATAATGGATGGCAACTCGTGGCTGGGTTAAATTCTCTGGTGCTGCGAAAGCATGATTTAAACTATGGTTTGGGGAACTATGATTTTGCAAGGTGGTGATAGTATCGTTCAAACCATCGAATAAATTAAAACTGGCTTGTAAATCAACATTAACTTCCGCTGGGGACTGATGCTGGGGCACTTGAATGATATGCAAGCACTCAATTTCGAGATTTTGTCTAATAGCAATACCATAGGCGATGCGTAATAAATCAGGGGCAGTCACCGGATCATCTAGCAGCAATAACAATCGCCCTGTACCAATGGCAGGGCCCCGCCGCTGATAAACCCGATAGGAATTAGTATGGCCATATTTCGGCTGGGATTGTAAAGTCTTGGCTTCAGCCCGTAATACATCGCTGCGGGTGATGATTCCCACTAATTTATGATGTTCCATCACCAATAACCGCGATAGCTTGTAATGGGACATGAAAAATAAGACGCGCCCTAAAGTATCCGTCCGTGCCACAGTCACCGGATTAGTCGTCATTACTTCCGTAATTAAACGGTCGGGGGTTAAATTCCGTTCCCTAGCGCGGTCTAGATCGCTTGCCGTAATAATGCCCACCACATGACCGCCTAATCCTAATACTGGAAAGCCGCGATGGTGAGAAGCGGCAAAAAACTGCCAAGTTTCGCCAAGGGTGAGCGAATCCGGTAAACTTTCCACCACAGTTTGCATCACATCCGCTGCCGTTAGTCTAGTCCAAATCGCATCTGTAGGCTGCACTTCTTTTAACTCAATGCCTTTTAGTTTCAGCAATCGGCTATAGAGAGACTGAGGCGCTAACCGATCCGCCACCAGATAAGCCGTCACCGCACAAATCATCAAAGGCAGCACCAAGCTAAAATTAGTGGTTAGCTCAAACACAATCACAATGGCGGTAATAGGAACTTTAGCCACTGCGCCAAAAAATGCCCCCATCCCAGCGAGGGCGTAGGTGCTGACTTCCCCTGTACCGGTGAGATGTTGTTCTAACAGACCGATTAGGGAACCGAGGGAAGCTCCTAAAATCAGACTAGGCACAAATAAGCCGCCAGGTGCTTCCACTCCACAAGCGATCAAAGTCAGGATAAACCGCGCCGCAAAAGCAGATAGAGCTAATTGCCACGTCGATTCTCCTTCGGATAGCAAACCCGCTAAACCAGCACTATCCCGAAAATAATCTGGTAATATTGCCAGTGCTAGACCAGTACATCCCCCCGCTAAAGCCAACCGCACCATCATCGGGAACTGTAACCGCTGCCGACACAAGCGCACACTCCCCACCACGCCATAGATAAACAACGCTGCAAAAATCCCCACCAAGATGCCTAATAAAACTAGAAATGGCAACTCCGCTGCGGAAACTTTGACTTTGTAATTGAGTAAATCCTTGCCTAAGTCCAGCCCGTAACCGCCTAACAAGCGCGATACCACGCCGCCGACAAATGCCGCTAAAATGCTGGTGGTTAAGGTGACGCTAGAGACATCTTGCAGTAATTCTTCGATCACAAACAAGACCCCAGCCAAGGGAGCATTGAATCCGGCGGCTAAACCAGCGGCGGCTCCGGCGGCCACCATTTGCCGTTGATATTCCGGTGATGTCGGGAACCAACGGCTCAACTGTCCGGCTAATGCTGCCCCAATCTGTACCGTTGGCCCTTGTCGCCCTAGGGCAAATCCTGAACTTAAGGTCAGAGTCGTACTCAATAATTTAACTACGGCCACCCGCAGGCTCAGATCGACATTCATTTCCGCGAGGGCCGATTTGACTTGGGGAATGCCACTACCCGCAGCTTCAGGGGCAAACTTCTGGATTAACCATCCTGCCAACCCACCACCGACTATGCCAATCAAAGGTAACACCAGCAAAGGTGACCAATAATGAGTCGCAGCTACGCGCAAACCACCAAGCCAGCCGACGCTTTCTTTCAGCATTACCGATGCCAAAGCAGCCACCAAGCCAATCATGACTGCTTCGAGCATGGCAAAGGACTTGGGGTTGAATAGACTGCGGAGCCAAAGGTTGGCGTTCACAAAATTTTATAGCTTATTTATAGCTTAATTTAGAGGGAATAGTGAATGAGTTGTTGGTTATTTTATTGAAAAGCTTTTATTGCAAAGCCTTGTAATACATAGCTTAAATCTAAAGTATCGCAATATTGACTAAATTTGACGATTTTCTAGATTAAATTCCCTTAAACTCTATTTTCTTAAATCCTCTTTGATTAAGCTATTCTTAAACTACTTTGCATTAAATTCTATTTTGGTACAGCCATTGGGTAATGCCATCGGCTAAAGCATGGGCGCGGCGTTCTTGTTCTTGGGGATTGGCAATCCATTCCCATTCCGTGGGATGAATCATAAACCCAAATTCTAAAAGAATCGACGGCGCTACCGTAGGACGAGTCAAAGCCAAGTTATTCCAAAATACGCCATAATTGGGGCGATTCAGTTCTTTAGTCAGATAACCGTTGATAAATTCAGCTAAACCTTGGGCTTGGGGGTGATACCAAAAAGCTCCCATGCCGACGGTATTTTCAGCATCGCCATTGTCGGGCAGCGCGTTGTAATGCAAACTGATGGCAATAGCTGGCTCGTTTTGATCAATTAGATTGACTCGTTGGCTTAATTCCACGTCCATATCACGATCACGGGTTAAGATTACCGTAGCGCCTTTATCTATTAAAGCTTGACGGGTTAATAGAGTGGTCACTAGAGTGGCAGATTTTTCGGGATAGCCGGTGGGACTGACCGTGCCGCTATCTTCCGGTCCGCCATGGCCAGCATCCAATAGAATTTTAATGCCTTGGAGCGGTTGGGAGTCCGATGGTTGCGCTTGGGGTAAACGGGGGGGATGTTTCAAGGACAGTACCAAAACTTTGCCATCATAACGGGTTTTATAACCCCAAGCTTGGGCCGACTTTAGTTTTAAGCGATAAACAACCCGTTGGGGTTCGACTTGCTGCCAAGTAATTCCCGCCAATACAGGATCAGCATTCGCTAAGATCGTATCGGTTTGCGCCGTTGCATTATACAGAGTCAGAGTCATGGAATTATCTTCCTGCAATAGGGCAAAAGGCACGGGTACTTCCAAAGGAATCCGTAATTCTGTCCAATGTTTCAGGGTTTTGGTTCTGACTCCTCGAATCACGGCTTGGGTTGGCGTATTAGGAGGTAATTCTTTGGTGGCTCCGGCCCTAGTCCAAAAGCCTTGGGTTAAACGCACCCAGTTTCCTTCTTTGCCATTAATCACAAATCGGGTATGCTGGGGTAAAGGTGTCAGTCGAGAATAGTCCGTGCTAGGACCGGTGCGGGTATCGACTTCAGCGGTGATGATTTCGCCAATGGGTAACTGTTCAGGATTGAGAATCTCAATTTGACCGTCAGCGATTTGGGTGACTTGGCTAGTTTCGCCAGCGGTATTAGTGGTACGCACCGTATAAACTGGCTTACCTAGATTTAAAGGTAGCGCTGGCTTGGTGTCAGCATTAATTAGTGAACTATTGATTAGCGAACTCAAAGCCACACAAGCCGTATATTCTCCTTCGATAGCATCAATTTCTTGACTACCATTCGTTAAAACCGCGCTATTATCAGGTAATTGTACCGGATCATTTTTGGGCAAAAGTTTGATCGTTTTACCAGCAATTGCCACCGTTACATCAGCCTTAGGCGTGGCTGTGGCAGCAAAACAAACCGATTCAGCAGGCAATCGGGAAATATTATTGAGGGGATAGAGACTGGCGGGAATAAATCCTGCTTTAGTCGGTAAAGGGAGGCGTTTGGGAATGCGTTCAATTTTAATGGGTAAAGCTTGATTCTGATATTGCAGCACTAATTCATTTATACCCAGATTCAGGGGCACACTAGGGGCAAAATGACCGTTAGGACTGCGATTGATGGGCTTACCATTCAGCAGTACATCGCCTACCGGTGGCGCAGAACCAATCAGGAAAATGCGATTACTCAGGGTTTGATGGGATTGTGGCGGGTAGGTGAGCCGGAGTTTTGTGGCTTGTAGGGGGATGGTTTGATTAAGAATTTGATTGATTTGGGCATAGCTTGGTAATTGCACTATCGCAGTGAGTGTTATGGTGAGCCAAACAGTCAAAAAAGTACTAATTAAAATTACTGTCAACCAAAAAATCTGCTTTTGAGAACGAAGTTTAATGGCTAATTTGAGGTTGCTCATTGCTGTTAATATTGCTTGTAATTAGGAATAAATAGATCAAACTATCAAGTTAGCTGGGGCATGGTAGGTTATGGCAGCAGCGCCCCTTGCACAGGGGGAATCAGAACCTATAAGGCTTTTGTATCTAAATGATTTACTCTTATGATTTGCCCTTGAGTTCGCGCTGAAATTTAGCTTTGAATTAGGTTTTAAGGTTTTAAAACTAGAAATTTAAAACCTGATGCAATATCGACTTGAGTTGAGAAATATTTGACGATTATTTATTTTTTAATCAAGAAACTACGTCTCAGATAATTCTTGGAAATTAATTCTTAAACTTATTTTAAAAATTAATTCTTAAAAAGTTTTGCTCGCTTGTAATTATAGTAATTACTCAACAACAATAATCAATAATTATTATTGATGCTAATTAAATAATAATTAATAAATGCCAATCAACGTCATGTCTCAGTGATGATTGTAACCGTAGATTATATAATAATCTAGCCCATAATTGAGGCATAAAATTTCTTTGAATTTCTTTGATTAGGATTTAATTAAATCAGAACTTAATGAAGCTTAGATTGGCAGCTTAGTTTTAGGATTAAATTACTGCCAAGTCAAAATGTTCCATAAATCTGTGCTAGTAAATCTATATCTAAGTCAATCATTAGTTAGTTATCAGTCAATAATCAGTTATTTATGACCTTCTCAGCGGCTATACACCACGAGGCTCTGCCTACTCCTGACCTGTTGCCCACGGGAGCAGTATTGCTTCAGGCGGTAAACTTTGTGGATGTGGGATTGGATATTGGGGTGCATCTATCGGGTTTGCATCAGCGGTGGCGCGGCACTGATGGCAGGAATGATTATGCCGTTGTTGATGTGTTGGTGTCAGCGTCACAGCCGGATCAATCGCGCCAAATTGAAGTAGTGGCAAACTCGGCTCCCGTGCCTGATGGGGTTACAGTGCTTGACGGTCAAGATTGGTTTATAGGCAGTAGTTTGGTGGATCTGTATAGCACCAGTGGAGAGCCGGGCTATGAATCTCGAGAAACCCTAAATAGTTTGCAAGCAGCGGCTCAATCTGGCGGTTTTAGTTTGGTGGGGATTTTGCCAAATACAGAGCCAGCTTTAGATGATCTCGGCGCGTTGGAATTTTTGGTGCAACATAGTCAAAAAAACACCCCGTCATTATCACCACAACTGAAGCCCTGGGCAGCTTTGACCCATAAAACTGAAGGTAAGCAATTAAATGATGTCACGGAACTTGCGCCCCATGTGTTGGGTTTCACCGATGGTAAGCCGTTGGGTAATTTGCTCTTAGTACAGCGGGCACTAGATTATTTGCAGCCTTTGAACAAGCCATTGATGTTATTTGCCCAAGATATGCGGCTCCTCGGTGATGGCGTAGTCCGTGATGGCAAATGGTGTGTGCAGTATGGTTATTCCGGTGCGCCTATCAGTGCCGAAACCAGTGCCTTAGCCGCTTTGTTAGAAATTATTCAGCCCCATCACAGTCCGGTGCATTTCATGCGGATTTCCACAGCGCGGAGTGTGGCTTTGTTGCGGCAAGCCAAGGCAGCGGGTTTACCGGTCAGTGCCAGTGTCACTTGGGCCCATCTCTGTTATTGCGATCAGGATTTGCATAGCTATGATCCGAGTCTGCGCCTCATGCCGCCCTTGGGTAGTGCGAGTGATCGCCAAGCTCTAATTGCCGCGCTTAAGGATGGCACTATTGATGCTATTGCCGTTGACCACACCCCCTACACCTACGAAGAAAAAGCCGTACCTTTTGATGATGCCCCCGCCGGAGCCGCCGGTTTAGAAGTCGCCTGGGCCATGTTGTGGCAAAAGTTAGTGGTTTCAGGGCAGCTTACCCCCTTAGAATTATGGCAAGCGATGAGTTTGAATCCGTTGCGTTGTTTGGGTTTAGCACCCCAGCAATTAAATCTCAAACCGATATTATTTGCCAGTCAAGCCCCTTGGCAGGTTAAATCAAGTCATTTGCAATCCTTAGCTTACAATTTACCCTGTTGGCAGCAGGAAATCTGTGGGCAAATCTTGCCGATAGTTTAGGACTGATAATTTGGCTAATTAAGATCTCTGTTAATTAGTGTGGTTAATTGCGAAGCATCACCGACCCAAACACTATTCACTAAATGCCCCCATGCTAAAAATCGGTTTACTATCAGGACACTTTCGCCGTCATGCGATGAGTTGGTGTTGTGGGGATTGGATCTGCGCCCTAACTAAGATTGCCGACGTGCGATTTTATGGGGCGGCGCATTTTGTAGAAGATGATATGACGCAGAAATTCCGCAACACTGGCAGTCCATTCTATACCATTCGTCATCACGATTTAACCGATAGATTAAAAGAACTATCGCAAATCATCCACCAAGATCATCTAGATGTATTAGTGGAATTTGATTCCATTATGTATCCTGATAATGCTCCGTTAATTTATACCAAACCTGCCCCTATTGTGATATCTTGGCCTGGTTTTTGCGCTCCCTATTTGCGTCCAGATAACTATTTCATTGCTGATCGCTATATGTTCCCCCCAGGTATAGACGCTCACTTTCGGGAACAGCTTTTGCGAATGCCGGACTCCTATTTAGCCGTGAGCCGCTTAGATGGTTTACCCATTGACCGTAACGCCGTTAGAGATGAACTGGGCATTCTGCCGCATCAAATAGTTTATCTTTCCGTTACCCCTGGTCATAAATTTAATTATGCCAGTGCCCGCGCTATTATAGAAATTCTCAGCCGTGTCCCTGAGAGCGTTTTATTATGCAAAAGTCGCGGCAATGGTGATTTAATGCGTCATATTTATGATCAAGTATGTGCTGAATTTGACGTTAATCCAGAACGAATTAAATTCCTCATACCGCGCACCAAAACCGAAGAAGAACATCGCACAGTTTATCAAATCGCTGATATTTTACTCGATTCCTATCCTTATAACAGTTGCACCCACTGCCTTGAAGGGTTATGGGTAGATTTGCCGGTGGTAACCAAAGTAGGTGAGCAGATGTTTTCGCGATTTGTTTATTCTTTTTTACAGACCCTCGGTATTACTGAAGGAATTGCTTATAATTGGTCAGAATATATTGATTGGGGGGTGCAGTTAGGCTTAAACCACACCTTACGCCAGAGCCTCAAACAAAGACTTTATCAAGCCAGACAACCGGAAACTTTAGCGCCGCTATGGAATCCTGATAAGTTTGCGAGGGATTTTGTGGATTTAGTGCCTGGACTTTAACGCCCGCAGTTACCTTGCCCAAACTTAACCCACGGGACTATGGGGCGGTCATCTAACTTCCTGATGATGCGGCAGATGTAGATCAAATCCGCTGTCAGCATTTTTAGCAGTGACGCAAGGTAAGCCTTGGGAGTGATAACGATCACAAGGAATCCGTACAGTTATCACTGATTTCAGCATGGTTTGCCTCCATACTATTAATCACTAGCGACGTATCTACATACTGCACCCGCACGAGAGCCTCTTGCGGGTTTTTTATTGTTTTTTTGATTTGGTTGCTTATTGACGATAATTAGGACGGCTCTTTCAATAACCAAAAACCGGCAAATGCTTCCTCATTTTCATTGCGTTGCACAGCAAGGAAATGCACCCCTTGCGCCGCCGACTTGAGAGCTTCAAAACGTTTCCCTTGGTCAAAAATTGGTTGCTCTTTTGGGGCTTGATAATTGGCTAAAATCCAGCGCACATCGGCACTAGCTTCCAGAATTAACTGCAACCGATCCTTCAGCGCATTGGTTTCAAATTTGACACACACCGGATCAACCCCAGACATCCACGCCGCCAAAGGAGTCGCCCGACTCGAATAAAGAATTAATCCGGTAATTTCGGTTTCTGGGACTATATCGCTAATATCGAACAATTCGCTAAATTCCATCGACCATTCATTAGCGGCGGCAAAGTCTGCGGCTTTTAAAGCTACCACCTGCCAACGCTCACTTTTGAGGGCATCGGGGGCAGGCTTAGTCGCGGCAGTAATACTTACCTGTAACGGCAAAGGATTGGGATCAGCCCCTTGAAAGCCTTCCCGTTGGGGATAAATATGGGCCATGCGTTCTTTGAGCCAGCCACTCATGGCAAACAACCGCCGCGAAGCTTGGGGCGTAATCCCAGCCAGAGTACAACCCCGCGTAATAATATTGTTCATGCTGGTACGGAAAAAACGCACCTTAATTGGCGTTTCGCCCCAAGCCTCCATACACGCAACTAATTCTTGGCATAACCATTCAGAATTAACCCGATCACTGGGGCATTCTTTGACCCATTCCTTTTGGCGTTGGCGATCACAGATCAGTAACTCCCAGATTTTCTTTTTATTTTCATCTAGAATCGGTCGCGAATAAAAATCAAGTTCCCATACAATCGTCATATAAGCTCGTCGGCAAAATCGCCCAAAATTTTGAATATTTAAATCAACGAATCATGATCATTATCAGCCAAAGCCCTTGCAAATTAGCCTAGATCAGCGCTACATTTAGCTGGATATTTGCGCCAAAGCATGGCTAGGCAGTCGGCTATGGTATCATGCCCTGTGGGTACTGTAACAAAAATGCAACAATTCATGCGCTGGTCTGTTATTTTAGCGCTCACCGTCACCATTGCTGGTGGAAGCGCCGCTCCTTTGCTGAATCCTAGCAATGCTGCTCCTAGTAGCTTAAATGCTTCTCTAGTCAATCCCGATGCCAAAGACATCCTCCCGTTTGATCCGCTCGCTTTTACGCCTACGCCCCAACGCATCGCAGCCTTAGAAGATCGACTACGGCAGTCTACTGATACCGCAGAACGCAATCGCACCCGCTTGTTATTGGGGTCTTTGCAATTGTTCAATGGTAAGCCCAAGGAAACAATTTTATTACTCAATGATTTAGAAAAGACTTATCCGATGATGGCAGATTATATTCTGCTACGTCGTGGTGAAGCACAGGCTCGCACGGGGGATCAACGGGCTGCCCAAGAAACATGGCAGCAATTGTTGCAACAATACCCCGAAAGTCACGCCAGCGCCGAAGCCCTCTATGCCCTGCGTCGCCATGATGAATTGTTGCGGAAATTTCCGGCTCATCCCCGTTCTCGAGATGTTTTAGTTGAGCGGTTGCGTAATGTACCGGACTTACAAGCTGCCTTAGTTCAAGCTGCGACTTATTTCCCCGAACACGCCGAAATTGCCCCTTTATTGGATCGCTTGGTGGCTAGTGGGGCGCAGCTTTCCCCAGAGCAGTGGTGGAGTGTAGCCGATGGTTATTATGACTATTTCGAGTTTAGTAAGGCAGCGCGAGCCTATAGCAAGGCTACCCCCAATTCTTTCACCGCGTATCGGACTGGGCGCAGTTTTCATCGGGCACGGCAAACTGATAATGCTATTGCCGCCTATCGTCGAGTGGTGCAGCAGTTCCCCAATAGCCCCGAAGCGCCTCGAGCTTTAGTGCGCATTACCCAAATTGGTACGGCAGAGCAAGCCCTCGCTGCGGCGGATCAGATTATTGCCAATTATCCCGACACCGCTGCCGAAGGAATGCTACTCAAGGCGGATATATTAGAAAATCGCCTCAATAGCGCCCAGTCTGCTAGCAGTCACCGTAAAGCTTTGTTGAGTCAATATCCCAGCAGTGAGTCTGCCGCGAATTTGCGTTGGCGCATTGCTAAAGGTGCGGCCAATAGTGGTAATTTGACCCAAGGGATTCAGCAGGTCAATACTTTAATTACCGACAGTCCTAGCGCTCCCATTGCCGCAGAAGCGGCTTTTACTGCTGGGAAATGGGCTGAACGGGTGGGCGATAAAACCAAAGCTAAGGCTCTCTATGAGTTTGTGGTGCAGCAACATCCTGAATCCTATTTTGCATGGCGTTCGGCTAGTGCTTTGGGTTGGCAAGTGGGCAGTTTTACGACGGCACGGAATATTCAATTGCCGCTCAAACCCGATAGTGTGCGTAGTCCTTTGCCCGCTGGTTCAGCGAAGGTGCAGGAATTGTATGTGGTGGGTTTAAATCGTGATGCATACCATCAATGGCGTAGTGAATTGAAGGGCAAACGGGCTTTACCGCCGAAGGAACTATTTACCGATGGGGTATTACGGATTGGTGTCAATGACAACCTCAAGGGTATTGCCCAATTGGATAGTCTGTCGTGGCTAGATGTGACTCCCGAACAAAAAGCGGAAGTGGCTCTGATTAAACAGCAACCGATTTATTGGCAGTCACTCTATCCTATCCCTTTTAATGATTTGATTAATAAATGGTCCCAAGAACGGAATTTACCACCAGCTTTAGTAGCGGGTTTAATTCGTCAAGAGTCACGGTTTGAAGTGCGGATTCGTTCCCATGTGGGCGCGACGGGTTTAATGCAAATTATGCCGGAAACTGGCGAATGGATTGCCAGTAAAAAGGGCGTGAGTAATTATTCGCTAACGGAACCACAGGACAATATTAGTTTTGGTACTTGGTATTTAGACTATACCCATCGGCGCAATGGTGATAATTCCATGTTGGCGATCGCTAGTTATAATGCTGGTCCTGGGGCGGTGTCCCGTTGGTTGGAAGCAAGGGGTTTAGGTGATCCTGATGAGTTCGTACAGAATATTCCCTATGCGGAAACTAGGGATTATGTTGAGAAAGTCTTCGCTAACTATTGGAATTATTTGCGATTATATTCGCCAATGGTGAAACAGAAGATGAGTGAGCAGAAGTAGTTAGCTGCTCTATTGCATTAACCTGCCATTACGGTTTTCAATTAAGAGTGAGACATTTTTGGCTTTAGAATTTCTTCAGCACTAAAGTGCTTACTACGGACTTTAAAAAACTTGATCAGGTTGGCTTGATCAGGTTAGTAGTAAGTGCTTTAGCACCGTCCCAAATAAATTGAATTGACCATACTTTACTTTCTAAACCACTGCTTATGTCTGGTGAGCTAAAGCTGCATCTCAGTGCCGGAGATATTACCGCCCAATGGCAACAAGTCCAGCAGCTATTAGCCGCGAAATGGGGTTATGACAGTCTCAGACCGGCTCAGGCAGAGATTGTGGACTGTTTATTGCGACGACAGGACTGCTTAGCGCTGTTACCCACGGGCGGCGGTAAGTCTTTATGTTTTCAGCTTCCGGCTTTGTTACAAGATGGCTTGACCTTGGTGATTTCGCCACTGTTGGCATTGATGGCCGATCAAGTCCAAGACCTGCAAAAGCGCCAGTTAGGGGCGGCAACGCTCCATAGTAATTTAGCCCAAGGGCAACGGCGACAGGTCTTACAGGATTTACCCCACCTGCGGCTGTTGTACCTTTCCCCCGAAACTTTACTGAGTCCTCCGGTGTGGCAGCGACTCTGTGCGCCGGATCTGAAAATTAACGGCATTATGCTCGATGAAGCCCATTGTTTAGTGCAGTGGGGCGATTCCTTTCGTCCGAGTTATCGCCGTTTAGCCGCCGTGAGAAAAGCCTTAGAACAGGCTAAGCCCACCCATCCCCCCATTGCTTTGGCTGCTTTTACGGCCACCGCTGACCCTGCCACCGAAACAGAATTAGTGCAAGCCCTAGAGTTACGTCAACCGCAACGGGTGGGTCTTAGTCCCTATCGCTCTAATTTGAGTTTAGCCATCGCCACCGCATGGAGCCCCTCGGATCGGCAACGGCGGCTCTGGCAGTTGATCGAGAAGTATGGAATTAAAAAACAGGAGATTAAAGGACAAACCAATTTACCAACGAGTACCGATTTATTGCAAACCGGTTTAATCTATGTCCGCACCCGCCAAGATACAGAAACCTTAACCCAATGGCTGCGGGAAAAGTTTGCTAAACATAATTATCCCAATAGTGCCGCTTTGGTGATGGCTTACCATGCCGGACTCGCCGCCCCAGAGCGCCATCACATTGAGCAGCAATGGTTACAAGGACATTGCCCCATCGTGGTTTGTACCAATGCCTTTGGTATGGGAATTAATAAGCCTAATTGTCGCTGGATTTGCCACTATCACAAGCCCCTCAGTTTAGCGGAATATATCCAAGAGGTGGGGCGAGCCGGACGAGATGGCCAATTAGCCCATGCGTTGATGTTGGTGAGTGAGCCAACGGGCTGGATTGATAGCAGTGATCAACAGCGGGAGAGTTTTTTTCTGCAACAGCAACAAAAGCAAAAACAACGCGCCGAAAGACTTCTAGCTCAATTGCCGCCCCAAGGAGACTATCAGCAAGTCTGCCAAGGTCAACCGGATTTGCCTTTAACTTTGGCGATCTTACATCGATTGGGGCAACTAAATTGGCTGACACCTTTTCGTTATGAATTGCTGCACACTGCCAAAGAAAAACATCAGCAAAGTAAGCTACCCCCTAAAATGACTCCCCATAGCCCAGAGCAGGCGGTCAAAGCGATGACTAACTATATTGCCAGCCGTCAATGTCGCTGGTATGCCCTATTAGATGCTTTTGGTTTCAGTCCTGAGGCTAACTGGCGTTGTGGCATCTGCGATCGTTGTCAAACCAAAAATTAAACCTCATCCGGCAGGAAATCATTAAATTGATGGGAATTGAGCCGCAGCGGATTCAGGTGACGACGGCAGGCGTAGGGATTAATCCCACTGCGTAAAGCTGCCATAATACCAAGGGCTTCCCAATAGTTTTCCACAACCATACCGCTAATGCCAAGGGCTTCTGGGGGCACAGCGAGGGCGGTAGTATTTTCCCGAATGAAAATAAGATGGGTTTGTTGATGTTGATATTTATGCTGAGATAGGGCAAGAATAGAAGCCCCACCACTAGCACTGTAGGGACTCAAGACTACATTAATATCTGGGGCACTAATATCACCTAAGCGCATCTGATCGGTTTGTCGAATAAATTGCGGAGCGCGGCTCAGTCCCACTAAAACACAAGGCAAAAAGGTAAAGCCAATCTCTTCGGCCGCGGCCAAGGGGGAAACCTGAGGATCAAGGGGCAAAGGTTGCAGCGCCGGAGCATGGGCACAGGGAACCGCAAACTCACGGACGATCAGATGACTAATCACCGCTTCGGCTCCAGCTAAAACATCTATGCCGTTACCTTGGCGATATTGTTGTAAAGCGAGGCTGTCGGGATCATCAGGAAATCGAGCCACCACAGCAATAGCATCAACTTTTTGACTATCTAACAGACGTTGGGCGGCTCTGAGGAGGGCATCAGGTTGGGCAATCGTACCCCAAGTCGCCCCAGATTGACCTTGACGCAGTTCTACACCGAGGGGTTGGTCAGTAGTGGCGATCGCAGTAATATTCAGCCCTAAGGTTGCTTGACTAGCCATAATCACTTGGCGATGACGCAGGGCTAGATCCGGCTCAATAGCAGCATCAAAGATCACACCGATGCGATTTTGACGTATGGGGCGCAGATGCCAATTCCCTTGGGTCATTTGGTCTAAACCATAGCCTTCGACGTAAAGAACATTGGGCATAGACCAGTATAAATTTGCGCCATTCATGGCATTGGGATGGGTAATTACGGTATCAGAGATCGCCGCCGCCGCCCGCACTATGGGCAGAGCATCCCCAGCATAACCACCAATAGAAGCCTTAATACCCGTAGGGAAAAGCAGCAAAGCATTAAAATTGGGAATGGATTGAGCCATATTTGCATTAACTATTTGGGATGATGCTGGTGTTCCCTAAGTTCTATCATCCGACTCTCTTGGCAGTCATACCAAACTGATTCGCGATTTATAGATAAAAATCAGCCAGACAAAAAATCAGCCTGCTCCATAGAACAGACTGATTAGGCTTAAAAATTAATCAAGGGATATATTGAACCGGTATTGGGGAATCGGTAATTACTTGATCGAAACCTTAGCGCCAGTTTCTTCCAATTGCTTCTTAGCAGCTTCAGCATCAGCCTTAGCCACACCTTCTTTGATAGTTTTAGGTGTAGATTCCACAACTTCTTTGGCTTCTTTCAAGCCCAAGCCAGTGATTTCACGCACGATCTTCAAGATGGCGATCTTCTTATCCGCAGGCACTTCTTCCAACACTACGTCAAAAGCAGTCTTTTCTTCTACTTCTTCAGCAGGAGCCGCAGCCGCAGCCGCCACAACCATACCGCCCACAGGAGCCGCAGCCGACACACCGAAGGTTTCTTCAATGGCTTTGACCAATTCAGCAGCTTCTAATAAGGTCAAACCCTTCAACTGTTCAACGATATTGTCAATCTTCTCAGACATGGTATTGATCTCTCCGTAATAGAAATTTTGTAATCAAAAGCAGTCAAATTTTGCCGTCCAGTAATCAATTGCCCATAGCAATTATTAGTTACTGATTGCGCCTAAGCACACCAAACTATTGCCCCTAAAGCCACTGCCAATTAAGCAGCTTCTTTTTCGGAAATAGCTTTGATAGCACGTCCCAACGACTGAGGTACTTCCTTGATACCAAAAGCGAGCTTGGTAGCCACACCATTGATTGCCCCAGCCACTTGAGCCAGCAATACTTCCTTCGAGGGCAGATCCGCAATCGCTTGCAAATCCTTCGGTGATAGGGCACGCCCTTCTAATACACCGCCTCTGAGTTCCGTCTTCTTGGTTTCCTTTTGGAACGCTTGGTAAGCCTTAACCGCACCACCAATATCGCCCTTGACAAAGAAACAAGCTGAAGGCCCCTTCAAGAAAGCTTCCACCGGTTGCCACTCAGGACGATCCGCAACGGCTTTCTTTAACAGGGTATTTTTAGCGGTTTTACAAACCGTACCAGTGGGTCGCAACTGGCGGCGTAACTTAGTGACTTCCGCTACGGTCAAACCCGTAAAGTCAATCACCATCAACATCTGCGAGTCATTGAGTTCGCTCGCCAAAGAGCCAACTACAACTTCCTTTTGCGAAGAAGTTTTTCCCATATTCGTTTTCACCTCCTGTTTTGGGATGTCACCAACTTGTCGCATTCACATTGCGCACGATTCACCGCATTAATTTCGATCGGCAGAGAACGGATCTAAAATCAACCGCGATCAATCAATCATCACGATTTCATGGACATAAAAAAGCCTCGGTTCTGGTTACAGTGCCGAGGTGATGCATCAGTTTTTGGCAACACAGGAAAACCCGTGTTAATCCAATCCCTTAGACTTACCTCGGCAGGAAATTAAGCAAAGCACCTGCTGTCTCTGGTAGAGATTCAGTTGTGAATTTATGACTCGATAAAATTACTTCCGTAACTAATCATTAATCTGGAATAATCAATCTTTAACTTAATTTCTCTAATACCGTAAACAAATTAATCTAGTGTGAATCTAGACTTTTAAGCTTCAGTCAACTTGAAATCACGTAAGGCATTCACATCCACCTCAATGGCAGGCCCCATTGTGGCAGACACGTACAACGAGCGCCAGTACTTACCCTTAGCCCCAGAAGGACGATTGCGATCAATCGTTTCCTGTAATGCTTTCAAGTTTACCAGCAAGTCGTCGGCCGTAAATGCAGCCTTGCCAAACATAACGTGGACAATCCCTGTTCTGTCAGCCCGAAACTCCAATTTACCAGCCTTAAACTCACCAATCGCTGCTGCCAAATCTGTGGTTACCGTACCACCCTTAGGCGACGGCATCAAACCGCGCGGCCCTAAGAGCTTACCTAGACGAGCTACCTGCGGCATCATATCAGGTGTAGCGATCAACAGGTCGAAGTCCATCATCCCTTTGCTAATTTGGTCGATGAGTTCTTCTGAACCAGCAATATCTGCCCCAGCAGCCGTCGCTTCGGCAACTTTTTCACCACGGGCAATTACTGCCACGCGAATAGTTTGCCCCGTACCTTTGGGCAAGGTCACCGTAGTCCGCAACTGTTGATCAGCGTACTTCGGATCAATGCCTAAACGCACATGAGCCTCTAAAGATTCTGGGAATTTGGCGGTGGCGGTTTCCTTTGCCAAAGCCAAAGCATCTAACGGCGCATAAGCCCGATCTTCTACCTTGGATCGTGCTTCACGGAGACGCTTAGAAATTTTTCTCATAGTTACTCCTTTGGGGTACAGGCGAAGTTTTTACTTCTCCCCCGCACTGTTTACATTCACAAATCAAGCAAAAACAAATCAGTTAAACCAGTTAATTAATCTAAGCTGATCATACAAGCTAAAACTAATCATCTTCAGTTCAATGCGTAGCGACTATTTTGGCTAAATTATTGACCCAATTAATCACATAATTTTTAATTACACAATTGGGCAAATTTATCCACCATAGCAACCCATCAAACCTAACCAGTAACTAGCACACCCATATTGCGGGCCGTACCTTCAATAATCCGCATCGCTGCATCAATATCATTGGCATTAATATCAGGCATCTTCGTTTCTGCGATCTGACGCAACTGATCCCGTGTAATGGAACCGACACGCTTCCGGTTTGGTTCGGCTGAACCCGTCGTTACCCCAGCGGCTTTTTTAATTAGCACTGAAGCAGGAGGAGTCTTGAGCACAAACGTAAAACTCCGGTCTTCATAAACCGAAATTTCTACCGGAATCACCATCCCTGCTTGATCGGCAGTTTTGGCATTGTACTCTTTACAGAACATCATGATGTTCACACCATGTTGACCCAAAGCAGGGCCTACCGGAGGAGTTGGGCTGGCTTTCCCTGCGTTCAGGGCCAGCTTAATAATAGCGACAACCTTCTTTGCCATGGCAGATTAAGGATAACTCGATGAATCTCGATAAACTAAAGCAATAACAAAGCAATCAACTCGATCAATCCCAAAGCACTTCAGGAATTGTAGTCAGTTATTCAGCCAAGACTAACTTTGCTTCTGAACTTGGTTAAATTCCAATTCCACCGGCGTATCTCGACCAAAAATTGACAACAAAGCCTTCAGCTTGCTCCGTTCTGGTGTCACCTCCACCACTTCACCTTCAAAGTCTTTAAATGGACCCGAAGAAACCTTGATCTTATCCCCCGCAGCCATATCAATTCTGGCCACAGGTTCATGATCCACAGATACCCGAAAGATCCGCTCTACTTCTTTTTCTGACAAAGGACGGGGTTTAACGTGACCACGACCACGACCGTAAGGACGCTTCTGCTCTGTGCCCACAAAGTTAATCACATGGTTGGTGCTTTTGACCACTAACCACGCATCATCGTCAATGTCCCACATATCCAATTCCGCGTCATGAACTAATTGCATCTGAATCAAAACATAACCAGGAAAAACTTTCTCTGGTGTAGTATGCCTCGTGCCATCTTTCTTGATTTTGATAATTGGGGTTTGCGGGATCTGGATTTGGCGAATTTTGTCATCAACTCCAAGGGTTTGGGCCCGCTGCTCTAAGCTAGATTTAACTTTCTTTTCGCAGCCTGAAGCTACCTGCACCGCATACCAACGCAATAAGTTTTTGCCATCAGGACTCTGTGGCTCAGTCTCGTTACTTTGACTGCTAACGTGGTCTAAGTCTTCGCTCACCATCACTGGAACACCTTTAAAGCAATTGCTTTGTATAAAGCATCAATTAAGTATACGAATGTTGCCACTGCCACCACCATCAACAACACCGCAGCAGATTCGCTAATGAGTTGCTGACGCGAAGGCCATACCACTTTTTCTAACTCTGATTTAGTCTCAACAAAAAGCTTGCCTAATCCAGAATTTGCCTTGTCAGCACTGGGATTAGCCTTAAGATCTTTTTGCGGCTCCTTCACCTCGTTTTTGGCCATGGTTGCAACGCTCGCACGTTAAAAGTTTGCTTTGAAAGACTAAAAATAATAGAAGCTAACAGATATATTCTACCAATAAAAAATTTTGCTAAATTTCTTATCCGTATTACATCTATCAATCATTTCATTTGCGGTTGAAAATCAGAGAAATCATATAAAAATATATAAAAATCTTATTTTCGCTCTAGTCGCAAATTACCACAACATCAAGTGGTTAAATTTGATGCGGTACGTTTACCGGAAATGGTCACCCAGCGGAACTATACACCCAAACCATAAACTAAAAATCAAATAGCAAGCCTGATGCTTTGGTGCCAGTTACAGGATTTTGTTACACTATTTACAGGATTCCTAAAAATCTCAAAGCGCGCCCTGAAGGACTCGAACCCTCGACATCCGGTTTTGGAGACCGACGTTCTACCAACTGAACTAAGGACGCACACGCTTTGTTTATTTTGGCTACCGCTCTTGATGGTCAACACTAAACCAGTGGTTGATGCGATCAGCAAGATCTATTATAGCCATGATTGTGCCCGTTTAACTTAAATATTGTCGATTTTTTTAAAGTTTTTGCTTTTTGAAATATTTTTTGAAATACTTTTCTGGAATAGTTCACAATCACAAAGGGCTTTAAAACTTTGCACCTAACACTATTTGAGTCTGCGCCACCCAAGTATAAAACTCTGGCATGACTAAGGGACTTTGGGATTATTCAGGCTAGTGTAACGTTGCGACTGATTTAGTCTTAGGTTGTGATGTATTCTCAACAAAAATAATTTCACTGAATAATCTTTAGGGGATTACTTTTAGGAAATTACCGTCAGAAAATCACAATTACAAGGCACGATCAAAACGTTGCTTGAGGCGGGTTGCCTTACCAACGAGGTCACGGAGGTAATAAAGTTTGGCGCGACGTACTTTACCGCGACGCAGTACTTTGATGCTTTCTACTTTTGGGGAATGTACCAAAAAGGCACGCTCTACACCAACACCTTGGAAAACACGCCGTACTGTGATGACGGAGTTGATGCCAGTGCCACGTTTGGCGATGACGACTCCTTCATAGGGCTGGGTCCGTTCTTTGCCGCCTTCTTTAATCCTCACGCCAACCTTAACAGTGTCACCCACATAGATGGTGGGGATCTCGGCCTTCATATAGTCGGCTTCGATAGAACGAATGATTTCTACAGCGTTCATGGGGGTCAAAAAAAAGTCGCAACTACTTACATTACATCATTGGTTTGACCGTGTCTAGTGTTTGTGAGGATTTATTTCCGCTAAAACTAGGCTGGATTGGGTTGGGCTAATATTAGGGCTGTTTTTAGGACTAGTTTCGGGGCGGCTCTAGTGATTGGCTAAACTAAATGCTATGGGGTATGGGTTGAGCCTATTGAAATTTTGACGGCATTTTGACGGTGGCTTGTCCGGTGAGGATGCGTAAATTTTGGCAGCGGATTAATTCGGTAAAGCTGGGTTTATAGCGGTTCTCTAATTTGGCGATGGCGGGAATGGCTTCTAATAAAGCTTCGGCTGCGTCTTTCTCGCTGTAGCTGCGGCGTTGGGCGATGTCTATGGCTTCTGTGTCGGCGTTAACTTCATTTTCGGCGCTGCGGTGTTGGCGTAATATTTGCTGTGCGCCAACTCCAGCGAGTAATGTGGCCACGGCAATTCCCATCGCATCGCCATCAATGCTTTCGATCGCTAGCCCCGCTACACCTAACAGGGAAAGTCCTTGAAATGCCCCAAATTGTACCCAGTTGGTGGTTTGTCGCCAAGCTATTTCCCGTAAAAATACGAGATCTCTTTGTGGTTCGCTAAGTTCTTGCCACAATCGACTATTGAGATGAATTTGCACGGCTCCGGCAATGCCAAATTGTAACCGACTAGCAATTACTTCCATTTGCTCGTTTTTAATTTTGATGGTGGTTTGCATCCGCCATGCTGCGGGGAGCAAATCGCGCAGCCGTGGGATTTCATCGGATAGATTCATAGGTTAGTTAGGCAGATGGTGAGGCAATAAGCAACCCTAAATTGGTAAAGGGCAACCAGTAGCGGTTACCCCTATTTTAGAAGATCTAGAGCTTGAGATATAACCTTTAACGCCAAGATACTTTAGGCATGATTTGGCTTTGATCCACGCGATCTTTATATTTGATGGCGAAGTTTAATAGGGAATCGATCAGAGCATCGGAAAGGAAATGCGGTTCTAATCCCAAATCTAATAATTTTGTATTCTTCGCATTGAAGTAATGGCTCTCTAATTCAACGCGAGGATTAGGGACATGGTTGACTTCTACTTTCAGACCAAGGGATGCACCGGCTTTCTGTACCATTAAAGCCAAGTCTTTGACGGAAAAGAGTTCGGTGAATTGGTTGTAAACTCGCATCTGGCCTTTTTCGGCGGGGTTGTTGATGGCGATTTCAATGCAACGCACGGTGTCACGAATATCTAGGAACCCTCGGGTTTGACCACCTTCGCCATATACGGTCAAGGGATGTCCTACAGCGGCTTGAATACAGAAGCGGTTTAAGGCAGTGCCGAATACTCCATCATAATCGAGACGGTTGATCAGAAGTTCATCGCTGGTTTCTTCGGTCAATACGCCATAAACTACGCCTTGGTTGAGGTCGGTGGCTCTTAATCCCCAAATGCGACAGGCAAATTGAATGTTATGGCTATCATGGACTTTGCTCAAATGATAGAAGCTGCCTGGTTGCTTGGGATAGGGCAAGGTGTCTTTGCGCCCGTTGTGTTCGATGGTGATATAGCCTTCTTCAATGTCAATATTTGGCGTGCCATATTCGCCCATCGTACCGAGTTTGACCAAATGACATTCTGGATTAAATTCTCTAATGGCATAAAGCAGATTCAATGTGCCGACGACGTTATTAACTTGGGTCATCACGGCGTGTTCCCGATCAATCATCGAAAACGGTGCGGAACGCTGCTCACCAAAATGCACTAGAGAATCTGGCTCAAATTCGCGAAATACATTGCGTACAAAGTCATAGTTGGTAATATCACCAATATATAGGTCAATCTTTTGACCAGACAAGCCTTGCCAATAGTTAACTCGTTGATGAATGGAACTGATGGGTGTAAGAGTGGCTACACCAATTTCATTGTCCCAATGTCGCCGAATTAAGTTATCGACGATGCCAACTTGATGACCTCTTTGGGCGAGGTGGAGTGCTGTGGCCCAACCGCAGTAACCATCGCCACCAATGACCAGTACTTTCATGCAAAATTCCGCAATTTACTAAAGAATTTACTAAAAATTTACCAAATAAGCCGCATATAGCTTGCCAAATTAACCCTATCAGTAATTGTTACGGTTGTTCAACCGTAATTGTGATTAATATCACATGGTTAACCTATCCTTAAACATTTGCTAGGTATATTTTATGATTTTTTTATGCTGGCTGCATTATCTTGGGGCAAAAAATCTAAGGGAATAACTGGGCTATGGCATTATGGTTGGCGTTGTACCATTTCTAAAAAATTGCCATCGGGATCTTGGCAAAATAATAGTTTTTGTCCCCAAGGCATGATCTGGGGGGGCTGCAAAATTTTAACCTGATAGTTTTGTAAATGTTGATAAACTGCTTCTAAGTCATCAACGGTCATGGATAAAAGGAAAGGATTGAGGCTTCGGATATTGTCAAAGTCAAATGTATGGTGAGGCAGTTGAGCGGCGAATAATTTTTCGAGCCATTCCCTTTGGTATAAACCGATTTTAAGTTGACCACTAGTGCCTTCAACTCCACCGTTTTTGATGGGTTTAGAAAACGAAAACCCTAGAACATCACGGTAAAAAACTATAGAAGTATTTACATCTGCTACAAATAGAGCAATATAATCTATTTCCATGAATTGTTACCCTCTTAAGCCCTACTCTAGCAACATAATCCTGAACTACTTGAGAATGAATTTCTTGATAATTTAGGAAATAGCCTTTTGATCTAGCTTTTTGATCTTGAGTATAGCTCGCTTTTGCCAGTAGTAGTATAGTTGACTTACTGATTTTGAGACGGAACAAGTTGTGCTGTAAGCAGATTTGATTCCCAAAACTGTCAAATAATTTTTGTTGGTAATTCTTTTATGACCCAGACAGTTCTGATTACCGGTGCTTCCACAGGTATTGGCAGGGCGACTGCTATCGAGTTCCATAATCATGGTTGGAATGTTGTTGCGACCATGCGCCATCCTGAACGTGCTGATGGTTTACCCAATTCAGAGCGCTGCTATTGTGTTGCCCTTGATGTAACCGATCCTGATTCGATTTTGGCGGCAATAACGGCAGCGCTCCAACGGTTTGGGCAAATTGATGTGTTGATTAATAATGCGGGCTATGGCTTAACTGGTGCATTTGAGAATGCTACTCCGTCCCAAATTCGCGCTCAATTTGATACGAATGTGTTTGGTTTGATGGATGTAACGCGGGCTATTTTGCCCCATTTTCGGCAGCGGCAACAGGGGGTATTGGTCAATGTTGCTTCGATGGGAGGTAGGTTAACTTTCCCTTTATATAGTCTTTATCACAGTACTAAATGGGCTGTAGAAGGGTTTTCAGAATCATTGCAGTATGAATTACGTCCTTTCAAAATTAAAGTGAAAATTATTGAGCCGGGCCCGATCAAAACCGATTTTTACAGCCGTTCTGCCCAAGAGTCTGAGGCTGCGGTTGACCCCATCTATGATCGTTATACGCGCCATATCAAGGCCCAAACGGATCAAGCTGGGGCTGGTGGTGCAGATCCGGCGGCGGTGGCAAAGGTGATTTATCGGGCTAGTACGGATGGCTCGTGGCGGCTGCGTTATGCCACGGATGCGATGGGGGCTGGGTTGTTATTTTTGCGGCAAATTTTAGGGGATGGTGGGTTTATTGGCTTTTTACGCTTGATTCTCAAAGTTTAGTTGCTAGAGGTTAATACTAATGGCATTGACGGGACAGGCGCTAATGCATTGTTCACAAACCACACAGCGGGAGCGGGCAAAAGCTAGCTGAAAAGTATGGGTATCAAGGGTGAGGGATTCGGTGGGGCATACTCCGGTACATAGGCCGCAGTCTACGCAAACCATCTCATCGATCATGATTTCCCGTGCATGGAGTGAAACCTCAATTTCTTGGGATCGTAGCCAGTTAATTGCGTCATCAAGCTGATCAATATCCCCCGATAGCTCTAAAACCATTTTCCCGACTTTATTGGGGGCTACTTGAGCACGAATAATATTGGCGGCGACGTTAAAGTCTTTGGCGAGACGATAGGTGATGGGTAAATTAATCGTGCGCCTGGGGAAAGTGAGATTAATCCGTTTTTTCATGGGCTTTAGATGATGATGGGCGATAACGCAACGCGGTTTGAGATGAGTGACAGGTGAGATGTGATCCATGCCTGTTTTAGTCTCAAAACTAATAGTCTTATAACTAAGCTTAATGGTATTTGTGGCTTAGTTTATGGCTATGTTGCGCTTTGGGTGATATTTTCCAGATCGCCGACTAGTGCGGATATTTGTCCAAAGGCTAATAGCGTTTCCCAAGATCTGCCGTTGGAGCAATTATTGCGGCTCTGATAGCTACCTCAGAGTTTGGCGTTGCCCAAATGAGATCTGAATCAAGGAAAATCAGGAAATGATTTGTATTTGAGATAGTGAATTAACAAATGAATTGAATACCTCAACATTGTTTGCGATTTTGAATAGCATAAAGTTTTTCTGTGCCATCTGGCTAAATAATGTCTTAGTCTAGAATGTCTTAGTCTAGTATTTTCACTCTCAATTCTAGTTATGTAGGTCTTGCTGATAATTTGATCCTCTGCGTTGATCAACATTTTGTAGACGTAGACACACTAACCATCGATAACCCAGAAATAACACGGCCAAACTTTAATCATTGTCCACCGGGTTTTAAAGGTTTTACTACTCCTATCCCCTAATACCCAAGCCAAGATACCTTGGCTAAAATGATTCACCGCAGTCCATCGCCAAATCAAGTTTTTTTGACCCAACAAAAGTCTGGAGTTCATCTAGTTCCCCAACATTAGGCATAGTTTCAATCGGCGGGTACTCTAGTAATTGCTTCGCTGCCTCCTTAACCCAGTTGACGACTGAGTTGTGACTAACATCAGTACATCTGATCAATCTGTCTAAATTCCATTTCTTCTAGCTTTTGACCATAGGTACTATTCTGACAAAGATCATGTCTAAATCATCATTGACTTTAATGGGATTATCTATTGCTGCGACTCTCTTCCCTAATCCCGCATTGGCTTGTCAAAAAGGAGATCAAGCTTGTTACTTCTATGGAGCGACTATTGCTAATTTTTGGTTTAATGGCGCTCAAGCAGAAAAAGCCGGTAACTTCCCTAATGCAGTGCATAACTATCAACTGGCTCTAGTAGCATCGCAACAATTTACTAACCCCAGATTAAGTCCTGACCGTAATTTTTTACTGAGGAAATGCGCAGTGGGTGCATCATCGGCTCGTCTCAGTGGGGCAAAAGCAGGACTGGCTTACATTAACCAATATGGTCGCACCGACAGCACAATTACCCTAGCCTTACAAGAGTCTCAGCGCCAATTTCGCGCCGATTTGCATCAACAGGATTTAGTCAGGCCTTTTAAGTAACCAATGTCTGAAAATGGAGCAATTTTTGACATCCTATTCCCCTAAATCCTCAAAAAATAACCGTCACTCTGAGCATTAGAGGGTGACGGCTAAATTTCGAGGTTCTAATTGCGGCAACTAAGTAAAATCTTGATGGACTAGTCAGAGATTTTCATACTTAGATTTTTAATACTTATTTAATACGAAACTAAGCTTACTGCAATACTCAATGGCCACTAAAATTATGGCTACAATATTGGCAGAGTCATCAAATTCTAGTATTTTTGTATGGCACAACAAATGTATTTCTAACCAAAATTTGTCTAGCCGCCCTCTGTTTGAGGAATTTAATTTAAGAATGCGACTTACTAAGAGTGCTACTTAATTTAGAGCTTCACTTCAATATCTACGCCAGCAGCTAAATCGAGCTTCATCAGCGCATCAATGGTTTTAGCGGATGGTTGATAAATATCAATGATCCGGCTGTGGGTGCGGGTTTCAAAATGTTCACGAGAATCTTTATCTACGTGAGGCGAACGTAATACGCAATAAATCCGTCGCCGTGTGGGTAAAGGAATAGGGCCGACAGCAGCAGCATTAGTGCGGTTGGCTGTTTCGACAATTTTTTCGCAGGACGCATCAAGTAAGCGATGGTCAAAAGCTTTGAGACGAATCCGGATCTTCTGTTGTTGTAAAGTTGCCACGGTCTTTCTTGGGGGATGTGATCGGGTGAATTTTCAGCGTTTTCTATAGTATCACCTTTTTAGGGGTTATGCAGCTTTGAGGAACAATATTTTTTAGGCGGGGTCATGATGGCCATGACTTGGCTGGCAGTGGATGGATCAGACGATGGGTTATGTACGGTCAAAATAATTGCCCAATGCCCTAAACCACCATGATTATGGATCTCGGACATCCTATGGTGATGGGCTACTCATGGTTTTAGTGCCTTTATCGCGGTTGTATCTGTAATCATAGTCATGCTAGAACAGCAAATTATGATCCCTAGAATCTGAACCTCCTAGAAAGATCGGGAAAAGGTCGGGAAAAAGTCTGACGATTACCACCTCCTAACTCCTAACTCCCATTCGATGAATCAGCCACTATCACAGTTATCATGCTTTCCAAAGCCATAGCTTGTTTTTTTGACTCTAGAAGATGGGAGAATTTATCTAGTTCCACAACTATTGTTGCTTGAGGGATTGGGTTCTCATAATTGGTTTGACCAAAATCTCTTGCCCAGTTGAAGATAGTTTGCGTAGCTGGTGAATTCATCCTTCCATTGCGCTTGCACTTAGGGCAACCGCACACGTTTCTTAACAAAAGAGGACATATTTCTTAACAAGCACGAAAATGGAAGATGAAAATAGGAGAATTGAACATATTTAAAAAGAGGAGTCGAAAATGTTAGCAACAATGATCCCTGTCAAACTAATCTTTTAGGTATCGGTTGATCTGGTCGTGGCTGTACCCTTCCATATGGTCTGCTAGGTTCGTGATTGTGTAGTTTATCTGACTACTTAGCAGGTACTGGCAATAATCTAACGTGGTAAACTTTTCTGCCATTTCTTTTGCTCAAATCTTTCTTCCTTTTTACATCATTTTTCCTTTGCGTAATTCCTAACCATTATGATAATTATGACTACAATTCTAAGTTAATTTAAATTTGACGTATTTTTACGGATGAATCAGTATGATACAGCGCATTATTGGGGTCACCGGTGGCATTGCTACGGGTAAAACCACCATCACTAATTATCTCCATCACCATTACCAATTAACGATTCTTGACGCAGATTTGTATGCAAGAGAGGCTCTCAATGCAGAGCGATTGCAGCTAATTCAGGAGCGTTATGGTTCTCAGATTCTCACTAAAGAAGGAAGTTTAGATCGGCAGCGCTTAGGGGCAATTATTTTTGATGATGAGAAAGAGCGGCGCTGGTTAGAAACTTTAATTCATCCTTATGTAACAAATCGGTTGCAATTAGCGGCTCAAGAATTGTTTCCTAATCCGGTTATTATGGCAATTCCCTTATTATTTGAAGCTAATTTACAGCATTTAGTGACGGAAATTTGGGTGGTGACTTGTACGCCAGAATTGCAGCAGCAGCGCCTGTGTCAGCGGAATAATTTAACTATAATTGAAGCCCAGCAGAGAGTTGCAGCACAAATGCCCTTAAAAGAGAAGATCATGCAAGCAGATATAGTTTTCGATAATTCCGGTGATTTAGTCCATTTATGGCAACAGATTGATCAGGTTATGGCACAAGCAATTGCCCTGCAATAAATCGCGAGCTAAAAGCTTAAACCTATTGAAACAAGTTGAATTGGGCGGCGCGATTAGCTGAGGTAACGGGATCGATGCCCCGACGAATGGGAATATTATGCTTTTCAAGGATTTTGTTGAGGGTTCTGGCGGCGACATTTAATTTTTGGACGATCGCTGACCTCGTTAGTCCCGATTGGTATAAGGCGATCGCTTGCTGCTCCATCGACATTCTCGTATGGCTAGCGCGTGAGTGGCGCGGTCTAAATTCCGTAAATCCTGCGGCGACCATTGCGTTGTATACGGTGGAGACTGAATGTTTGGCATTGTTTGGCGATGTCTCGAATCGGATAGTTCGCTTCGGTATACAGTCGGATATATTCTTTTACTTTTTCGTTGAGAGGTTCCATCTTTTTAATTACGAATTAGGAATTACGAATTGAGAATTTATGATAAAAATATGCGTTCAAAAGGCTGTTTGCGATAGCGGCGATAAATGTCAAAATCACTGTCTAATGTAATGATAGCAGAGATGTTGAGTCTTTCAGAAATTGAAATTAGTGAGAGATCTGCAAAGTCTGCTGGCAGGTCTGCATATTGTTCATTGAGTTCTCTAATACGGCTAAAGTCTTCGGGTACGAGTGGAATACATCGATAGAGTTGTTGGGCTAAGTCATTGAGAAATTCATTTTGAGTGCGATAGTTTTTGCTCAATAGATACATTACTTCTGTTACGCAAGCTGTGGTGGTAATCAGTTCGCTTGAGCATTCTTCAAAGAAGTTACAAACGGAGGTGTGATAGTCGTCTCTGGCGCTATAGTAAGCAAATAGAATACTGCTATCGGTAAGAATTATGGGCGGATATTCCTTCATTAATTGGATTTTTGATGACGATTTTGAATGTGTTCTAGGATGATTTGTTTACGATTTTCGCGTAGTGAGGCATCAGGGGCGGCATCTTGCAATAGGTTTTTAGGATGTCCACCTCTTCTTTGGGCTAGGGTTTGGCGAGGTTTTAGAGTCTGCCAATGTTGATAGATTAGCTTTTTGAGCAGTTCTTCGGACGTGCTGTTTTCTTGAGCAATAATCTCTGCTAAGTAGCTTTCTGTTTCTCGATCTAGGTTGATTGATATCATCTTTTTGATTGGTAGATTTTGTTGGTTATAAATTATGGATTGTTAACTGGTTGTCTTTAAATATGTAAAACAGTTGATCGCTGTTTTGTTTTAGACATTCTTGTGTAGATTATTTGGGAGTTAGAAGTAACTCTCTACAATCTACTAAATCACGCGCAACTAATTGGTTAATAAGCTCTTTAGCTTTTTTCTTAGATACTTCGTCTCCACTTTCCATAGCAGATCGAAGAATAGCAGCGAAATGGCTACCACCATACGATCTAAACCATTCGATTGCGCTACTACCGTTCGCCAGTAGACTTAAACATTGAACCGCCTCTTGCGACATTTCCGATGCTAAATATTCAAGATATTCTAGAAAGCCCTCGCAATACTCAACAGTTTCAACAAGCGATAGAACTTCAATTAGCTTTGTAATCGCCCACTGATTATCTAACTTGCCAGAAGCAAACCACCAGCTAAAATATTTGAGGTCAGCTATTTGCTCAATTGGCAATTTGTCTTCTTGGATTTTAGAAATACGCCAATCTAAAAGTTTTTGGAGCCGTTGACCCAATTCTTGAGTAATTTGAATATTATGAGGTTCTCTCGTACCGTAAAGCAATCGCCAACCAATTTTGTGGATAAATTCACTTCGAGTATAAACAGGCGCATTAGCAAAGAATTTTTCAATTAATTTGTCAGGCTCATCTAAATCAATCACCTTAACCCAAAAGAGATCAAGTAAATGGCTTGATAATGCTACATTAGCCTCTGATTGTTCACGGGAAGTCGAAGTTTGATTTGGTAGCTGTTCTATAACATGACCATATTTTTCTCTTAGGACGCTAAAAATATTAGAGTAGACTCGATTGCGAAGTATGTATCCTTGCCATGCAGAGTCAAATAATTCTTGATAATCTGGTTCTTCAGGAAAAATCCGATCTGTCTGCTGAAATGTCCAATCTGATGCAAGATGGTAGAGATTAGGAAACCATTGACCATAAACTGAGCGAATAGCTAAAGATGGATCTTTCTGAGGATCAAGGTGTTGTTCCAATACTTGCTGAACTTCTGGCATGTCTTGGAAATTTTGAGCCATTGGCACATTGCCGTCAGCGTCCTGTCTAATCCACTGAATATAGGGAATAACTGCGTGCATTGCTTGACCACGTACAGTATTAATGGACGCTCCGTAAGCACCTTGACTACTACCATGATAGTGAGTTGTAAAGCTCGGCGTTACATATGGGGCATTAGTAAGGTATGTCAAGATTTGCCAAACCTGATCGCGAAGAGTCATGGGAATTTGATTTGGTGCTTTTGTGTGTAAGCCAGAATCAATCAAGCTAACCATAGATTCGCATAGTCTGTTCCATTCATTTGAAAACTCATGATTATAAATTTCTTTGAAGTTATCAAGAATCCAAGTACAAAAGTCAAAAACAGGGTTCCAAAGAAATGCTGACAGTTCTGTTTTTTGTGTTTTTAACGCTTCTTCTAATCCTCGAAATAAACTAATCATGAATTGCAAATCAAGTTCTTTAAATCGTTCAATTTCGTTTACAAATTTTTGAGCATATGGCGTAATTACCAAAGCCCAAGACAAATTATTATGAGACTTTGGACATTCCTTGAAATGCTTAAGTAGTTCATTAATATCTTTTTCAGCCAGTTCTATCATTTCTGCTTCTGACTTGGGAGGATTAATATTTTTGCTGTCAACAATTAAATTAAGTTCTTCATCAAGCTGGCTATACAATTGACTTAGCTCTGGAGAGAGCCAATCTTTAATGATAGACAGCCAATTTTTTCGCCAATACTTGACATATACTTCGACTCTTTGTGCATCAACCTCATTAATATTTAGTGGTTCATCTAATAACCACAATAAAATTTGGTTCCGCTGAAGTTCGTCTAGCTTAGAGAAGCTTATCTGAAGTAGCTTAGAGTATTCCTGTGAATAAACTAGCTCTTTTGGGTGATAATTTAATCGCTTTCGATCTAACAGACATTCAACAATTAGATCTTGTGTTTGTTCAGGAAAATGCTGCATTACATGAATGGCGATGCGATCAAAAACTCGCCATCGATAACTTTGAAACTTTTTACATAAACTCTTGGCTTTACTAGAATCTATCTCTAACAACTGTTTTGTGATCTTCCAAATAGTTGTTGTCAGAAGTTTCTTAATATCGTACTGATCTCCTGAAGCAATATCTAAATTAGGATACCAAACATAAGAATAATCTTCTGTGATTACATCTTGGTTGATTACAAAAGGCGGACGTAGGCATTTGTCTAGTAACCCGCAAAACATCGTTAGAACTGCATCAGTCTGCTTTGAAACTACCCAAATGGATACTGCTAGAAGATTAATTAAATCTTGATTGATTTCTAGAGAATGACATAGATATTTACCGAGTAAATTATAAAATGTCATTAAAACTGCAGTAGACTGGCTATTAAGTATTATTAAAACGTTTTCGTTAATAATTTTGCTGTAATGGTATTCTTCAAAGCGAATAATAGGTTCCCTACTTAAAATGTTATCTGGCTCAGAAGATGAAGGTAAAATTGCAAGAAGTTCACGAGCTAGATTAATAGCTACGTCCACCTGATTTTTACTAGAAAGATAGTTTATTAGCTTACCAAGTATCTCTGGGAAACTTCTGTATACAGGGAAAGGATCTTGCTTCTTAAGCCATTGAGTAGCTCGCTCAACCCACCGTGCAGATTGTTCAGGAGACATTTTAAGCGCTGCTTCTGCCATATCTTCGTAGATTAGAATATTTTTACAATCTCTATCAAAAAGCTGCATCCCAATCTCTAAGACTTCATCAGGCTTATCAGATGCAACTCGACGCAGGTAACGAGACTGTTCCCAGACATAAAATCGAAAGGTTTTACCTTCTGGATCAATTTCTATATCTGGTGGATGATTAAAAAAGCCTTTTTCCTGAAGCGGATTAAGCCATTCTGGATGTTTTAGATTCTCAAAAAAGTAACCAAGAGCAAAAGAACTGTTAGGTATACCTTGTCTAAGAAAATCAATATCATCATCAGTTGGCAAAGCTTTAGACATTAGGGAATCTAGCTTTATCCGAATTTCAGCAGTAACAGTTTCAAAACGCTCAAGAACTCCATCAAGAAGCATTTGAATTTCTTCCCAAAAAATTGCAAATTCTTCACTAGTAACTCTGGGGGGTTGTAGAGAATTACGATGAGCGAGTTTGTTTAAAGCATATTCACTTTTTTCATTTGCCAGATAGAGCCAGATTTTAGCAACATCAGAAGTTTCAGGAATTTCTAATTTATTTAGTGCCGCAATAATTTTTCTCTCATAACTATTTCTTTTAGACTTATTTTCACCTGTAACTTCCAAAAGTGGGACTAAAACAGCAAGTAAAGAACTCATCGTTTCTCGTAATAGATGACCTACCAAATGCGTTGTAGATTCTAAAGGCATCTCGATTTCCATAAGACGACAAGCATCTCGGTAAAAAGCAGATGCTCCCCTACCTACAAGTGCGTTGAGTTTGTTGTAAATACGATTTTTTCGAGAGTCACTAAATTGGTGAGGCTGCATAAATACTTCTAGAAAATTTCAACTACTCTATTTTAGCCTTTTTGTTTTGTAATAAACCACACACGCGATCATGGCAAAATTACCGCGATCGCCTCACTACAATTCTTACGATAGATTTTTAAATTATTCTCCAAAGTCATCACCGCACTATTCGGTATTTGCTCAGCCACCCTCACCAAACAAGCATCAGCAAACAACATCGGCATAGACTCAAACGACTCATCAGCCATAAATAATAGTGCTATCCTAAATCCTAGCTGTTAACACACAAAGTTATGTTAGCCTCCGAACCCTCCTTAAAAATCGACATTTCCGAAGCCC
>JBAXSK010000050.1:0-20530 GCA_037130765.1 Pseudanabaena sp. ELA607
ATTAACGTCAGTTCGATGATTGAGTAGACCCTCACCCCTAGCCCCTCTCCCAAGGTGGGCGAGGGGGATCGGAAAAATGCGCAGCCGCCTCTTACTCCCCTTCTCCCGCACTGGGAGAAGGGGTTGAGGGATGAGGGCTAGTTTTTAACATTGAACTGACGTTAAGGGGGATTAAGGGGGATCAACACACAGCCTTACTCAACCATGTCGCTGTTGATGCCACTGCCATGCATGACTAATAATTAAATTTAAGTCAGCATATTGGGGCTGCCAACCTAAAATTTGTCTTGCTTTGGCGCTGCTGCCTACCAGTGCTGGCGGATCTCCGGCCCGTCGATCGCCATAGATCACGTTAATTGTTTTACCGGTGACTTTTTCGGCGGTTTCGATTACCTGCTTGACCGAAAAACCGTTGCCATTGCCGAGATTAAAGATATTGCTGGGTTGTCCTGATAATAAATAGGCAATTCCTAAAACATGGGCATCGGCTAAGTCCGTCACATGGATATAGTCTCTGATGCAAGTACCGTCGGCGGTGGGGTAGTCTGTACCAAATACGGTGATAGCTTCGCGGATACCGAGGGCAGTTTGCAACACCAACGGGATCAGGTGGGTTTCGGGGTTGTGATCTTCGCCTAAAAGTCCAGCGGGATCGGCTCCGGCGGCGTTGAAATAACGGAAAGACACTGACCGCAAACCATAAGCTGCATCAAAGTCTTGCAAAATCCGTTCGACCATCAGCTTGGTTGCACCGTAGGGATTGATGGGCGCTTGGGGGTGGGTTTCGGTGATGGGGACTTCTTGGGGCACGCCGTAGGTGGCGCAGGTGGATGAAAATACGAAATTTTTTATATTGGCGGCGACCATCGCTTCTAGGAGGGTGAGCGTGCCGACGACGTTATTGCGATAGTATTTGTCGGGTTGGGTGACGGACTCGCCAACATAGGCATAGGCGGCAAAATGCATCACCGCTGCGATCTGGTGCTGGGTAAAGATTTGGTCTAGGAGGGGGCGATCATTGGTGTCACCGACAATTAGGGGTACATTCAGTTTTTCGGCTACGTCGCGATGCCCATAAACTAAGTTATCTAAAATAATTACGTTATAGCCATCGTTTTGCAGGGCTAGCACCCCATGAGCGCCAATGTAACCCGCGCCGCCGGTGACAAGGATGGTTTGTTTGGATGGATTATTTGCTTGGGTCATGGGTTTGGAGAGTGAGATTAGTGGAGATTTTGGCAGCCGTGCAATAAATCAATGGGAATCAGCAAAAGTCGGGGCTTAAAAGTATGGGATTAGTCACCGTACCAGATTTGTTCTACGGCTGCCATCATTGCTGTTGCTGCGTCATGATCCGCTGCTAAAATCGTGACGTGTCCTAGTTTGCGGCCACGCCGCGATTGACTTTTGCCATACCAATGTAAATAAATTGATGGCTGATTTAGTTGGACAATCGCTTGGCGTTGGGCGGCATAGTCGGTGTCGCCGTCTATTGTACCTAATAAATTCACCATTGCGGCGATTGGGGCTTGCAGGGTCGTTGCCCCCATAGGCAAATCTGCCACGATGCGTAACAGTTGGCTAAATTGTGAAGTGGTGCAGCCTTCGATGGTGTAGTGCCCTGAGTTGTGGGTGCGGGGGGCGATTTCATTAACCAGAACTTGACCGGCTGGGGTTAAAAAAAATTCAATGCCTAATATGCCGATAAAGTCTAAGCTTTGGAGCAGTTGGGTGGCGATGGTGCAGACTTGGGTTTGAATGTCGGTGCTGATGAGGGCTGGGGTGACGGTGCGGCGACAAACTTGCTCGACTTGGACGGTTTCGGTGACGGGATAGAGGACAATTTCGCCTTGTTGGTTGCGGGCGGCGATGATTGCTAGTTCCCTTTCAAAGGGAATAAAGGCTTCTAATATGGCGTTGCTGGTTTGGTGATCGATAGCTGCAATTTCGGAATGGGAATCGGTAGGATTTACCAGTTGTTGCCATGCTTTTTCTAGACTCTCTAAATCCCGAATTACCCAGGTTCCATTACCGTCATAACCATGACGACGAGTTTTTAGTACTAAGGGAAACTCTTGCGCGGAAATGACTTTTAATACGTCTTGCCAGTGGTTGACTGCCCAAAATTTTGGGGTAGGGATGCGGTGATGTTGGAAATGCTGTCTCTGACTAAGTTTATCAACGGTGAGGGCGAGGGTGGTCAAACTGGGGCGAAAGACAGTTCCGGCGGCGGCAAGTAATTCTAAGGCTTCGAGATCAACGAATTCATTCTCGAAGGTAATCACTTGGGACTGTTGGGCGAGTTGGGCGGTGGCTTGGGCATCTTGCACTGTGCCGTAGATCACCTGTGGGGCGCGTTCGATTGGGTTGGTAATGGCGGGTTCGGTGGGGTGGGCTGCCTGCACGGTGACGGTAATGGGTAAGGATTGCGCTGCTTCAACCATCATCCATGCTAGTTGGCCGCCGCCAATAATCCCAATGGGGCAATGCTTTTGCAGGAGGGGAGTTATGGCTATATTTGGTCGAGTCATGACGATGTTTATGGTCGGGTGGCTTTTACTGTTAGGTTTACAGTAGCAATTATCATAGAACTCTCACAGCCACACTCATCAATCGACGTTCCCGATCAGCGGCGTATGCAATACAAGCTTTTAGATCCTCACGGGTTAGGTCAGGAAAATCATCTAGGATCTCTGTCTCTGTCATGTCAGATGCCAGGTACTCTAGCACTTCATAAACCGTAATCCGCAAGCCACGCACGCAGGGCTTACCACCACGTTTATTTGGTTCAATGGTGATGTGGTCGCAGTAGTTCATGGGTGTAATCCTCAGATACACAGGTTGAAAGTGTACTCAGAAGAGAATTTGATACAATTTAGGACTTACGCAAAACCCAAATTGCCCTCATCCCCCAACCCCTTCTCCCAGAACGGGAGAAGGGGAGTAAGATCAATTTCTTGTTCCCCTCGCCCACTTTGGGAGAGGGGCTAGGGGTGAGGGTCTTAGAAACTTCTGCGTAAGTCCTACAATTGTCTCATTTTACCGAGATGAAAATCTATCTCTGCTTGCCTTGGAATAGAACTCTAGGGATCTTTCAGTGGTTAATAACTTTTTGCCATTTGGGAGAGAGACTAAGATTGACAACTTCCTATAAGACAAAGTTGGGAGATAAGGGGCAAAATCTGTTTAGGTTGTTTATGTGGCATTTCCTGACATTTGCTGGTTTTTTGGGGTGGCAAACCGTTACTGGCTATGGGTTTGTTGCGTTTTGTATCATCGGCGTTGCGACCACCTTGGCAAAGTGCCTCAAATGACCATTTTGCGTTAAGGTGCTCGAACCTAGTCTGAGTAAGGATTTGAGGCGCTTAACATTCATGAAATCACTTATTTATCATGTGATAAAAAGATGGTGGTCGCAAACAGGGTCTAGACACCTTACCCAGAGCGGTGTTAAATTGGAGGGGTCCCTGCTAGTCGGGGACTTTGATTTAATGGAAACTAGCCCTCAACCGCCCCACCCTTTATATGGACATTGAGTCCCTGCTAGTCGGGGACTTTGATTTAATGGAAACATTCAGGGATAATAATTACCATTTACTCCTGATTCCTGTCCCTGCTAGTCGGGGACTTTGATTTAATGGAAACTCTTTAAGCACTAATAACTCACCGTCAAGAACCCAATCGTCCCTGCTAGTCGGGGACTTTGATTTAATGGAAACTTAGCTAGATCAAGCTGTTTTGTTTCAAGCTCTTGCAGTCCCTGCTAGTCGGGGACTTTGATTTAATGGAAACCAAACCGTCCGCCGACACCAGCAATTACAACAAAGAGTCCCTGCTAGTCGGGGACTTTGATTTAATGGAAACTCAGGATCGTTTAATTTCCATCGCTCTGTGCGTTGTCCCTGCTAGTCGGGGACTTTGATTTAATGGAAACGATTATTATGGAATACAAGCCCCTGAGTGCCTATCATCCGTCCCTGCTAGTCGGGGACTTTGATTTAATGGAAACACGTTGCGACTTGACGTGTTGTGTGCAGATTGGGTGGTCCCTGCTAGTCGGGGACTTTGATTTAATGGAAACAACCCTTCTGATTTCGCCTGCATAACTACTTTTGACGTCCCTGCTAGTCGGGGACTTTGATTTAATGGAAACAAAGAATACAGACAAGAAACCTAAAAATACAATAAAGTCCCTGCTAGTCGGGGACTTTGATTTAATGGAAACCAATGCTTGAGTGCATTTTAGTACGGTTCTTAAATGTCCCTGCTAGTCGGGGACTTTGATTTAATGGAAACTTGTGAACAAACAATGCTACCTTACCTAATAATTTTGTCCCTGCTAGTCGGGGACTTTGATTTAATGGAAACAGCTTTATAAGCGTTCATTGCATCTTTGAAGTCCTGTCCCTGCTAGTCGGGGACTTTGATTTAATGGAAACAACAACGCAATCTGACGGTCTAAATCCGCGATCTTGCGTCCCTGCTAGTCGGGGACTTTGATTTAATGGAAACACGTTCCATAAGGACATAGTGTTGGGATGAAGAATCACTGCGTGTCCCTGCTAGTCGGGGACTTTGATTTAATGGAAACGGTGCAGCTATAGTCTGGAAGGGTGCGATTGTTCCAGTGGTCCCTGCTAGTCGGGGACTTTGATTTAATGGAAACTTTCCAATACAATTGGAGTGTGATCGCCCACATAGTAGGTTGGGTAGAAGCATGAAACCCAACACCTAAACCCCGCTCAAGCCCATAGATGTTGGGTTTCGCCTAATTTGATAAATGACAGGCAACAAGCTCAATGCTGCTCAACCCAACCTACAGCTATTAAAAAAAACTTAAAATAATGAAAAATATATTACTGACAATCATCACCTTTTTAGTAATCTTGACAACTAGCTTTACTTATCCTGCGCAATCAAGTGATTTAGTTAGAGGAGCAAAAATATTCGCAGCCAATTGTGCCTCTTGTCATGCCGGTGGCAAAAATCTAGTTCAGCCTCACAAAACTCTGAAAAAGGATGCCTTAGACCAATATGGGATGAACTCATCAGAGGCTATTATTGCACAAGTGACCAAAGGTAAAAATGCTATGCCAGCTTTTAAAGGACGTTTAAAGCCTGCTCAAATTGAGGATGTAGCTGCTTATGTTTTAGACCAAGCAAATAACAACGATTGGAAATAACTTAAGGTGTCTTAAGAGCATACATTAGTCCTCTTTACCGATTCTTTTGCAATCAGATTCGTTGGCAACATCTAGCCGAAATCGATGCCGCATCCCCGCTAGTCGGGGATCTTGATAGATCAACCAATCCCCAACCCTTTGCCGTGAGTGCAGATCGTCTGTGCTGCTGGTAAAGAGTTAGGGATTTTTAAATTTGATTCAAAGCAGGGATTAAACCACGCATCACCGCGCTATGCATTGCATTTTTAGGACTTACGCAGCAATTGCTAAGACCCTCACCCCTAGCCCCTCTCCCAAAATGAGAGAGGGGAACAAGAAATTAATCTCACTCCCCTTCTCCCGCTCTGGGAGAAGGGGTTGGGGGATGAGGGCAATTTGGGTTTTGCGTAAGTCCTAATTTTCTTAATTTCCGTTCCCTAATTTCTTTGATTTGTGATCTAGAGAGTTTGTGATCTAAACTTTGCCTTATCCATGCACAATCCGGCAAAGTGTAACCTATGGCAGAAACATCACCCAACCCGTCTGCTGAGGCAAACCCTACCACAGCATCCAGCCACCATGAAGGCTTATACGCCTATGCAAAAGCCACCTTAGACAAAACCCAACAAGACATTGACACCCTAGGCAGCAAGTTAGCCGGAGTAATGGAAATCAGTGCCTTATTGCTGCTAGGACTGCGGGTTACATCGTCATTTCACAATTACGTGCCACCACAGCCACCGCCATTATATTTTTCTTATTTGGCATTGAAATTAACCGCTTGTACAGCTTTAGCCATAGCGATTATGTGGGCTTTGTGGGGCTTGTATCCTCGTAAACCAAATCCAGCACCTTTATCACCAGAAACTTTAGCCACTGCCAATTGGCAAGAAATTTTAGCCCATCACTGGCTAGAGCAAAACAAAAACCTCGAAACCTATCAACAAATGCGGCAACGGCTGCTACGACGGGCAGTAACCGCTTTAGGGCTGGGCATTTTAATTGCAACTTTAGCCACTACCGATGCCGTCGCGATCGCCATAGTGGGTCATGACTAAGATTTTTGAGGAATTTTTCTTATTCCCTCTCTCGCCTTGGGAGAGGGCTAGGGAGAGGGTCCGCTAAATCCCCAAAGGTTAACGTTTACTTAAGGTCGCAGCCAATGCACTTTAACAAAACAACAAACAATGCTATCTTGCCAACGAGCCTGATATTTTATGCCTAAAACTGGTGTCTAAGCTTGATTATTCGCCTAGACCCAATGAACAGTTTGATCCCGATTAATTCTCTTGTTCCGCACATCTGTTAAACCATCTTTACAATGACCACCACAGCCAGTTCAGTTCAGGAATTTATCGCCACTTTACCCTGCTGCCAAGCCCTTGAGCCTGAGGTGCGGACGAAATTTGCGCAACAGTTGCAACCGACACGTTATCGCATGGGGCAGATTATTCTGCGTAAAGAAACCATGCCAGCCCAGGTATTGATCCTGTGGCAGGGACAAGCCCGTTTGTTGGGACAAGCCCAGAAAGCCCCCGCCCCAGAAACAATTCAACGCTTAAATCCGGGGGCGATAGTTGGTTGGATTGGTTTACTCCGTCGTCACGCCTGCGAAACAGTAATTGCATCGACGGAAAGCATTTGTTTAGCCATAGATGGCCCGGTATTTTTAGAATTTTTGGCGAAATATCCGCGATTTGCCGAGCATTTTTATAACAAGCCTAACCCCATTGAAGTTTTTGAGTTACTCGCGGCGGAATTAGATCGGGGCGCACAGTCCGTTACCGACCTGCCCAAGTTAGCCCGCACCGTATTAGAAGAAGCCGTAGTGCTCCATCGCGGCGAAGGATCTTTACCAGCAACTCAGCTTGATCCTAATTTTCTTTGGTTTGTCAGCGGTGGTGCGCCCTGCAACGTAGAGCCAATGGAGAAAATTCCACCGGATCTAGCCAAAATCGATGTGTTTGTCGAGGCAGCCCAAGCCAAACAGGGGATCAATACCACCCGATTTGTAGGATTTCGTCCCATTCCCGTCGATTTGCCCGAACCATCATCAACCGATGCCGATGCCAATGCAGACTCATGGGAAGAAGAGATTCCCTTTGCCCCAGATTTGCCCCCAGCCGCCATTGAAATTACCACCGATGTAGACTATCCCCATGTGTTTGGGCGCGGCCCCGTCGATGCCAGTCTGGCCTGTTTGGAAATGCTGTCTAAATTATGGCGCATCCCTTTCCGTCGTCATGTTTTACGCCGTGCCCTAGTCAACCAGTTTGAACGTACCAATAAAGTTTCGTTACAAGCCTGTGCCGCCATGGCAGAACTGATGGGGGTAACCAGTCAATTGGTTAAAGTACCAGCGGTGGCGGTGCAGCAGCTACCCACCCCAGCGATTTTGCCTTGGCAAGATACCTTTGCCGTGCTTTACAAAGCCAATAGCAAAGAAGTAGTGCTAGGGATTCCCGAACAAGGCATTGTGACCAAGAGCACCAGTTACTTAGCGGAAAATTGGCGCGGCGATCAGGAAGTGATTATCGTCGCCCCCAACAAAGAAACCCCGAAGCAAAAGTTTGGTTTGTCTTGGTTTGGCCCCGCAATTTTGAAATATCGCGGCACGTTAATTACAGTACTAGTCGCTTCGTTTTTTGTGCAGTTATTGGGTTTAGCCAATCCGTTGATTACCCAGGTAATTATCGACAAAGTACTGATCCAAAACTCTCCTGCTACCCTGAATACCTTGGGCACATTGTTAATTGTCTTAGCGGTATTTGAGGCAGTGTTAACCGCTTTGCGAACTTATCTGTTTGTCAATACCAGTAACCGTATTGACATGATGCTAGGGGCAGAAACCATTGATCATTTGTTGCGGCTGCCGTTGCGTTATTTCGAGCGTCGTCCCGTGGGGGAACTGTCGAGCCGGATTGGTGAGCTAGAAAATATCCGCAGTTTCTTGACCGGTACAGCTTTAACCGTAGTGCTAGATGCGATTTTTTCGGTAATCTACATTGTGGTGATGTGGGTTTACAGTTGGGTATTGACCTTAGTGGCTTTGGCAACCGTACCTTTATTTGCCTTATTAACATTTATTGTTGCCCCAATTATTCGCGGTCAATTACGCAACAAAGCCGAACGCAACGCCGAAACCCAATCCTATTTAGTGGAAGTCTTATCCGGCATTCAAACCGTTAAAGCGCAAAATATTGAATTACGCTCGCGGTGGGAATGGCAGAAACGCTATGCCCGTTACATCGCTGATGGCTTCCGCACCGTGGTTACTTCCACTACGGCTAGTTCTACTAGTAGTTTCCTAAACCAATTCTCTGGCTTGCTATTGCTGTGGGTGGGAGCCTATTTGGTACTAAAAGGAGAATTAACCCTAGGTCAATTAATCGCCTTCCGGATTATCGCTGGTTATACCACTAGTCCATTATTGCGGTTAATTCAGTTGTACCAGAACTTCCAAGAAACTGCTTTATCCTTAGAACGCCTCAGCGATATTATTAACCATCCCCAAGAACAGGAAGAAGCGGGACGGCGGAATATTCCTATGCCATTGATTCAGGGAGGCGTAAAATATGAGAACCTCACCTTCCGTTTTGCCAGTACTAGCGCACCTCAACTAGTGAACATTAATCTGGAATTAACTCCTGGTACTTTTGTCGGTGTGGTGGGGCAAAGTGGCGCAGGTAAAAGTACCCTAACCAAACTGTTACCACGGCTATACGAACCCGAAGCCGGACGAATTCTGCTCGATGGCTATGACATTAGCAAAGTGGAACTATATTCTCTGCGGCGACAGATTGGCATGGTGCTACAGGATACGCTGTTGTTTGATGGCACGGTACAGGAAAATATTGCCCTGACTAATCCTGATGCAACCCCAGAGCAAATCATTGATGCCGCCCGCATTGCCTGCGCCCATGACTTCATTATGGGACTTCCCCAAGGTTACGAAACCCGCGTTGGTGAAAGAGGATCAGCCTTATCCGGTGGACAGCGCCAGCGGATTGCTATTGCCCGCACCATTTTACAAAATCCCCGTTTCCTAGTTTTAGACGAAGCCACCAGCGCCCTCGACTATAGTACCGAGCGCCAAGTCTGCTTAAATCTCGCTGAAGCCTGCAAGGGACGCACCGTCTTCTTTATTACCCATCGCCTAGCAACCATTCGCGGCGCTGATGTAATTGTGGTGATGGACTCAGGAAGCATTGTCGAAAAAGGCACCCATGAAGAACTAATGGCTCTCAAAGAACGCTATTACTGCCTATATTTACAACAAGAAGCCTCCGGCGGCGCTTAAATTCTTTTATTACTGAAGCCAAATCATTCTATCCCAGACTAATTCGTAATTTATCATCTCCCCCTAAACCTATGACCCAAGAACCCAAAAAAAGCGCCATAGAAGTTAGCGCCAACGGCAAATCCACCCCCGCCCTACCATCGAAACAAAAATCAGGATTCGATCAGCCTCTAACCCTGCGTCAATCTCCTAAGTGGGCTATTACCCTGCTATGGCTGATCTTGGGTTTAGTGACAGTGGGGACGATATGGGCTTGTTTCGCTAAAATTGATGAAGCCGTCCCCGCCCAAGGCAAGCTGGAACCCCAAACCGCAGTTAAGGATGTGCAAGCTCCCATCGGTGGCGTGGTTAAAGAGATTCTGGTTACGGAAGGTCAGCGGGTCAAGGCAGGGGAAGTATTAATCCGCTTTGATCCTACTAATATCGAATCCCAACTCAAAGCATTTAAGAAAGTGCGGGATAACCTGTTACAAGAAAACAACTTCTATCGTGGGGTTTTATCGGGCAAAACTACGGTGAGCCAATTTATTGCCACCGGCGGCGTTGTGCCTTCAGAATATCTGAGTTTAGCGCGGAACCGGGAATTGTTGATTGCTGAAACCCAAATGTATCGCGCCCAATTGTCTGGCGGTGGTAATGTCGGTGGCGAAGAATTAGAGCGGTTACAAGCCACTCAAGCAGAGTTAGCTTCCCGTTCCTTAGCCGCTGAAGCTAACATGGCCCAACAAATCGAACAACTGAGCCAAATTGCCACACGCCGCACCAATCGCCGCGAAACCCTAGCCATCAATGAAAATATTTTACGGGAATTGGATACTGCCACCAAAGAGGGCGCAGTATCACGCAACCAATATTTGAAGCAATTAGAAGATGTGCAAAATGCTCGTTCTGAATTACGTCAATTGGAACTAGAGGAAGTGCGGTTACGGGCAACAATTACAGAAAGTCGAGCTAAGTTGCAAAACACTTTTGACAGTACTCGCAAAGAGTCAACCACCCAGCTAGCCGATTCTAATCGACGCATCTCTGAGATTGACACGCAATTTTCTAAGGCAATTGTGGAAAATACCAAACGTCTGGCAGAATTGGAAGGACAAATCACCCAAGCGGAAAACAACCTTAAATATCAAGAACTCAAAGCACCCGTGGCAGGCACGGTATTTGAGCTAAAAGCCAAGGGCATCGGCTTTGTAGCTAATACCTCTGAACCTGTGCTGAAAATTGTGCCTGATGATGAATTGCTAGCCAAGGTTTACATCACTAACCAAGATATTGGTTTCGTGCGGGAAGATATGGATGTAGATGTGCGAATTGACTCTTTCCCATTTAGTGAATATGGCGATATTAAAGGCAAATTAGTGTGGATTGGTTCCGATGCTTTGCCCCCAGAGCAAAATATTCCTTACTTCCGATTCCCTGCCAAGGTTAAGATCAATCGCCAAACCATCAGCTTTAAAGATCGCAATAATAGCGCTCGGGAGATTCGGTTGCAGTCGGGGATGTCACTAACAGCTAATATCAAAGTTAGAGAGCGCACCGTGATGAGCATTTTTGTTGATAGCTTTACCCGAGGCAGCGAAAGCCTGAAGTTTGTGCGTTAGAGAGGCTGCATCTTCAATAGCTATCACTTACTTTTCTGTAATTCCCCTCCCTTGGAGCTACGGTGTACACACAAGCGAGAACCAAGAACTGAAGTTCTTGTCTAAAAGCTAAAGTCAGTTAAAACTGACTAAATTCTGGAATTTAACCCGTTTCAACGGGTTTTAGCTTTTAGCCCGCAATTTATTGCAGGGCATTCGGGATGGGATCGCACAATTTGGACTTGTGTGTACACCGTAGCCTCCCTTGGAGGGGTGGCAGGCTATGCCTGACGGGGTGGTTTTATTTATTGCCTTCAAGCCATGCCATTCTTACTTTTTAGGGATATTTATTTGTTCTTGCTCTTTCCCTATTGATTTGGGCGATTAGGAATTTCCGCTGGTACTACCGTAGGATTAGCGCTAGGAGTCACACTTGGACTAGAGTTAGGATTATTATTGGGCACGGTGTTAGTCGGGGGGGCGGTATTGGGGAAATTAGAATTATTGGGGCCCGCATTATTAGGCATATTATTAGGCGAACCATCTGGGGTTAATCCCGTTGCTGGTGCAATCATTGGCGCATTAGCCCCTATTCCCATAGCGATGAAATATTCATAACTGGCACGAGATACTTGGCGGACTAATTCATTAGCTCGCTGATCATTGTTAGGCCGTTTGACCATGACGGCAATGGCATAACGCTTACCATTAGGCATCTCCACTAAACCGCCATCGCCGACGGCCATGCCAATATCGCCAGTTTTATGCACGATCCTTGCCTCTGGACCAATGCCTTGGGGCAGCAAAGTATTAGTTACCGGACGGCGCATAATATCCATGAAGCGATCGCGACTGCGGGGTTTGAGCAATTTACCCTGATCGATGGCGGCGAATAAAAATGCCAGATCCCTAGTGCTAACTAGATTCGTGCCTTCGAGATCAGGCAAGTAATTACTGACACTAGTACTAGTCAAGCCCCATGATTTAAACCGCTGTGTTACTGCCTGCGCCCCACCCAAGCGCTTGATAATCATATTAGTTGCCGTGTTATCGCTAATAATAATCATCTTAGATGCAGTTTCTAGGGCAGAAATTTTCGTACCTACGGGTAAAAACTGTAATTCTCCTGATTCACCCACCAGCACATCTTTAGAAATTTCCAACGACTCATCAAGGCGAATTTTGCCCGCATCCACATCTTGCAAAAAAGCAATTAGCAGCGGAGTTTTAATGGTACTAGCTGCCGAAGTGGGTTTATCGCCATTAATGCTGAAGTAAGTGCCACTGTCAAGCTCAACGGCTAGGGCATGGAGGGTTAAATCCTTATCTTTAGCAGCGATTTGGCGGATTTTGGCTTCTAATGGTTCCGCAGAGGTGCGCAACACCACGCCACTAACATCATTGCGATTTTCTTCTTTGGGGGTGACTGCTTCAACTATCGGAGCCTTAGCGGTATTTTGTTTAGCCTGACTGCTCCAAAACGTAATCAGAGTCCCCGCAATTACACTCAAGCCAATCCCTGCCACCAATAGGCGCAAGACTTGCCAGAGCATCTGCTGGGCACGAGTAGGGCGACGCACCCGCGTATTACTACCATTGAGGGGACGGCTGACCCGTTCTGCTTTAGGAGTGATGGGGCGCACATTGTTAGCCGAACCGCTGGTTAAATTCGAGCTACCACCAGAGCTACTACCATCAACAGAGCGTAAAATTCTGTCTTCCTGTCCCTCACCACGACGGGCATCACCAAGGGCAGTCGGGCGGCGGCGACTTTGTTGGCGAGTGCGGCGGGCTTCACGTTTTTTAGTGGCATCTGAAGCAGAAAGGTTTCTCGGTTCCACAGTAAGTTACGACTCCTCGGCACAGGAAAATAATTGATGGGACAGGAGAATCTAAAGGTCAGAATCAGGTAAAAGATGGCTTGACGGATCGGGGGCATTTTGTCTAGCCCAGTTCATTTGGCGCACCATACCCCGCAACAGCGCCACTTCGCTACTGGTGAGGTGGGCCCGCTCAAAAATATGGCGAATCTTTTCCATTTTGGCAAATGCCGTATGGGGTTGAAGGTAGCCAATGGCTAACAGCACTTCTTCTAAGCTTTGGTAATAGCCTAGACGCTGTTGATGGGGCGCAATCTGATCAGCCATATTAGCTGGTGTCAGGTTGATTTGCGTGGGGTTTATGGGTGCTGACTTTAGCAAATCTTGGGCCGTTTGCCTAGTCAAAAAATCCATGTTTTGGGTTAATTCTGACAAAATCTGCCATTGATAGCAGCAAATACCGACAGATTGCGCCAAATTTAAGGATGGATAGCTGTCGTCAGTGGGAATTCGCATCACTTGCTGGCAATATTGTAATTCGCTATTACTTAGTCCCCGATCTTCCGTACCGAACACGAGGGCGCTTTGCTGAAAATCTCGCATTTGCGCCATTGATGTGATGGGATCGACTACGGCTAAATCCCCTTGACTGATCCGCCCCGCTGTACCAACCACCCATTGACAATCAGCTAAAGCGGTGGGTAAATCAGCCACAATCTGGGCATGAGCGAGGACTTGATCCCCATGCATTGCCATGCGTCGGGCTTCGAGGCTATCGCGGTTACATTGGGGATTCACCAGCCACAGATCGGTGAGGCCAAAGTTTTGCATCACCCTTGCCACCGCACCGAGGTTGAGCGCACCGGTGGTGGCCACAAGGACAATGCGTAATTTGGACACAGGATGAGACATAGATATTAGGGACAAACAAACTTTAAGGCAATCTTAGGGCAACTGGAAAGCAATCACTAATCCAAGCGATCGCCAGGACAGATCACCTGTGTACCGGTTTCAATACATCCCATGAGAAACGCAGTACTGATAAAGTTCTGAAATCGCTTAATTTTAGGGCCATTCAAGTCTAAAACGGGAATATACACCACCTCAGGATTACCGGCATATTCCAAGATAGTACGCTCTGCCCTACCTAAGCCATAGGTAGCCTTAGCCTGTCTAGCGATATCGCAGCTAATAAACAATTTACCCATAAATATCCGCCCATTATCTGCTTCATAGTTGAAATAAGCACCCTTAGTTGCAGGTTGGGTGCAGAATTGATCTAGGGTGATTTCGATCATTTTGGCGATATGCACATCATAGAGCCGTAAACTACCCCCATAGGCAGGAACCGCCGTACTCCGATCAGGCACTACGAAGGTTACCCAACGGTTTAGGGCATCCCCCCCTTGGCGAGCAATATTAATCCGAGTAATGTTGACTGCGGTTGATGGTATTTTACTTTGAGCAGTGGCTGGGGCTAAATTTATAGTGCTAAGCAGGGTACTAAGGCTACTGCCTAGAATCAACCCCATAGCAATATTGAACCTAAGTAACGAATTCTGCACATTTATCATAAAAGCTTTAAGCAACCAGAGTGATTGGGTAAAATTTGAGGGTATTTGGATGCCTGACCGTCGGGCACATTAGCTATTCTAGCCACGCCATGAATTAGTTAATGCAGATTGTTAATGCAGATTGTTGATTTAGAGGAAATATTGATGGATTCTTCCTGCAAACGCACTCATTGGCTGACCCTAGCTCAGGCGCAGCGTTCCCATCTCAGTGCCAAGACGTTTAATGGGGGCATGATGGCGCGATTAGTTGCCAGTGTAATGGGGCAATGGCTTAAAGGGCTGCAAGTCATGGGTACAGTTTTAAGTATTTTTACTCTGACGGTCAGTGCGGGACTTTTGGCGTGGACTCCCTCTGCCCAAGCTGCCCCTGAGCCAAAGTTTCAAGGCATTCCCTTACAGTGCTACATTGAAGAAGTAAATCAGGTAGGAATTCCTGCTAATGTGAAAGTGGGTGGTTTGCTCGAAATTGCCAATAAATATAAGGAAGCTAAGGAAACTGAAACTGCCCTTGACATATTGGGACAAAGTACCACCGTTGCCAGCACCATTGATAATGCTTCCACTCGCGCTTTTGCTTTGCAGGAAATTGCCCACAATTACAGCGGCAATAATTCCCCCACGGCGGCCGTACCTTTATTAGATCAAGCCGTACCGCTGATTAACACATTTAGTGATCCCATTGATCAGACCTTCGCCAAAATTAAAGTTGCTTACGAATACAAGCAAGCCGCCCAAAACGTAGCGGGGACTAAATTACTCGAAAGTGCCTTAGCCAATGCCCAACAAATTGTCGATCCCTATGCCAGAGCCAGAGCGCTGACGGCAGTGGCTAATGTATTTACGGAATTGGGGCAAGATTTTCAGTCAGAGGTGACGCTCAAAACCGTGACGGCTAATCTAGAGGCGATTACCGATGCCCAAACCCAAGCCAGAGTTAGAGTTGAGGTGGCGGGTAGTTATGCCCTAGCCAACAACGATGCCCAATCAGCCCTATGGCTCAAACAAGCTTTTGCCACCCTCGACAAAGATACGACCCTTGCTCCTGCGGCCAAAGCTGACTTTAAAGCTAGAGCTTTTGGCTTGGTAGCAGCGGAATATGTTCAAGGCAAAAATCTTGATAAGGCATTGCAAGTGATCGCTAATATTGCCGATGATTCCATTGAGAAACCCTTGGGTTTAGTCAAAGTAGCCGAGAAATATCGTTCTAAGGATGAGGCTAAGTCTAAACTTTTGCTAGAAGATACGGTGAATAAACTCACGCCGTTGCCAATGAATGTAGAGAAGGTTTTAGCCTATGGGGAAGTGGCTCGTCAATACCAACAATTGGGAGACAAACCAGCGGCTCAATTAGCTCTTCAGTCAGCGACGCGGTTTATTGCGGGCATCACCGACAATAGCGAGAAAATCTTTGTCATGACCAACATTGCCAACAACTACAGCGAACTAGGACAAAAAAGCGCCGCCGAAACTCTGTTAGGTCAAGCCGCTAGTTTAGCTGCCAACATTAGCGACAGTACGGCTAAATCCCGCGCTCTAGCTGACATTAGCGGTGTGTACTGGGCAACTGGCAATAAAACCAAAGCCCAAAGTATTCTCGCAATAGTGGAAAATCCCATTGAGAAAGATTCTCTAACTAAGCTATTTGCCTGTGCTGGCAGTTAGATCTACTCTGCTCTGTAATACAAATCTTAATTAGTGCGAAATCTCAATTAATGCATCTCTTATGGCTGATGCTGTAATCGAGATTTGTCTCTAGTTGCATTGCATACATTTCATTGCAGCAGTATAAGACACACTAAAATTGTTTAGACAATCGGTAAAGAGTAAAACAGATATTAGAGGCTGTTTCAACAGTTTTGCCCCTGCTAAATCCCATAAAAAAGGGGAACTTTCTTAACGGGGATGAGTCCTGTTTTAGATTACGTCTAAATTTATCAGACATAATCTGAGTCATTTTTGTAATCAAGGAGTGAATTAACCCAACATGAAAAAATTAGCTGCTATTTCACTATTTGCCTTGGCTAGTTTGGTTACCCCCCTAGCCGCCTTTGCAACTGAGCAGTGTACCGTTACTACTTTAGAAGAGCAACAGACAGATATAGCAAAAGTGATGCGGTCTGCATACCCAGAGGTAAATTCTTGCGAGTGTCCCGCCCCTAACTCAATCGTTATCGTTGGGTGGTCTCCGTTGCAGAAGTACATTTGCGTGAGCGGTTATAAAGCTCCTAAACCTCGTTGTCGTCGTCCGCCATCTAGATGTCAAAGTATGAAATACCGTAACAATAATCCGGTGGAGTGTAGTCCTCCAGATACAACAACTTGTAGTTGGTAGTTAGATGTGTAATTCTAATCAATAGAATTAGGACTTACGCAGAAAGTTCTAAGACCCTCACCCCTAGCCCCTCTCCCATTTTGGGAGAGGGGAACAAGAAATTAATCTTACTCCCCTTCTCCTGTTCTGGGAGAAGGGGTTGGGGGATGAGGGCAATTTGGGTTTTGCGTAAGTCCTAAGGAATTTTAAGGAAAAGAAGCAATGAAATGCCCAAAGTGTGGATCGTCACATATTCGGGTAGTGCTCCGCAAGTAGTGAAAGGGATCAAACGATTGCAATACGGGAGTTGTAATCATGAATAAAGTACCAGATAGCATCAATATGATTTTCTAAACTTTTAGAGAAGGGCAGACTCTTTCGCACCAATCTAGAAATGCGTTGGTGGAAGGTATTATTTAACCTTTCAATATGATTAGTTTGCCCTGTTTCTTTGCCAACAGGTTTATGACGTTTGCTAGGAATAACTTGAGAATAAGCCTGCCAAAAGTCGGTATAAGCGACAGCGCATTGACGATAAATAGGAGGTAAACTTGCCCAAAGTTTACGAGCAGAGCAACGGGTTCTATCGCCAATATAACAACCGATAATTTCTCTGGTAACACGATCAATGGCAAGCCAAATATAAAGCTTATTTGCCTTTGAAGAAACAAATGACCACATCTCATCGCATTCTATAATTAATTTGCCTTTTGGCTCCTCTAAAACCTTGACCTGTCGGGGAACACGCCTAAATTTAGTGTTGACGTAGTTTTGTAACCATGAAAAACTTACACCCGTAACTCTAGCAATACCACGCAGAGAAATTCGTTCGAGTAATAGCTTATCAATCAATCGTTTAATGTCCAAGAATAATGTCCAAGAAAACGCTTTGATTATGGGGATTAAGCACAAACTGGCGACCACAATCTTTACATTGACGTTTAGGTTTACCATTGTGAGTCGAACCATTCTTGAGAGTGTGATCAGAACCACAACGAGGGCAAGATTGTTTTACATCAGTGTTATTAGCGATCTGTTCAGGATTTTGCTGAGACTGCTCCAACAGAAAAAAGATAACAGCTAGAATAGTTTTCATAAAAATAGGATGCCGAGGCTTATTTTTAGAGAGTATTTGATATTAGCAAATATTCTACATAACCTATACTAGTTAGCTGCTTGGCTTCACCACTACTTGCAGATCACTACCTGCTTTATGGTGCCATGATTCGTCTACTAGCACCACAACTTGCTGCTTAATATTTCCTTTAGGTATTAGGTCTTATAGGCAGGATCAAAAAATGCTTTTTTCCTTAATTACGTCTTAAATAGTATTTTTTTAAAATATCATTTTAATGCAGAAAAATCGTCGAAATATGTCGTATTATTAAGCAGTAAAATAGTACTATCAAATAATTTGTTAAATGTAGGCAATTCGTCAGGTAATAAATAAATTGTCTTGATACTTTAGCCTTATATAGCAAGATTTAAGCAAGAATATTAAGACTTAATGTAGCTCTAAATCATCTGCGTACTTGTTGGTATAGCTTAGAATTTAGAAGATGATTAAATACAATGAAAACTGCATGATTTCGCAGCGATAATTTGCTGTCATAGGTCAATGCAGGAAGGGGTTTTGCCATGTTAATTTTTCTTTGTATCCAGCATTAATCAATCTTATTTCATGGCGACGGCTTGATTTTAGTCAATCACAAGATCAAACGAAATATTAATTTTTCAGGATTATCCCAATGACTACACTGCTCAAAAAAGAACAAGTACTGCAAAATCTCAATAGCGTTGTGCATGAAGGGAAAGTTGTTGTTTTTGCCACGGATGTAGACAGCAAGATTTGGTACACCATCAAGCAGGATGGCTTTGAAGACAGTTATTTGAATACGCCAGCGGATCAGCGCACGGGTTGGGAAAATTGGCAGTTGTTGGAATTCCCCAATGAGAATGATGATCAGTCAGTGGTCAATCAAGAAAAAGACAATTTGACCTATCAGAGCGATGGCAATAAATTCATTCTCAAGTCCCGTTATAAGACTATTACGGAATCGGCAACGGCTCCGGTACAAGTGATTTCAGCTTTGGGCCATGTGTATGTTTTCCGGCAATCTAAAACCAATACACTTTTGGTGGATCGGTTTGTTTTGGATGGTATGACCAACAAGCTTAATCGTAAGCTAGAAGTGCGATTTAAACGCAGTAAGCAGCGATTGACTCCGATTAAAAGCATGAAGAAGAGTGCTGGGGCGTTGACTAATGTTGATTCCCTAGACTTCCGTGATGCCAATGGGAACTTCTTTTATGAACCCACCACCGAAGTTTGTGCCGTCAGTAATTTGTCTAAGGGTTGGTTCTCAGTGGTTCTAGTGCCCACTATTGAGAATGACATCTATCGCTGGCATATCTTCGCTTACAACAGCCAAACGCAAAAAGTGGAATTGACCACCATTCGGGCTTCTAGCGAAGGTCTATTTGATGTTAAAGATTACACGATTTTTGAACCCGTTGATGACGGACTCTCACCCCGCAAGATTCCGGGACTGATCAAGCGCACTTTAGACATCAATGGCGTGGCGGTAACCAATGGTTTATCAGCCACCAAATATGATTTACAACAGGCTCAGCAGACTCAATCAGGGGAAGAACAGTTACTCAAAACAGCCACCCGCTTGATGTTGGCAATTCCCACCGATAAAGGAACCGCTGCTTTTAGTTTTGGTATTGCTGGGGATGGTACTTTAGCAGAAATCGACGACACTCCAGATAGTACGGTGTTACGGAGCCGACAGCGCGAGATTCTCTTACCGCTGAATACTTTAGATGAAGTCAAAGCTTTTGCGGATCGCACGCCACCACCCCAGGGAATTATTCGCGGGCTAGCTGTGGGCACAGATGAAGAAGATGCAGAAGATCTAGTCAAAATTGCCACCGATGCCCAAGCCGCCGACTTAGAGAATGGCGACATGGTTAAAATCACCGGCACGAGCGACTATCAAGGTCTCTATCGCAGCCGTAAAATTGATGAGAATACTTTTGAGATTGATGTGCCATCTAGTGGCGAACTAGGTTATTGGGAAAAAGAAGAACCGGAAGCCAGTGGTTTAGTATTTGATGGCATGATTAGCGCCTACGCCAAAACCGCCGACGGTAAACTACAGGTCACCTGTGAAGGTCATGGGCTAGAAAATGGTGACGAGGTGCAGATTGTGGGCACAGATGCCTATAACAATTCCTATCCCGTGCAAAAAGTCGATGACACCCATTTTGTGATTGACCGCAAATGGGCTACGGGCGAAGCAGTGAATGTGAAGTTAGTCTCTCGCCGTCGGCGCGGCATTGTTTTTGATGGCGTGGAAGACTATATTGCCCTTGACGAACTTGCCTATGATTTTAATCAAGGAATTACTGTAGAAGCATGGGTTTACTATGACTCATTTAAATCATGGTCAAGGGTGGTTGATCTTGGCAATGGTAGTGGTGTCGATAACATTATCCTCGCTAATGATGGCGTAACTAATAACCTGGCGCTACACATTTATCGGGGTAATTTGAATCAATATATTACTGCTGTGGGGGTTTTAGAAGTCGGTAAATGGATTCATGTTGCAGCAACTATAGATAAATCTGGGAATGCGACTCTATATAAAAACGGTGCTGTAGTGCAGCAAGGCAAAGTGCATTTACCCAACCAAGTGAAGCGCACACGGAATTATGTGGGGCGTAGTATTGCAATTTTCAGATGAATACGGTACGAGCTTCAGTCTCAATGAAATA
>JBAXSK010000051.1:0-20468 GCA_037130765.1 Pseudanabaena sp. ELA607
TGCCAAGATAACGGGCTGGTTTAAGGATTTCGGAGTTAAGTAACTGTTCTACGGGGACGGGCATAGTTTCACGGCGATATGAGCTAAACCTATTTTACCTAAACCTGTTTTATATTTAGCGCGATCGCGATTTTGATAGTGACGTTTTACGCTTCATCAATGAGATCCTTGATTGGTATCATCTGGTTGAGTATTTACATGGCGTTGGTGGCTCCATACACACTATTTGAAGGTTGCAAATTTAAACGAGCCGCGAATTTTGTAAGCTATTTACGCATCCATCGGATTGGACAAACAGAGGTTTGTCATTTGTGGACTGATCGCGCTGCCGATTCATGTTTTGAATAACGAGGGCGATCGCATTTACATCCAAGCATCTTTCTTTCCATAGTCTTGATAGGGTGTAATTAAAAGTGAAAGTTTTTCCAAGAAACCCTATAAATAGTTGCTTTTCGCATACGAGTTTTGAAGGGTTTCAAGACTCTGTTTTTATCCCGAATTTCACTTTTAATTACACCCGTCTTGATAGCACGATTAATTTGCTGTAACCGTTCGCGTTTGAGTTAACTCCAAAATGACTATTACTATTCACCACTGACCACTTTTACAAAAGGGCTACTGCATTCTGAAGAACTGAGCTTTAGCTTCCCTCACATAATCAGCAACTTTTGTTGCATCCTTAAAGCCATCATGTCTTTTCAACCCAGAATTAGCATCTACTCCAAAAGGATTTACATTCCGTATGGCTTCGGCTACATTAGCTGAATTTAATCCTCCAGCCAGTATTACTGGCTTAGAGGAATTGCTGACAATCTCTTTACTAATGCTCCAATCGTGAGTTAGTCCCGTACCACCAACTCTACCCTCAGATAGATTCACAGAATCTAATATGAATCCATCAATGAATTGCTCATATGGAGTCATTAAATTAATTAACTCACTAGCTTTGACTTGAGTAACGTGGAAATTTTTAACTAATTTTAGATTAGGCAATTCACGCCTCACAATTGATATGGCTTCAACCGAACACTCAGAATGAATCTGAATCGCTGATAGTCCAACTAGAAGTTGATTAGCAATGCTAATAATCTCCATTGCTGAATCAAGATGAGTAACTAGAACAGTGGAGACATAAGGAGGACAAGTTTTAATTATTTCTTGTGCAACTTCAATTGAAACAAAGTCATCAGAATGATGTTTTTGACCAACCAGAATACCTATTGCATCGGCTCCGAGACTTGCCACAATTTTTGCATCTTCTGCACTTCTGATGCCACATACTTTAACTCGCATAAATACCTTATTTTAGTGTTCCTATAGCAATCTCAAATCAGGTGTGAAATATATAAACTCATACCAATTTAAACAACAGGTACGACAGATCTAATGCGTACACAATAGCCCTTTGCTATTACACCAAGGATCTGTTGCGATCACAAATCAAATTGTTATCACTACACAAAGTTTCTAGCCGCAGACATTTCCATAAATCTTATAGAATTGCCATACTTATTATTGTATTATACACAGGTTAAATTTAAAATTTAAGAAGTTCTATTTTTGATCTATTAATTGCTTGAAGACCATTAAACTTGTAAAGCAATTTTATGTAGACGGAATCAGACATTAGTGCGTCTACACCTTTTTCGATTTGATAGTCGTATAATGCAAGCTCAAACCATGCACTTTTAATAGCATTAACGAGAGATTGAACTTTTAGTGTGTTTCTATGTATGGAATCATGTACAAATAGAAAGGAAACATCATATTGCCACTTCTTTTGTACTGATTTAACTGGCTTTGAAAGTCCAAAAAGCTCATGAAACATATAATAAGGCCACCACAACACAGTTCGGTAGTTATGATCCTTTTCAGATAAATAAAATATAAGATCATCTGGATCTATACATTCATTTGTATGATGCTCTATACGACCTAAATTTTTCATATCATCAAAGTAAAGCAATGCGGTTGTCGGTAAATCACCTAGAAAAAGATATTCACCTTTTCTTATGTCATCATCTGGGTTAGTAGAATTAGAACCTGTAGAAAAACAATTTGAGCAGCTTGGTAGTAGCATTAAAGGGAGATATTCTGATTTGCTGGTAGAGAGTAAAAGTCGCATTGCACTTGATGGATCCAAAGTAATTGCGTCAGCAGTTTGTGGAAAATCACCCCTTATAATCGTCTCCACTATTTGATTACTGCCCGGAAAATCATGAATTAGTTCAAAATTAAGACCTTTATTTTTGAGATATTGAATAATGAGAATTGTCCCAATTCCACCTGGTCCAACTACGAGCCTAATAGGCGAATCTTCCAAAAGTAACTTAATTGTTAAAATGTCTATCTCTGCAATACGAGATGAGAATGATTTCATCTGATTTTTATCTATCTCACTCACAATCGACTTGTTCTTGTTAATTAATTCTTGAAAACAAGGGTCTTTATAAAATTTTCCTATACTTTCTTCATAAGATTTTTTGGAGAAATATTTAGGATCACACAAAGAATATTTTGCCTCTCTAATAAACTCTTTTCTTAACTTATCTTTCCACTCAGGGAGATTAAAGGGATACGGGAGATCAAATAATGAATCAACTTTGATATTTGTAGATTCCGAATAAGAAGGTTGAATGATTTTTAAAGTTCTACTGTCTCTACCGTTACGTTTTTCTTCCCAAGCCGCATCAAAATCTTTTTCGTTCTTGTCGAGGTCGGTACTCCATATTTTGAGCTTAAAATTCCAAATATTAGATCCATTCCCAGCACGTGGACGTTGCCTTGTTTCTTCAAGGATTCCTAACCAGCTTTCCTTAAGGTAATGTTTTATCCCATCACGAATATCTCCATTTGTAATTGCATCACTCCATTTAGGATTAGGTTTATACTTTTCTCGACATTCTGCTGTCTCGCCTAATATTCTGCCTTTTTGCTTATGTGTTAGCCAAAATTGATGCCAAGCTTTTGCCTTTTCTTTATCTTGAAAATCACGTCCATACCAAATTGCAACTTTAGTAAGGTCATCTAATTTGACATTCTCAATAGATAGAGTAGGTGGATTTTCCGGTATTAGTTTAACTGTGACATCAGGTCGGGAGATTTCTTGTTGAGTTTGGTTGACTAGAGCTAAAAGTCCCTGTACCAAAAAACTCATTCGTCCTTTTGGCACATCGCCATAACTGACCTTATTTGATTTTTGGGTCATATTTAGTGACTCCTCTAAATGCTCCTCTAAATCCTAGCACTTACAAGATCAGGATTCCAGTTCCAAAATTTTTTAATTTCATAGAGCATTCCATAGAGCAACTCCCTGAATTTACTATACGAGAATCTAATACCAAGTTAGATGCCTGAACTGCCTCTGCATTAGGTGCGAACTAAAGCAGAGGCTTCAACCTAATACAACCCCACACTCAAAAATTTGGAGATGTATAGTATGTCCAATAATACCACATTGGCGCGTTTGGGCGAAAAACCTAGAGAGAGCCTTGCAAATATAGGCGCTAACTGTCATCCTCATAGCTATAAGTGGATTCAGAACTCTTTGACTTGGGTAACTGGAATGCCCCACAAAGGAGAAATACCTGCCCATGTTTCACGTCTTAGCTATTTAGTTTCTGCCATTACACAACTAGGTTTTGGAGTTGCTACCAGTGCTTTGCTATGGCATAAATTTCCGCAACTCTTTATTTTGCTAGTATTTCCCTATCTAGTTACAGTGGGTGCTGCTAGAGATCTATTGCCTAGCATCGCCCATATGTGTATGCATTTTCGGTTTACAAATAGCAAAGAAAAAGACCTGTTGATAGCTGACTTCATTACCACATTCTTAGTCCTTCAGGATGCCGACGGCTACTTTGTAGATCATGTAAAGAGGCATCATAACCCCAATACATTCACTACACTAGAAGACCCAGATGAAGCTTTGTTATACAACCTAGGTTTTTGTCCAGGTTTACCAAAGGAAATCTATTGGCAAAAGCTTTACCAAACAATGATTTCTCCCAGTTTTCACTGGCTTTTCCTCAAAGGACGCTTTCTATCAAACTTCGTCACAGCATCATTGCACCGTCGTTTCATGTCTTGGACTTGGTTGACCGTCATCTTAACCGTGGTAATTACAACCAACTCTTTCTCTACCTTTTTGGTTGCTTGGGTAATCCCCTTGACCTTTTTCTACCATAACGCCGCCCTTCTCCAGTTCTGCTCCGAGCATCTCTGGTATGGCACAAGTGGTAGCAGAAGCCTCGGACGTTTTTGCGGAGAAGCACCACCAGATACTTCCTTCTCTGAAGAGCCTGTAGCTTGGCTTATTTGGCTATTGCGTATGGTGTTTTATCACATACCAGTAAGAATTGCCATTCTCCCTGGAACCTTACCAGTTCATGACTACCATCATCGACATGCTAGCAACAATGACTGGGTAAATGAAATCTACTGCCGCCAGCAGGAAATCGAAGCAGGAGCCGAAGGCTACATAGATATCTGGGGCTTACACAATGCCCTCGATTACGTCTTTGAGCATCTAAGCAATACTCCCGCAATCCCTGAAGATTAACTTCTACTAATTTAGATGGAGGTCTATCCTACGCCCTTCATCTCTATTCTTTTCACAGAGATCAAAATTATAGCATCCAAGGAATCTACAACATGTCATACGAAGATAATCAATCTAAAACTGTGGTCGTTACAAATCCTAAAATCGAAACTCCGAAACTGATAAATGCTATCGGACATACCACTCTTGGACTTGCCTATAAAGCATCTAGTCTCGAATCTTTCCAACTTCTCAAGTACGACTTTAGTCCAACTGCCGAATGGGCATCTGCCTCAGCCATTAGCCGCTATCCGTATATTGCTCTAGAGGCGAAAAACAACAATCAACTCAAAACTTTGCACCGTGCTGCTGCTGAAGCAAATATTCTCCACAATGTCTTTACCGAAAGTATGTTAGGTGCTTCCGCTATCGAACAGATGCAACAAACCCTAACCGCAGATCCTGACGATTTGATTTACTTTTGCATCGTTCTGTTTGGCACTGCCGAAGAGTTAACACCACTAACCCGTAAATTCTCACTATTCAAAGGCTAATTTTCGCCTTCCACGCGATCGGTAAGGAAGCTAAAGTCATCCTTACCGATCGATTTAAACCCTTGCCTACAGGAGCTTTTATGCAATATGAATGGAATAATATTGGTCACGGACTAGATGCCATGCTTCGAGATAATCACACCGTCTGGCTTCGTTGCTCTCGTCACCAAACCAATCATCCAACTATGATCTTGGAAACCGATTCACAAGGACATATCAACAATCTCTATACAACCGATGGTACTCACGCAGGAAGTATTGACTCCCGAATCTGGATCATTGGTCTAGTTCAAAATCATCTATTAGAACTGCAAAAAGTTCAAACAGTCTCTAGCTAATACTTTTCGGAGACTTAACAATCTAACAACAACGTAAACAAGGAGTTCTCATGAAAGCGGTTTCTATAAATCAGCATGGTAGCTCAAAAGTACTGCAATGCATTGATATTCCTATTCCATCTATCTTGTCTGGTGAAGTACTCATTGAAGTCAAAGCAACAGGTGTAAATTTTAAAGATATATATGATCGTAAAGGTATATATCCCATATCATTACCCCATATACTCGGAATCGAAGGTACTGGAGTTGTTGTTGCAAAAGGCGAAGATGTCCTTGATTTTGAATTAGGCGATCGCGTAGGATTTGCCTTTATTCATGGCGGTGCTTATGCAGAGTATGTAGCCGTCCAAGCAGATAAAGTAGTCAAGCTACCTCCTAAAATCGACTTTAGTACAGGCGCAGCCTGTCTACTACAAGGATTAACAGCCCAGTTTCTGACCCATGAGACTTTCCCATTACACCAAGGACATACAGTTCTAATCCATGCCGCCGCAGGTGGAGTAGGGTTTCTAGCCGTACAACTAGCTAAATTTCTGGGCGCAACTGTGATAGGTACAGTTTCTACTGAGACAAAAGCACAACTGGCAAAAGAAGCAGGTGTTGATCTTGTAATTCGATACGATCATGAAGATTTTGCCCACAAAGTCATGGAATATACAGATGGGAAAGGAGTTGATGTTGTCTACGATTCTGTTGGAGCAACAACTTTTAACTCCAGTCTCAACAGCCTAAAGAGTCGAGGATTGATGGTGCTTTATGGTCAATCTAGTGGACTTGTCCCTTCACTAGACCTAAATATGGGTTTAGGTAGACTCGATAAAGAAAGCGGTTCGTTTTTCATCACTCGTCCAATAATTGGACATTACATCTCCGATCGCGTTGCCTATCAAGATAGTACTTCTAGGCTTTTCAACTATATCCAGACTGGACAACTAAAACTAAGGATCGGCGATCTTTATCCGCTTGAACGCGCCTACTTAGCCCATGAAGCTTTAGAGGACAGAAGCGATCACGGCAAATTTCTTTTGATTTCTGAATCATAAAACTAGGAGATTAGTTCAATGAAGAATAACTATAGAGACTCATCACACCATGTAAAAAGACATCTAAGTTCAGGTGTAATGGGTGAACGCATCGAAGAAATTGAAGTACCTAGAGGTAGAGGGAATAAAAATAAAGACATCAACTACTTTCTAAATCTACTCTTTGATATCCCTCCTAAGCCAACAGATGCGCTTATATCGGCTCTCTTGTTTATGTTCTTTTATACCTTCGTATCATCAATCATCTACGATCTCATTCTTCTGAACACAGCAGAAACATTAAAAATAGTCATGTTTGTGTTGGTTGTTGTTGTACTCTTCCCCACTCTACTTAGTTTTTACGCTATCACCAGAAATATTCAATTATTGATGGGTGTAATTTATAGATTCGTATTTGCCCTTGTCGGAGTCGTTTTTGGAACAATGCTATGACTTTACTATCTCAGCAAAATCGCTCTTCAGAAATCCAATTATTATCTTCAGTTGTCGCTCTTATCGGTATTTTGGTTAGCTGCGCTTGCTTTACTATAGGCATTTGCCAACGAGACTCTTTGTATCGCAGATCCCTCATAGCAACTAGTTTCTGCTCCTTACTTGGCGCGTCTGCCTCTCGCCGCATTGTTCGCATTACAGAAAATCATAATCAAAAAATTTCTGACTTCTCGGAACAAGCTGAAGCAGATGCAATATACACTCAAGCCAATATGGCTTTACCAAGTTCAAATCATAACAATTTCAATGTGCAGACTACCTTGCGAAATGCTAACCTGCCTGAAAACCAAAATGATATCTACATTGGCTGGTAATTTCTACCTACGCTTAGACTCCACCGCAAATAAATCAGTTTTGGTTTCGCGTAATTTTGCAGATAGGTCAGGTGCAGGTAAATAGGCGCGATCACATAGCTGCCCATCCTTAGAATTAATAATGCTGTAAAGGATGATATGTCCCAAGTTGGACGCACCTACCTCATAAATTTCAGGATAGGTGAGCGACCAACGCACGATCGCACTAATGGCGTTTATTCAGGAGAATGCCGCCCAAGCAGTACGCCAAGCGATTCGTCAATTAATAGCCACTGAATTTGGCTTATTTCGGACTTTAGAGCAATCAGAAACGCAACAACCTCAACAATTTACTCAAGGTGTACTAGCGACAAAATCTGCGCTGCGAGTTTTCTCAAAAAGCTGTACTGTCTCAATGGATGACCACAGTCAAATCAAGGTCACGGTTACCTTTGATTATCTTAGCAGTAATGGCATCATTGATTTTACTGGTACATCGGCACAACAAAATAATAATCTTAATGCTCCATTTGCCGTGGTTAAAGCAGCGGTCTTGTATGTATTTCGGAGTTTAGTCAATGATGATATTCCCCTTAATGCTGGTTGCTTAAAACCCCTGACTATTATTGTGCCAGAGAATTCGTTGGTAAATCCTAGTTATCCCGCCGCAGTGGTTGCCGGTAATGTGGAGACTTCGCAAATGATTGTCAATGCCTTGTATGGAGCTTTAGGCATTATGGCCAGCGCCCAAGGTACGATGAATAACCTCACTTTTGGCAATGAGTCTTATCAATATTATGAGACGATTTGCGGTGGTTCAGGGGCAGGGCAAGATTTTCATGGTACAGATGCCGTGCATACCCACATGACTAATTCCCGATTAACCGATCCTGAAGTATTAGAATCGCGATTTCCGGTGCGGGTGCTATCTTTTGCGATTCGCCACGGTAGCGGTGGTGCAGGAGCGTTTCATGGCGGCTGTGGTGTGGTGCGGCAGATTCGCTTTAATGCGGCGATGAATGCTTCCATTTTATCAAATCAGCGGGTTTATGCGCCGTTTGGGTTAGAGGGTGGCTCTGATGGAGCCAAAGGCAAAAATTGGTGGCATAAAGCCGATGGTTCGATAACGGAATTACCCAGCACCAGTAATATTACCGTAGCCCCTGGGGATATATTAGTAATTGAGACTCCGGGTGGCGGTGGCTTTGGTGCAGTTTGAGTACTAAATTCCCAACCACTAAGTTAGCTAATCCCGCCATAGGGCAATTCCCCCCAACAGTCCCAAATCATTAGATACGATGCTGACATTAGCTGGTAGAGGCACATTGATTAAACGGGCATTGCCGCCACCAATATAGAGCCAATCGTAATTGAATAAGCGCTCTAAACTATGAATGGCATCTAATAACCGTTGATTCCAAACTTCATAGGATATTTGCCCTAAGCCATTTTGTCCCAATTCATCTTCAAAACTCTGATTATTACGGAAAGCGTGTTGTCCCATTTCCAAATTAGGGACGAGCCGCCCATCGACAAACAAAGCAGAACCAAATCCGGTTCCCAAAGTAATGACTAGTTCGACCCCTTGCCCTTGCATTGCCCCATAACCTTGGACATCAGCATCATTAGCAATGCGGACAGGTTTGCCATAGCGCTTTTCTAGTTCCGCCAAGAGATTAAACCCGTCCCAAGTGGGGCCAAGATTCATGGCATTTTTCGTAATACCGCGCTGTACTACCCCCGGAAATCCCACGGAAATTCGTTCCACATCTCCAGCAGTCTGAATTTCTGCGGCGACAATCGTATCAATCACTGGTAAAACCGCTGCGGGGATCGGTGGCTGTGGTGTAGCTAAACGTTGTCTGGTGGTAATAGGTTTGCCGCTGGGATCAAGTACAATTGCTTTAACACCACTACCGCCAATATCAATGGCAAGAGTTCGAGGTAATAAGGAATTGTTCATAATTGATCGAGCGCATCTGCTAGCGCCTATAGGTTATGGTGATCGCAGACAAATTTTACCTCAAAAAATGACTTAATACAGTCGTTTCTGGTGTGATGGGGTATGGATCCTATTAAAATAAAATAAATTTACCTCAGAGAGAGCTAGCTCATTTACCTAGTTACAGTCTATTCCATTGGCACGATACTCACTATGAGCGGGCCAGATGCCTACCCCACCAAAATTTGTGATGCATAACCGTGTGCTATTAAACCAGAAATAACTAGATTAAGTCATTTTTTGACTGATTGCGCCCTATTAGCTTTTGCCATTTATTGTCTCCTTATATTCCTAAAGTTATGACCACTAATTTTTCCCCAAAATCATCAAACAGTGCGGCCGAATCTTCTGACGCTTATGATGAAGCGGTGGTGGCCAAACTAGAAGAAACAAATCAGATCAATAATTCAGTTACTACTAAGGAAATAATTCCCACCGGCAAACAATATCGACCTTGGCAATGGCTGAAGGTTTGGGGATGGGCGCAACCATTACCATTACGCGATATTTGTATCGAATTAGATGTTTATGATAAGGTTCCGCAATGGCAGTCTATAGAATTTAATTTGATGACCAAGCTTTATGATCAGAATCAGCGTCGCCGCCAAGTAAATGCCCCTTTATTAAGAAAGTTAACGCACCAGATGGCCGATCCCATCAACCATGATCAATGGTGGGAAGCAGCTTTACCGCAACGATTACCCTTAACTGCTTTAGTAACTCAACATCATCACATTTTATTAACCGGAGCCGCTGGCAGTGGCAAAACCGCATCACTGCGATGGCTCATGGGACAATGTGCCACTGGTAAATTACTTAAAGGTTGTGTGCCTTTAATTGGTAGCTGTTTAGATTTAGTCAGTGGCAAAGATGCCGCCACCGCCCCTAGTGAAAAATGCGATAGCCAGAATCCTCTCTATGTATGGTTGAAGCAGTATTTGGTACATCAGAAATTTAATGATGAGAAGCAAATCCAATTGGCTTTGAGTAAAGGTTTATTTTGGCTATTAATCGACGAATTGGATGATTTACCGCCTGATCAGCAGCGGCATTTGATTCAGCAGATTTTACAATTCCAATCCGTTTATCCCAAAGTACGGATAGTGATTGCCACCCGCCATAGCGAGATTGGACAACTTTTAAGTAGTTTTATGACCATCACCTTAGCACCTTTAACCACCCGTCAAATCAGCAATTATGTAGAGAAGTGGTTTAAAGCCACTGCCTTATCCCACCATAACCATCAGGAACAAACTCAATCACTCATTAATCTGATTGAGCAATCTCCAGAAATATATTCCCTCGTCAGTCATCCTTTAATTTTAGGCTATATGGCCAGCAGATTTGAGCAAAATCCATCTTTTGGCTGGGATTTTTATCAAGAAGTGGTTGAACTTCTATTATGGCATTGGGATCATAGTAAATTATTACCTTCGCATGAGCCATTAACTTCCTTATCGCAACAAATCGAATATCTTTCCTATTTAGCTATCATGGGGCGTGAGCAATATCAACATGGTTGGCAGGGAAGTAAGATGACAAAAGTACTTCATGAGCTAATCAACAATAGCCAGCGTATCCGCAATTCCCCTTTAAATCCGAGTACAATTGCGAGCATCAATCTGTTCACTCAGCCAGTGGTTGACAGTAATCTTCTGATCAAGCATTGGGAAGATAGTAGTTTAGTGATGAGGGTTGCGAGTAATTTAGTGGTTTTCCGCTATCCATTATTACAGGATTATCTGGCCGCCCACCGTTTAGCCCATCGCTTACGTCCTTCTATTATTAAATACATTCTCGAACATCTCAACGATCGGTCATGGCATGGAGTAATTATCTTGATTACTTGTCTGACTGATGATCCAGCCACATTATTACGGGAAATGAAAAATGCCCTAGACAAAATTATTAATAATGATTCCCATTTGCAGTCATTCCTAATGTGGATTAATCAACAGGTGATGCATTTTAGTTCTAACTATAATAATGTTAGTTTACGAGCATTATATTTTGATCTTGAGTTAGAGAAAGTTCGGGTTTTAGATCGGACTAGGGCTTTGGATATTGCCCATGCGAGATCGTTGGAACGGGCGCATCTGCGGGCGATGGGCAAATCTGATGAGATGGAAACTGATATTGATATCGATTTGTCTATTAATTTAGCTTTAAATTTGGATTTAGCGTTATATGTGTCTCAACATTCCATTTTAGAACTAGCCTGTGCCCTTAATCCAGTGTTCAAAAAAGAGCGGGATCACTTACTCCAAAGCTTACCTAGTCCCATCAATGAAAGAGATAAATTCCCCCGTTGGTGGCAGATGTATGGCTTAGAATGGTCTAAGAAATTGCGTAATTTAATTATCCAAAACCGTAAAAGTATTCAAGATTGGCAGTTTAGCGAAAGCCAAGAAGAGGTTTTACGCAATTATATCCAAGCCAATCTCGTTTTTGCCAAATGTTTAAGCCAGTGCAGTAATCTGTCTCAAGATGTGCGCCGCCAAATGGAAAACACCATGTTATTACCGAGTGGTGATTTCACGATTTTACAACCTTGAAGCATTGGCGATCAAGGTTTATGGTTGATTCAATTTATCTCAAGAGAGGGCTAAAACAACAAGTGTTGACATATAGAAAGAGGGAGCAAAAAATGGTATTTTACTCCGATAAAACATAAAAATAGTTGATTTATGGTACTCTCATTGCTGCCTTACAGCGCATTGTTTCTAAATAAAGCACATTTCATCTAAATGAGTTACATTATTGGCACGCAAGATGCCTGCCCTACAAAGGTTTCATCATTAATATCTGTATTACATCAGATCGGAAACTGCTGTAAGTTACACTATTGGCAGTCAAGATGACCGCATCCCAAAGGTTTAATTATTAGCATCTGTACGGTGTCAGATCGGAAAACGCTGTAAGTTTTATTTACTAATTCAACACTTCTGCGTTTAACCAAATGCGTGACCAACAAAGGAACTGGTCACGCATTGGTATGATTTAGATTCTCCTCAAACGCCGCAATTAACTTCTCAAAGCCTCTCTAATGGGAAACATAGACAAGAAGCTATTTCACTTCATTAGAGGGAAAAACTGCAACGCGCCCTTTTTTAACTGCGACCACTACATCATAGGTGGCACAATAAGCGAATGTAACATCATTAGCCTTATTGTAAAGATTAACGACCATACCTGCACCACCAGGTTGTACACCCAAGGGCAACAAATCACCAAAGAAAAATCTTCTTAATTGATCACCACTGCCAATTTGCCCTTTGTTTTTGGTAATCATCTCAATTTTTTGTGCCACGGTCATTTCTGGGGCAGCCATGACAATACTGATTGATTGTGACACAAAGCTATGTACAGCTACATCGCTTACAATAATTACACCAGCAAGGCTAAGTGGAGCCAGTAAAGGACTCAAGGATTTAAACTTTAGCATCTTGATTTTACGTGAGGGAAGTTAACTTCTTCATAATTATCTATTTCGATTGATTTGAGAAGTAGCTAAAATAGAATATGATATATTCTGCCTTGGCATAAGTGATGTTAAGATGATTTGATGATTAGTAGATTTTTAGATCTAGTTCTAGGACATAAGGCAAGATGGATCGCATTAGCTGTATGCAAAGTTTTGTGCGAGTGCTGGAAATGAATAGCTTTTCTGCCGTAGCGCGGGAGCAAAAAACCACTCAACCAACCATTAGTAAACAGATTGCCGCACTAGAAAAATATTTAGGTGTGCAATTAATCACTCGTTCTACTACTAATTTGAGCTTAACTGAAGAAGGTAAAAAATATTATCAGTATTGCCAAAGAATCTTAGAAACAATTGCCGAAGCAGAGGCTAGTTTAACAGCTAAACCACAAGCCTCAGGGATTTTGCGTTTGGGATGTCCGGTACTTTTTGGGCAAATGCAGATTGTACCGCGCCTGAAATTATTTATGGAATACTATCCTGATGTCAAAATTGATTTGATGATGGCCGATCATTTTGTGGATATTATTGAAAGTGGTTTAGATCTGATTATTCGTATCGGTAGCCAACTAGATCATTCTCTAATTAGTCATCATATTGGCACGACCCGTCGTGTGACAGTGGCAACAAAACGTTATTTCGAGGAAGCAGGGAAACCAGAAGTCCCCCATGATTTAATACAGCACAACTGCATTGTTTATACGCATTTATCCACCAGTAATGAGTGGCATTTTCGAGATCAAAATTCAACTAAAAATTATCCAGAGCAAGAGCAGATAATTAAAGTGCCTGTGAGCGGATGCTTTCAAACCAATAGCTCAGTTGCGGTGCGTGCGGCAGTTTTATCTGATTTGGGAATTGCGGTTACGCCAATTTGGATGTTTGGTGATGAGATTGATCGTGGGGATGTACAAATCGTTTTACAAGACTATCAGCCAACTTCTTTGCCAATTTGTGGGGTCTATCGTCGTAGTCGTTTTTATCCAGCAAAAATCACTTGTTTTATTGATTTTTTAGCAACACAATTCAAATTTGATTCTAAAGTTTCTTGAGGATTAACGGCTATGGTTATTTTAATTAAGAATAAGACGTTTTTGATTCTAGTGTTTCTTTATCTTTAGCACTAAAGTGCTTACTAACACAACATTTTTAAAGCTTAATAAGTTTGGTAGTAATTGCTTGAGTACTATCTCAAAATAAATTTGATTAACTATAATTACACCCCTCATTCTCTTCTATCGTTCCAATTAAAAATTATCCTCTTCACTAATGGAGTAAAATTAATAGGACTTACGCAAAATCCAAATTGCCCTTATCTCCCAAAATGCTAGAGAAGCTAGGGGTCAGGGTTTTAGAGACTTCTGCGTAAGTTCTGATTAATTAAGATTAAACTAAGATTAATGGCTTAACCACTAATAATTTGCTTAATCGTAGTCAGGGTATGCAGATCAATAAAGCCCGGAAACCTTGATGCTCCCCTAGTTTTTAGGCTAGACATTCCCAAAATAATCCGTGAATTAAGATGCAACCCATTCTCTCCTGTGCTATAGCGCCGGAAGCGGTTAGAAGTATTAATATACAACGTACTACTATTGACTGACTGACTGAATCGCTGACTTTCTTGGAGCGAATCAGTGACTAACACATCGGCATGACCGCTGCTGTATTGATTCATCCATGTAATCGCTTCTTCATTACTATCAACTACTTTGAGAGCTACGGTTTTATTTAAATAGGCTTGACCCCAGAAGTTCTCATTGGGCACAGGTTGAATCGTTGTATTACCCATCGGCGTAAATGAATAGCTATCCCATTCCCAAATTTCCCGCGCATAGGCCATCATCACATCACAACCTTTCAGGGTAAAACCGGCATTACGCAAACTTTCTAGCCAAGGGACTAATTCCTTAGTAAGCCAACTGCGATGCAAAATAATCTTCTCTACGGCATTGACCGGATCAGGATCACTGCGATGACTCTCTAAGAAAATCGTTTTGGCTTGCTCTAAATCTCCTGAAGGTGCTACATACAAATAGCAATTGCCCATTGCTGTCGGTAAAACCGAAACCGTTACTTGCTTAGAAATTTGCTGCACAAAACTCGGCCGACCATAGGGAATCACTAGGCGTAAATAACGCTCTTGGGTCAGCAAGTCTTTAATAGCACTGCCCGGCGGCGGCACAATAATGGTGTTTTCAGGAAAATTGTATTTATCTAATTGCTCGCGAATGATTTCGACAAAAATCTTTTGGGTATGACTACACTCATTCCCACCTTTAATAATCGTACTGCTAGCCACCTTAAGACACATCGCTGCCGCAATCACCGCCAACTGTGGGAAACCCTCATGGATAAACGCCACAGTCCCCAACGGAATCCGGCGAAACCCTTCTTGGTAAAACACCGTAGTCAATGGATCGGGAGCCGAGGCAATGGCATGGAGACAGTCAACGGTGCTATTGAGGCGTTCGGGGGTTAACTTGACCCATTCCAAGACCAATTCTGGCACTGCCAAATCACGACAGGATTCGAGGTCAAGGGTATTAGCTTCAAGGATTTGATTTTTTTGCTTGCGAATACTGTCGGCCACTGCCCCAATCAACAAGCCCCGTTGCTTAGCACTAAACCGCACCAACTCAGCGGCAGAGGTGTAAGCACGGTGTACAAAAGTAGTCAGATCTGCATTGTCCATAATGATACTTATTTTAGACCGTCCCTTGATGATTCAGCATACCTGTATCTGCAATCAGACTAATTTGGTCAAAAGCCCCAAAATATAGCTCATTCGCCAGAATAAAATCAAAAAAACAAAAAAATATCAAAACTGCTAAACCTATGCTATAATGAGCAACGGCAAAGACTACAAGTACTTTGTTAAGCGGACGTGGCGGAATTGGTAGACGCGCTAGATTTAGGTTCTAGTATCTAACGATGTGAGAGTTCGAGTCTCTCCGTCCGCATTTCAATCAATATTTCATGATTAATAATTTTAGGATTAATAGCCTGTACCCCACAAATCAGCAACGGCTGGGGTAGGCAATGGTTTTGGTGTGGGATGCTTGACATAGGATTGGTTATCCTTGCACAAAAGCCATATCATCTCGCAATGAAACTTGATCAGATAATATTCATGATTATCCCATATTTGAATTATTTTTTTGGTAAAGGCTGAGCTAGCAAAAACGACGGTCAAAAGCGATGATTAGATATAGCCGTCTTTAGCTTCTAGATATAGAGAATTTAATGGGAATAGCTTTGTTGTGGCTGATTGGCGGTTTAGCGCTCTATTTTGCAATGATGCTAGGGGCGAATGACTTAGCTAATTCCATGGGAACTTCCGTTGGTTCAGGGGCGCTGTCATGGCGTAAAGCGATTCTGATTGCGGCAATCATGGAACTAGCTGGGGCAGTGTTTTTCGGGCATCAAGTCGCCAATACTTTGGCTAATGGTTTAGTTACGCCCCTAGTGTTAAACCAATCTCCTCAGGTGTTATTGATGGGGATGGTGGCCGTATTACTGACCTGTGGGGTTGGTTTGCAATGGGCTAATCATTTTGGTGTACCGGTGGCTTCTTCCCACGGTATTGTGGGTGCATTATTAGGATTTGCCCTCGTAGTTGCCGGAACCGATGGCATTAATTGGCAGAAAATGGTTTTTATTGCTGGGGCATGGCTGATCACCCCAGTCTTAGCCGGAGTAATGGCATGGCTGGGGATGCGATTTATCTACCACTGGATCGACTCACAGCGACTGATCGAGTGGCTACCGTGGCTGGTCGGTGTGACTTTGGCTGTGGTGGGTAGCAGTTTACTTCATGCTATCGGCGGTCATGGGAATAGTCATGACAATGGAACCCGGTGGCTTTTGGTTTTGCTATGGTTTGGCTCTAGTGCCTTAGCGACGAATTATCTGATCCCCAAACGCCATAGCACAGATATTTTCAGCCAGTTGCAAATCATGAGCGCGGCAACTATGGCTTTTGCCCACGGCTCGAATGATGTGGGTAACGCCATTGCCCCGATGTTTATTGCGGTGAAAGTATTTTGGCAAGAGAATTATCTCACCCTATCTAGGGACTTAGAGACCCCAACATGGCTGTTATTGCTCGGTGGCATTGGGATTGTTTTAGGACTGATTTTTTGGGGACAGCGGGTTTTAAGCACTGTGGGGCAAGACATCACGTTAATTACGCCCCAAACTGGTTTTGTCGCTGAGTTAGCCGCTAGCACCACAGTGTTAATGGGTTCAGCCTTGGGGATTCCGGCTTCTAGTACCCATGCTTTAGTCGGAGCCGTAATTGGGATTGGCCTCGCCCAAAATGCCCAGTTAATCAGTAATAGTGACACGATGACCACAGCGATCACCCCGCAGGAGACGAACTGGCAACTAGTCAGGCAAATCCTCAGTGCTTGGGTCTTAACGATTCCGGTAGCAGTGATAGGTAGTGGTTTAATTTACCGCCTCTTAAGCATAATCAAGCTATAGCTTATGATAATCAAGCTATAGCTTATGGGGTACAAGGTTCTAATTCATGCCATTTGATCATGAAAGATTATTTTGGGTTCAGTCTGGTTCTATAATAGCGAAACTTCTTTCCGCAACGATAGCGTATTTTCAGTTTATCTATGATCACTCAGCCCCAATCCCCTCCTCCCCGTCTGTTTACCGATTTTGATGGGCCGATCATGGATGTATCGGAACGTTATTATCAAGTTTATTTGCTATGCGTCGCACAGGTGCGTCAACCCGAGCAACCAGTGCAAATCCTGACTAAATCAGCTTTTTGGGATCTCAAACGCGCTAAAACGAAAGAACAAGATATTGCGATCATCACTGGTTTAAATGAAGGCAATCAACCCCAGAGATTTTGGGAACTCCGGCGCAATACCGTCCACACTGATCCTTATTTTCAGCATGATCGCCTTATTCCCACCGCCATTAGTGCCCTCGAAAAAATGCAAGCCGCCGGATGGGAATTAGCGGTCATGACAATGCGACGGACTAGGGAACTCATTCCAGTATTAGAACAGTATGATTTAGCGCGATTTTTTGCCCCAGAGAATCGGTTTCACTTAGCCGATGACTTCATCAAAACCGATGACGTGACCGATAAAACGAACTTGATGCACCAAGCGCAAAAGCTATTACCCCCAACAGAAATTCAATGGATGATTGGTGATACGGAAGCAGATTTAATCGCCGCGCAAACTCATGGGGTGCAAAGCATTGGTGTTTTGAGTGGCATTAGGGATCAGCAACAATTGGCACAACTTAAGCCGAAACATATTGCGAAGGATTTAATCTCAGCGATAGAACTAATTCTCAATAGCTAACATATTCCAAAATATTAGCCTTTGCTCTAGTAAAAGCTTTAGCGTTACTGCTAGATTAAAAAAATTCAGGCAGGGAGTTTAGCACAGCAGGAAATCAGTTCTACGGAAATCAGGATTTCCTTGCGATGATCATGGCATGATGAGAGTAATTGACTAACATCTTCACTAACATTAATGACATCGCAGTGGCGATTGTTAAAAGGAACGGTTTTAGGTTTGGCTGCGACTAGGGGAGTCATAGATTATGCCAAACCTAAAACACAATGCGTCCTCAAAAACTACTGACCGAAAAATTCTTGTTTAGCAAGTTTAACCATCATCGCTTGTTGCCCCAAGTATAAAAGATGCAATTCTTCTAACAGTTGCCTAGCGGCATCCAACTCGATTTCTTGGATCTGTTGGCAAAACATCATGTGGGTAAATTGCTTTTCTAAGGATAGGTCGCTCATGACTACACCTCACGGGGATCAATTTGTCAAGTTGACGTAACAATAATTTATTGATACTGCAATTACTGTATCGTGACAAACATTTTATTGAAATGTTCCCAATGGCTTAAATTTAATCATTCCCTAAAATTAATTGATTAAGATTAATTATGAACTTGTTTAGTTTTGCAAATATTGGTTGATTCTATGGATCTTTTTGAGAAGTTGAGGTGATATTAGTTATGGTAAATGGAAAGGAAATGATCGCTCTTGAGGACTAGACAGTAAGGATGATTGCACATTGATTGAGGAGTGATTTACTGAATCATCATTGGCGGTGGGTTCCTTGAAGATTCTATCTAGATAGGGCTTAAAAAGGAATGAAATCGTAGCCAGTACCAGATTGAGAAGGTTCTTTTTTAGTCACTTTGACGAGAATAGGACGGTTTTGGGTATCACCATCACTACTAAATCGGATTGTACCGGCGGCTCCATCCACCGCAAAATCTTTACTGGATAAGGATTGTTGGATGCCCTCGCGGGTTGGATTCGCTTTTAAAGCCGTACTGATGGCTAATAATGCATCATAGGCAGTGGCACTGCGCCAATTAACTCTCCCACCCCAGATCTTTTCTGCTTTGTCCGCAAATTCTTTACTGTTGGGGCCCTCAGGATGCCAAGGGATAGAGATTACCATATTTTCTGAAGCTCCCGGGCTAAAAGTTAGGGTTGGCTCTTTGGTATATAGCGAGGAATCACTCATAATCACCATGCGATTTTTCAGAGCTTTAGCCAATTTGATGCTATTTTCGGCATAATCTTTACGTGTGCCACCAGCAATAATCAGAGCGTCAATTTTGGCATTGAGTAATTGATTGGCTATGGCATCAGCATCAAAATTACTACTCGCTAAACTGCAAGGAATGGGATTGAATTTGGGGCGATTGACTAATGCATCTCGCATGGAAAGGCTTAAATTATCACCACTGAGGCAAATAGCAATTTGGTTCGCATTTTTATTTTTGATACTGTATTGATATAGCAAGTCCACTTCAAATACGATACTTGCTACGGTGCGAAAGATATACTTACCGCTGCCAGTGAGGTCTTTAGACTTGCTAGTGGGAGACACCATCACTAAGCCACCTTTTTCATAGATGGGTGCGGCAGCTTTGGAGGCATCGCTGGCATTGTGACCAACTACGGCAAGGAATGTTTTATCATTAACAAGATACTGAGCAATATCTTGCGCCACATCTGGTAAATTATCATCATTCAAAATCGCTATTTTAATTAGTTTGCCGTTAACTCCACCCTGACTATTAACTTCTGTCTGTAATTGACTCACCCCCCGTAAAATTTCTTCGGCAATTTCGCGATTGCTACCCACAGGCACAACTACAGCAATTTTGGCGCTATCTTTTTCAGCGATTTGTGCATTATTGAAATAAATCCGAGCTTCGGGATCGGTGCGTCCCCCCTGACTGTCTAGGTAGGTTTGCCATTTCGCTACAGCCGCTGCATAATTTTTTTGGGCATAGAGTTTAATGCCTTCTTCTTTGTCGGTGTTGCGCCGCGATACCATAATTAACCGCTCACCTTCGCTTTTTCGAGCAGTTATGGCGGGATTGACCGCTAATAAGTTATTTGGTGATGAATCTAGATTGTTTTGAATATTTGGGATTAAAAATTTGGCTTGTCCATTAAACAACATAAATGCAGCAGCAACGGCGGCTCCTGTAATCATTACAGACAAGCCAAATGCTAATATTTCTTTGTTGTGGTGGGACATAGCGGCTCCAAGAAATTCAAGAAATTATGGCCAATTAGTCTAAATTGATCTAGCATAGCTAAATTTAACTGCATTATCATCAGATATCGGATAATTTTTCGGTGTTTTATGCCCTAAAATCGGTAATGTCACAAAGTTGTTGAAAGAGGTTAAGATGTAGAAATCAGAAAAG
>JBAXSK010000052.1:0-20178 GCA_037130765.1 Pseudanabaena sp. ELA607
GCAATAACAGGAATTTTTTGCGTTAAAGAGTTGGCTCTAAGGTGTTGGATCGCCGTAAAACCGTCCATTTGCGGCATTTGAATATCCATTAAAATCAAATCAGGCTTTTGTTGCTGGGCTTGGATTAAACAATCTTTGCCATTTTGGCTCACAATTACTTCAAAACCTTTAGCCGCCAAATAAGGAACGATTGTATCAATATTGTCTTGACTATCTTCAGCTACTAGAAGTAAGGGTTTTTTCGGAGGATTTTCCAAACCACTCAAATCAACATTAGCTTTAATTTTACTAGTTCCATTCGCTTTATTTTCAATTTGGATGGGCTGGTAAAGGTTGTTATGATTAGTTGAAGTATTATTGCTAGCAATATTAATTGAGGGATTAATTGCCGCATAGTTTGAGATAACTTGATGCTGCGGTATACCACGCTCATTAATATGCTCATTGATATTATTGGGAATATTATTGGGCTGAGGTAAGTTGTTGCTGGCGATAAATTTTGCTTCTTTATCTAACTGACTAGCGTGATGGGCTTGATTGGATTGAATCCGTTGAAAAGCATATAAAAGGATTTCCCTTGACAACGGTTTAGGAAAATAAAGGGTTGCACCATGCTCATAAGCTAAACTAGGATGAGTTAAATTTCCCACCACTGCCACTGGAATATCTCTGGTTTGGGGAAACTGTTGCAGACGATCCATCACCCGCCATGCCGCTGTCGGAGCGCTGGTGATTTCCATCATAATTAGATCCGGACTGCCCCGTAATGCCGATAAATAAATGTCTTCCTGTAAGGAACACACCACACAACGAATTCCTAATTCCATTAAAATCCGTGTCAGGTGATCATCGGCGCTATTATGCTCTTCGGTGATAATCAGAACCTTGTTATAAATCAAATTATTATGATTATTGTCATTGGATGAAGGAGATTTCATGGGCAAAACCATCGTAAAACAACTGCCCTGCCCTAAAGCGCTCTCTAATTCCACTAAACCATTATGCATTTCCACAATCCGCCGCACTAAAGCCAAGCCTAAGCCAGTGCCAGCATGGTGGCGCGACAAGCTACTGTCGATTTGCACAAATGATTGAAATAATCGCCCATGATCTTCCGGTGCAATACCAATGCCATTATCCTTAACTTCAAAAGCAATGCATTCTTGATCCGCATAGAAGGGGGGATCAATTCTTCTGATGGTGAATACTCTAAGTTTAACCCAGCCATTCTCGCGAGTGAATTTCACCGCATTACTGAGCAAATTAATTAAAGCCTGTTGAATCCGCCGCTCATCTACGGTAATTAAGCCTAAATTTGGCTCAATTTCAATGGAAAGGCTAATTTTTTTGCGCTGGGCTAATTGCTTGATAAATGCCATACTAGTATGACAGATTGTATTTACCGAGGCACTGGTAATATGTAATTCTAATTTGCCTGATTCAATTTTGGCTAAATCTAGAATGTCATTAATCAAATCTAAAAGATGATTACCACTCTTCTCCACAATGCTAATGAGTTCTTTCTGATTATCATTCAATGCTCCATACACTTCATCTAATAATCCTTCAGACATACCTAAAATTGCATTCAAAGGGGTGCGTAATTCATGGCTCATATTAGCCAGAAATTCATCCTTGAGCCGTGTTGCTCTGGATAGATCGGCATTGGCGGTGAGTAATAATTCATTGAGTTCCTGGAGGCGAATTTCCGTCTGGGCTTGTTCGTCCAGTTGCTTTTGCAGTTGATGATATAGCCCTGAGCGCTGAATCGCTAAACTTAATTGTCCGGCTAGCTGCTGTAAAAAGTTAATTTCCGACTCTTGCCAATCGTGCTTACCATTACATTGATGCACAATTAACATTCCCCACAGTCTATTTTGCTGTCGATCCATAATTGGTACGGATAACTTAGACTGCACCTGGAACGATTGCAGAAATTTTTGCATACAGGGCAATAAATCGGGATCATCAATTTGTTGCACCACATAAGCATTAGGCTGTAAGTATTTGCTATAGCAGCTTTGGGGCATTGTTTCACTACCAAAAGTCTGACCCAAAATCGCCGTAAATCCTGGTTTAACGGTTTCGGCAATTACCACTCCACCGCCATCGGCAAATATTTGATATAACAGCACCCGATCCAAGCCCAAAAATTGGCTGATTTCCCGCACACTAGCCAGTAATACGGTTTCAATATCCAAAGACTCACGAATCCGTTCCACAATGCCGTGGAAAATTCGCTCTTGATCAATTTTGCGCTCCAATTGGCTGGTTAGCTGCTTATATTCCGTAACATCTTGCAAAGTCCCAATGGCTTGACGGACATTGCCTTGGGTATCCCGTTCAAAGACCATGCCGCGACTACGGAGCCATTTGATTTGTCCCCCAGCATCATAAACTCGATATTCTGTGGTTAAAATTTCTCCATCCGCTAATTGGCCTAAGGCTTGCACATGGTCTTGCAGTAAATCAACATCTACCCCATAGACAATAGGCTGATAGACCAATGCTAAAGGCTGCTTAATAAAACGATTGCTGTTATAACCTAAGACATACTCAATTTGTTGATTGATATAAGCAAACCCTTGGGCAGCTACATCATAAATATACAAAATATCTGGGGAAGCATCGGCCAATCTTTGCCCAAACTGATAACTAACCGCTAAAGCTGCCTCGCTGTGTTTACGCTCTGTAATATCAGTAATTACCCCCACATAACCCAACACCCGCCCATATTCATCCCGTTCCGCCGCCGCATGGGCATAAACCCAAACTACTTCATTTTGAACTTGGCTTTTATAAAAAGAAGTTTGAAAACTTTGGTCTGGACAAAGACGATACTCAATCTCAAACGGAATTAATTTACGGGCGCAGTCATACCAAACTGTTTCGACAAAATCGCGATCCTCAGAGTGAATAGCCTTGGCCCAACCATAATCTCGAGCATTTTCTAGGGATATTCCCGTCATTTTGATCCAAAAAGGATTGACATACAAATAACGTCCCCGTAAATCAGCGTAAAATAAGCCGACGGGAGCAATTTCACTTATTTGTGCATCTAATTTTTGCATATAAATCACTTGAATTTGATGCGATAAGAAGTCAATTTGTGCCACAGCTAACGTGTTGTGATGGATTATTGCTGCACTCCAAATTTACCCTTAATATTGAAAGGATTCATCTGTTGAAGGGGCAATTTTAAGAGAGACAACTTTCCGATTTAAATATTAAATCCGCAGGTACAAAACTGCATTCCCCAATATCATGATCATGTCAAACTGGCTATAGCCATGAAATTAATCCGCTTAATTTCTCAACGGACATATAAGGAGTCAAAATTGTATAGTCAGTCAATTCAAGAGAATATTGCAGGGTTATGTAATGAGACTAAAGCCCTAACTATGACTTAGCCTTGACTACAATTTTTACCTGTCCTAGCTTTTCTGCCAGAGACTATATTAGTTAGTCATTAATTTTATCTTAGGATAAATTGATGAGCCTAAAGCCATAATCAGAAATAGTCAGCAACTTCAAACCCTTTAATATTCAATCCTTAATAATGCAATTTTGATCTCAAATGTATAACTTTCCTGTAGCCAATCAATGACTTTGATAAGAGATATTTATAATAATTTTTAAAAGTTAACACAATTAACGCTTTAGGTGTAGCATCACTATCATAAATAAATACTTTTATTAAGAAGGCTTGATCAAGTAAGGCAACTCAATCCCCCATATTGCTATTAGTGAAACTCTGCCAGATCCGAGCAATTCAAGCGAGATCATTTCTCAAAGTTGACTAACCAATGCGATAACTCTGGTTCCGACCTAATTCTTTAGCGCGATATAAAGCATAATCTGCCGCCGTAATCAGTACCGAAGGAGCCGCATCTACCTTAGGAATCAGACTAGATACACCCATACTCAAAGTTACATACTGATTTACCTTTGATTCTTCATGGGGAATTTTTTCCTCTAATACCCCATTACGAATTGCTTCCGCCACATGAAAAGCCCCTTCTGCGTCCGTTCCCGATAATACCACCACAAATTCTTCCCCCCCATAACGGGCCACTAAATCTGCCGGACGACGTACCGAACGCTGTAAAACTGCTCCTACCCGCCGTAGACAATCATCACCCGCAAAATGCCCGTAATAGTCATTGTAATTTTTGAAAAAGTCAATATCCGACATAATAATTGACAGCGGCCGCTGCTCCCTTGCCAACCGCTGCCATTCTTGATGGAGATATTCATCAAAGCGTCGTCGATTCGCCAATTGAGTTAAACCATCTAAATTAGCCAGTCGTTGTAACTCGGCATTGGTTTGCTGTAATGCCCTTTCCACAGCAATGCGATGTTCAATCTCAACTTTAAGTAACCGGTTTTGCTGTTGTAGCTGCTTTTGGAGCCGACAGAGTAAAAGCTGATTTTCTACCCGTGCCAACACTTCCGCAATGCGAAAAGGCTTTGTAATATAGTCGCAGCCCCCAATGGAAAAAGCCTGCACCTTATCTAAAACCTCGTCCCGCGCACTAATAAAAATTACCGGAATATCCTTCGTGCGCTCATCGGCTTTCAGCTTTTCACAAACCTCAAACCCATTCATATTGGGCATATTAATATCTAGCAAAATTAGGTCTGGCATCTCTACCTGAACCCCGATTAATGCTGTCTGACCATCTACTACGCCCCGTGCTTCATAGCCTTTGCGTGTCAGCATAGTTAACAGCAAATGCAGATTAGGTGGGGTATCATCGACAACCAGAATATATTCTTTCTTGTTGTTGATTGGTGGGATGTCCATGTCTACGACGCTGTTGGATATAGCTAAGATCTAGATTGGGTCAAAATGCACAGACAACGCAGTGGCTCTAAGTTTAATTTTATAATTTATTATGACAAGTTTATGCTGAGAAGTCACGAAACCCGATAAAAATCATATCCTTAGTGCCGACTCATAGACATCCAGAAATTATTCGGAATAACAATTTTGACATCTTTTATAGAATAGCTAGTGTATATTACAAATTCTGTCAATTCTGTTGTTTCAGCAACTTCTTGCTAGCCAGTATAAGTCCTATATGTAATTATATTACCTGCAAGCATATCTTAAATGGTGTATTTGATTGTGATTGATTCCATTTAACTGATAATTAGCTGCATTTTACATTTCTTTATTCTGATATTTTATCTGGTTTGCTTCAGTTTGTGGGATTTAAATAATGAAATATATCTGATAGAATTCATGCTTCCGGTATTAGAAATATGTACTAGCAGTTTTTTGTAAGTTTTTTGGAGGATAGGATCTGTTGCTCAAACTGAAATATTAAACCAAGTTATCAATCTACAGTTATATCCCCTAAATTCAACCTGCATACTTTCAGTCAATTATAGTCGAAATTAATTTAATTGGATTTAATTTTAGCAATTCAGCAACAATCCACTGATTTGCTCATCTTGCTTTAGAATATCACAGATTTATATTGATTGAAATTATCCTGCAATTGTTGATAATTTAATTGGTGTAATTCATTAAAATCAATAGTTTAATAGTGAGCTGATACTTGTTGCAGTAATATTACTTTAATGAGGTTTGTAGTAATTAAATTTCGAGGATTAAAGCGATTGAATTTAATTAATTATCAGCATATTAACTAATCCTCAAAATAAAACTATCATAAAACTATATTTAGAAATTCAGAGGAGAAATCATATTGAAAATTTTACCGATGCCCACCCAAAAACCAAGCAGAATTTACATCAAAATTCAACTCAAAATATTGCCGCAAACTATGATTGATCCGGCTTAATTTTTATTAAATTGAAATGCCATTGATGATGAATGAGAATTTAGACCAGAAGAAAAGCGCTATATTTAAATAAATCTTTAACTTATGCGTCATCCCATCAAACAACGGCTATAAAGCGCGGCATTTGTTGTCAAATCATAACTATTGCCTTGGTGAATATACTGGGGCATAATTGCCCAACCTTACCCAAGAACTGCTCCCGCTAACTTACGGATCAATTACTGCACCGGCAATCCTAAATTTAATGGGTGCATAAATTACTTTTCTGCCTAATACCCGTTAACCTTAAAATCTAGCCGTCTGATGACAAGGAGAGCTATGACCGCTGATGCTGAGTTTCGCGACAGTGCCCTAGGCATGATTGCTACAATTAGTTTTCCCGCCATTGTTGGCACTGCGGACATGATGCTCAAATCTGCCTCAGTGCGCCTTGTTGGTTACGAAAAAACCGGCGGCGGCTATTGTACTGCAATGATTCGCGGCCGGATTACCGATGTCCGCCTTGCCGTTGAAGCCGGAGCCGAAACCGCCAAAGAATTTGGTCAACTCGTTTCTACCCTAGTCATTCCCCGTCCCTACCCCAATCTAGATGTCGTCCTACCCATATCACGGCGCATCACCCAATATATGCAAGGGGGATACAGTCGTCTCAGCAACCAAGCCATTGGGCTATTAGAAACCAAAGGCTTTCCCGCTTTAGTTGGAGCCGCCGATGCCATGCTCAAAACCGCTGACGTGCATTTATCCGGCTATGAAACCATTGGCGCTGGACTTTGCACCGCGATCATTCGAGGTAACGTCGCTGATGTCACCATGGCCATCGAAGCGGGGATGTATGAAGCCGAACGCATTGGCGAATTCCACACTTTAATGATCGTCCCCCGTCCCCTCGACGACCTCGAAGACACCTTACCTACTGCCGCCTGCTGGATCGAAGAACCCCAGCCCTTGCGGATGCCCCTTTACATCAAAGATCCCCTCAAAACCCTCACCCCCGAAGCAATCCCGATCCTCGAACCCGAGCTCATCGAACTGCCCGACCTGCAAATTCCCCAGCGGGAAACCTTACCCAACGAGCGCCCCCTCTAAGTCCCTCTCTAACGCCCCACAGAGCCTATCCCTTAAGCCATTCCCGTCAATAAATAAGCCCTGATTATTTAGCTTATTTAAATTGATCATCACAACTTATGTTGTCAAAAGTACCACCAGTCATTATTGTGGATATAAAAGTAACTTGAATAACCCGTCTTTTATTCAGCCACGCTTTTAATTAATCTGACCTTGCCACTAACTGCCAAAACAGTGTGCAAATCACGATAAAATACTCAATGATGTTGTGGCATGGCGATATTTTTCGTCACCACCACAAAAATCTTTGCTCAAGATTTAACTCCCTTGCTCACACTCTATGCCAATTGCAGTTGGAATGATTGAGACCAGAGGCTTTCCTGCTGTTGTAGAGGCAGCCGATGCTATGGTCAAAGCCGCCCGGGTTACCCTCGTAGGTTACGAGAAAATTGGTAGCGGGCGCGTGACGGTGATCATTAGAGGGGATGTCTCTGAGGTGCAAGCCTCCATTGCGGCTGGTACTGCCTCCGCGATGCGAGTCAACGGCGGTGAAGTGGTTTCTACCCACATTATTGCTCGCCCTCAAGAGAACCTTGAATATGTTCTGCCGATCCGTTACACACGAGACGTAGAACAGTTTGCCTACTAAACTGATGAGCCTATCTAGGTCTAATCACAGTTTGCTTGGTTTAAATCCCAGAGTTGCAGGTTTGTGCTATTAGGTTTTGCTCAGTGTTAAATTCACGGTAATTCAGCCACTAGTAATGCTTAAATATCACTGAATTAATTGGTAGTTAATCTCATGATTTGGCTAAGTCACTAAACTTAAATGTTTAATTAGAATGTTTAGTTGGATTTAATTAAGTTTAACTAATTAAGTTTAATTCAATTTAATTAGGCTTTAGTCGAGTACTTTTTGATGATCATCCACCAATTGATTGCAAATTATTTGCCACAAACAATGGCATATTACTAGATTGACGCAATTAGACCTATAGAACAAATCTTAAATTCTTTAGTTGTGATTTTTGATCAACCTTAAGGTGCTGTGCATTTAGTTTAGGTAGACTCCTCGGAAATGGTTGTAGCTCAAAATACTTTGAGCCATGATTATGAAGTAACTGGCTAGCCCAACTTTTGCGAGTTGTAATATTTGTAGTTAGTTACTTGATTTAGTTACACTTTTGGTTTTACGTCTGCGATAGCAATATCAAGCAGATTTGACAAATTTTCAGATTTTCAGACTTTTTTAAGGAGAAAGATTCATGGCGATCGCAGTTGGAATGATTGAAACCCTTGGTTTTCCCGCCGTTGTGGAAGCCGCTGATGCAATGGTCAAAGCCGCTCGGGTTACCTTGGTTGGTTATGAGAAGATTGGTAGCGGTCGCGTTACCGTAATTGTGCGTGGCGACGTTTCCGAAGTACAAGCTTCCGTTGCTGCTGGTACCGACTCTGTAAAGCGCGTTAATGGTGGTCAAGTGCTTTCCACCCACATTATTGCTCGTCCCCATGAAAACTTGGAATATGTGTTGCCGATTCGCTACACCGAAGACGTAGAGCAATTCCGCGACAACGTAAACTCTATTCGTCCCGGCAACCGTCCTTAATGCTTTGTCCCCTAAGCTTTTTAGGGGAAATCATCGCCCATTTCTTTACAAGCATCTTTACGAGCAAAGTTCATGCAGATTGCAAAAGTTTGCGGTACAGTGGTCAGCACCTATAAGGAACCGAGTCTTTCGGGCACAAAGTTTCTTTTACTGCAATTTATTGATCAGTATGGCGAGTTGTTACCAGAATATGAAGTGGCAGCCGACGGAGTAGGTGCTGGAGTAGAGGAATGGGTTTTGGTTAGCCGTGGCAGTGGTGCGCGTCAAACTAGGGATAGTGAGCGTCGTCCTATTGATGCGGCGGTAGTGGCTATTATTGACACAGTGACCGTGGGCAAGCAAACCATTTACAGCAAGCGTATATCTGGTTAATTCTGGAGTTGATTCGTCAGTTAATGAATCATCATTAGCCCATCTTTGTGAGCTTTGATGAGGATTAGTTTGATTGGAATTAGTTTAAATTAGATTTTAGTCATCTGTGGAAGTTAGTTGCAGCATGACTTGATTTATTGTTTGCTCCATTTATACGCAATTCGTAATTCGCAATTATTTAAATTACTTAATTGATAATTCACGATAAATCTATCCTTTTTATACACTTCTTCTAGCGATTATTGTCCCTGGCCATTACTGCGGGCGTTAATCTTGAATCCCCTAGTAAGCCTTGATTGGACTTGATTCCTAACTTGTTAAACCCTGCGCCCTAATTTGCGCCCTAATTATTGGTGTTTTGTTGGTAATTTTATGGTAGTTCGTAGTGCTGCGGCTCCGCCGACCCCTTGGTCAAAAAGCCTTGCTGAGCCAATTATAGACCAATCAGCCTATGTGCATTCTTTCTCTAATATTATTGGAGATGTGCATATCGGTGCTGGGGTGTTGATTGCGCCGGGGACATCAATTCGCGCTGACGAAGGCTCGCCATTTCGGATTGGCACCAACACTAATATTCAAGATGGCGTGGTGGTGCATGGTTTAGAGAAAGGACGAGTTTTAGGCGACGATGGCCAAGACTATTCCGTTTGGATTGGTGATCGCACCTCGATTACCCACATGGCATTGATTCATGGGCCTGCCTATGTAGGTAATAATTGTTTTATTGGGTTTCGTTCCACGGTATTTAATGCGCGGATTGGGAATGATTGCATTGTCTCGATGCACGCTTTGGTGCAAGATGTAGAAGTGCCGTCCGGTCGTTATGTACCAGCGGGGGCGATCATCATCAGCCAAGACCAAGCGGACAGTTTACCTAATGCCCAAGCGCATCATCGTGAATTTGCCAGCCATGTGATTGGGGTCAATGATGCTCTGCGTCAGGGTTATCATTGCGCGGCGGATGCGGCTTGTATTCGTCCCCTTCAGGAGCAGGCTCAGTCTAGTGTAACCAGAACGCCATCTGTGATGAGCAGTGCGGTTAATGGTTTTATTGTTGATAGTAATCAAAATTTTGTCCGTTCTGATTCCCCCACTCAAGAATCTCATTCAGCATCATTCCCTCAAGCATCCAACCAAGCAGCTAAACTTATGCAAGTACAGAAAGCACCCACAGACGTAGCCCAGCAAGTACGTCAAATTCTGAGCCAAGGATTCCGCGTTGGCGCTGAATATGCCGATGAGCGTCGGTTCCGTACCAGTTCTTGGCAAAGCTATAGCCTACCCGCTTCGACCTATGAATCTGAAGTAGTGGGTGCTCTAAATGCTTGCCTACAGGATAACGTCGGTAATTATGTGCGGATTGTGGGCATTGACCCCAAGGCAAAGCGTCGCGTTAGTGAAGTAATTGTGCAACGCCCTGGGGATACTGCGGTCAATATTAGTGTCAGCGCATCGAGTAATGGCGGACGTAGTGCTGCGGCTAGTAACGGTTCTAGCAATGGTGCGGTGAAGGTAAGTGGGGATTTAGCCGCTCAGGTGCGGGGGATTTTGGCCCAAGGCGGTCGGGTAACCACTGAGTATGCTGATGCACGGCGGTTCCGTTCGGCGGCTTGGCAAACTGGCGTAACCTTGACTGGTACTACGGAATCTGCCATTTTGAACGAGCTAAATGGTTTCTTGGCCGAATATGCCGGTGAGTATGTGCGGATTGTGGGGGTTGATCCTAAGGCTAAGCGTCGCATCGCTGAAATTATTGTGCAGCGTCCCGGTGAAGCGCCCGCCGTGGCAGCCGTAGCTAGCAGTAATGGTTCTCGCGTTGCGTCTTCTAATGGCAGTGCTAATGGTGTTGGTGGCGACATCGCTGCACAAGTTCGGAGATTGTTGGGTCAAGGTTATGGCATTAGCGTAGAACACGCCGATGAGCGTCGGTTCCGTACTAGTTCTTGGTATACCTGCCCTTCCATTGGTGCGAAAACTGAAGCAGCGGTGTTGGCGGCTTTAACTGGTTATCTAGCCGAATATGCTGATGAATATGTCCGTTTAGTTGGCGTAGACACCAAGGCAAAGCGTCGGGTAGCCGAAATTATTGTGCAGCGTCCGGGTGGCGTGGTGGCGGTGGATGGTGGTAGTACCAGTGTCGCCCCTAAGAGCGTTGCTGCTAGTAATGTGCATTCCAAATTGCCCACAGAGGTGATCACCCGTATTCGTCAGTTGTTATCCCAAGGTTATCAAATTGGCACTGAACACGCTGATGAGCGTCGGTTCCGCACCAGTTCTTGGTATAGTTGCACCCCAATTCCGGCCCGCAGTGAGTCGGAAGTGCTGTCAGCTTTAGAAACTTGCTTGAACGAGCATCAAGGAGAGTATGTGCGGATGTTAGGCATTGACTCTAAGGCAAAGCGTCGAGTTTATGAAGGTTTGATTCAACGCCCTGCGCAGTAGTTTTCCTGTTGATCGCCCCCCGCTTGGGGGGTTTTTTAGCAGGTTTTTATTGGTGATGTTAGTATGCCCCACAACTCCTATGCCTTAAATTCCACTGCCAATTATGCTGCCGCTGCTTACATGGCGGAAGCTAATCGCAGTGCGCCCTATGTGCCGCCCCTTCAGCCTCCGGTAAATCTAGCTCAGTCTATGGCACAAGCTAACCATGCACCGCTACAGGCTCAAGTATATGGTCAAGTGATCATTGATCCATCGGCAGTATTGGGGTTGGGGGTGATGATTCGTGCTGAAACTGGGGCAAAAATTGTGATTGGGGCGGGGGTATGTATAGGCATGGGCACGGTGCTGCACGCCCAAGGCGGTGAGATTTTGGTGGGCAATGGGGTGAGTATTGGGGCTGGGGGCTTGATTTTAGGTACAGCGAAGTTAGGGGATAATAGTTGTTTAGGCACATCAACGACGGTAATTAATAGCATTGTGGCCAGTGGCACGGTAATCGCTCCCGGAACCGTGGTCAATCAAGGTTTAACTGAGGGGAATTCTGGGGCGAGTGAGATTAATGAGCCGGTTAATCATGGGACACAATTAGCCAATCAATCAGCCAATGAGTCGGTGCATAGTCTTAGTCAAGCCGTAACCACTCAAGAAACTGTCACAACTCAAGAGACTATTACAGAAACATTTGTTTTAGAAAACTTTACGGCTAGTAGTGGTAGTGCTGATCTTGGTACAGTTACAGAGAGCTTTAACCAAACCCAAACCACCCAAACTGTGAGCGAAATTGCCTCAGTCACAGAGGCGGCGATTAATCCAGCGGGTGATCCAGTTAACCCTGCTCCAGCCATAGTTACGGAATCTTTTGCTGATCCAGTCAGTTTACCGGAGCCGCAACCGACACCATTTCCTGGTGATGCCGAAAAAGCCCGCGCCTATGCCCAGTCACAGCTTAATCGGTTTCGGAGTAGGTTATTTCCCCATAGTCATAATCCCAGTAGTTTTTAGGTAAGAATGGGCTATGGCATCATCGGAATTGCCAGATCATGACTCGGCATCGCTAAAGCTAGATCAGGCTTTAGGAAATTGTGGACAGCATTTAGCTTTATTGCAAGGTGAAATTGCCCAAGCCTTGTCTGGTGAAGATATGGAGAAATTATCTGATATTTCACAAATATTAGTCTGGCAACCGGAGTTAGTGAAACTTTGTCAGGAGAGTATTTTAGGGCGATTACCAACGGCGGCGTTGCGGTTGGGGGTGGAGTTAAATAAGCAAATTAATTTATTGTCAATTGATGGGCAACAACTTAAAATTGCTCGTCAAGTTAATACGCAAAAATTGCGCTTGCAACAGATGCAAAATCGTCTCAAACTGATTAGGGAATATATCGGACAGTTGCAGGTACAATTATAGTCATTGCAAATTATCGCTAATTAAAATTATAGTCAATCAAATTAAGAATGGCACGGCTTGAAAGCAATAAATAATACCACCCCGTCATGCGGGGGGTGGTCAAGTCCTTGTAATGCGCCAAAATGATTTTCAATCATCTGTTTTAAAAACAAACTCTAAAAATGCACTTTAAATAATGCTCTTATCGTTTAAATATCAACAGTTATATATTGCTGTTTTCGTTGCCAGTTTAATCACTGGTAGTATTTTAGCTGCTTATCAAGTGCATCCCTTAATTTGGCTAGGCAGTTACTTATTATTTTGGCGGGCGACTTTTGTAGGGCGGGCGGTAATTACTTTAGCGACTGCTTGGGCGGTAATTTGCACTTGGGTTGGGATTTTACGCTGGTCATCACCTTTTCATGGTTTAAAACCACAGATGGTGGCATTTTATCTTTTGGGAGCTTTTTGCATCACATTATTAATGATTTATGGGGTGGCTTGGCGATCAGAAAAGATCCAAAAAATACAGGAGCAAAGTAAATTATTATCTGCTATTTTTGCCATACTGATTAGTATAGGATTTGGTCTAGGCAGCGTAATTTGGTATTGGTTAAAGTTATAAAATATCGCTATCTCAACAATTTTTTAAATTATTTTATAATTAATGTGAAATAAATGTCTCAATCTTCATTCCCCGATGATTACGATCAGTCTAATTCTACGAATAAACTAGTTAATCATCTACAACCCTATACAACAAGAACTGCCCAAGATTATCTAGCACTAATTCCTCTAGAGGTGCGCCAAACTATGACTGAGGCGCAATTAAACGCGGTGGAACAAGTAATTAATATGGCTATTCCCAAACCTGTGCCTAAGTTGGTGGATTTACGTTTTGATGTGGATTTGCTATTAACTAGATTATTTGTAGTGTTAATGATTGGGCGCGATCGTCGCAAAGTAACACGCAAATATCCCATTACTCGCCTAAATAAATACCTTAATATTTGCCTGGCAATTCTTTTGATTATTGGACTTAGTTTCTTGATTAGTGCTGGGGTAATCTTAGTTTTATATCTGATTAAATCCTTGATTGGGATTGATTTATTTCCCGGACATATCACCCAAGTTTTATTGCCTGGGTGTAAATAATTTCCTGTATGTGCTGGCGTTCATGAAAAAGCAGATCCATGAGCGCCCCCTACATTTAATAGGGTTGACTCACAAATCTGCTTAAGGCTTAAGGTACGGTCTAAACTCACTCCAGAAGGCTATGCTTCTGATGGCTTAGCGTAATTGACTTCAATTGTGGTGTGAACGTTCCCACGGGGATTAAAATCACCCTTAATTTCTACTTTCAAGGGATCACAGGCGGCAATGAAGTCGTCCATGATTTGATTGATCGACTCTTCGTGGGAAATATGGGTGTCCCGATATTTGTTGATGTACAGCTTAATTGCCTTGAGTTCCACCACTTTTTGGTTGGGTACATAGCTGATGTAAATTGTGGCAAAGTCAGGATAACCCGAAAAAGGACATTTACAAGTAAATTCCGGCAAAGTGATATTAATCTTGTATTCCCGACCGATTCTGGGGTTAGGGAAGGTGGTGAGCAAACCGAGTTCAATTTCGCGCTCACCATAGCGGGGATCGGCGGTGGGATAGCCAATGGGATGGGCTTGGGTTTCTGTCATGATTGGGCTAGGTCTGGATTTGTTAGATTGAAGATAAGTGAAAATGACGCGATTATTACTATAGTCAATCAAATTAAGAATGGCACGGCTTGAAGGCAATAAATAACACCACCCCGTCAGGCTTTGCCTGCCACCCCTCCAAGGGAGGGGAATTTTAATCTTTTCTGTAATTCCCCTCCCTTGGAGGGGTACGCTGCAGGCGGGGGGTGGTCAAGTGCTTGTAATGTACCAGAATTATTTGAAATAACTATAAATACTAACCAACTAATTAACCCACTAAGGCATTATGCCGCAATAAGGCTTGGGTGCTGGGTTCTCTGCCACGAAATGCCTTGAATACGGTCATAGGATGCTGACTGCCGCCCAAAGATAAGACCGTATCGCGATAACGCCGTCCCGTGGCTTGAATGGCGGCTTCATTGTCTAAACCCACTTCTTCAAATGCCGCAAAGGCATCAGCGCTCAGAACTTCAGCCCATTTATAGCTGTAATAACCGGCGGCATAACCTCCGGCGAAAATGTGACCGAACGAACATAAAAATTGATCTTCGGGCAGGGGTTCCATAACCATCGTTTTAGCAGCTAAACGAGTGCGTACTTGGGCGGCTGATTCGGTCAACGACTCAGGATCGGCTTGGGGTGTGTAACGATGGTGCAGTTCCAAATCAACTAAAGCAAAATGTAATTGCCGCAGCAACATGGAGCCGCTCATGTAGTTTTTAGCCTCAACCAATTTTTGGTAATAGCTCTCTGGTAAAGTCTCGCCTGTTTCGTAATGATGCGCCATACCCATTAAAGCCTGTCGGTCATAGCACCAGTTTTCCATAAACTGACTGGGTAACTCTACCGCATCCCATTCAATATTGTTAATGCCAGCGGCTCCGGCAAAATCTACTTTGGTTAGCATATGCTGCAAGCCGTGACCGAATTCGTGAAATAGGGTGTTTACTTCGTTGAAGGTCATCAGGCTAGGCTTGCCGTCTACGGGTTGGCTTTGGTTGCAAATCAAATAGGCCACGGGTAAGCGGATCGTACTGGCATGATCGGCTTCTTGCCAAATTTTCGCCCGACCCACACAATCATTCATCCATGCGCCACCCCGTTTTTCGGCAGGACGACTGTAGGGATCGAGATAGAAAGACGCAATTAAGGATTCTGATTCATCAAAAATCTCGAAATACCGTACATCTTCATGCCATACCGGTGCTTTGCCATCGGCTGCCACAATGGTTACAGCAAACAAACGCTTAATCAGGGCAAATAGTCCCTCTAAGACTTGGGGAAATGGGAAATAGGGACGTAATTCTTCGGCAGTGAAATTAAACTTCGCTTCCCGCTGCCGTTCCGACCAAAAAGTGGTGTCCCAATGGGCTAACTCATCGGTAAATCCTTGGCTGGCGGCAAATGCTTTCAAGGCGGCTAAATCTTCTTGAGCAGCGGTATAGCTGACTTGACGCAATTCCTCTAACAAGGCTTCGGCGGCATCAACGGAACCGGCCATTTTGCGAGCTAAACTCAATTCGGCATAGCTGCTAAAACCCAGTAGGGCAGCTTTTTGTTGCCGCAAATAGAGAATCCGTTCCAAAACCTTAGCATTATCATAAGCTCCACCAGCGGCGCGACTGACGAAAGCTTTATACAATTTCTCCCGTAAATCGCGGCGTTGACTATGTTGCATAAAGGGCACATAGCTGGGATAGTCGAGGGTAATGCACCAGGGGCCATTTTCGGGTGTGGCATTGGGATCGCCATCTAATCTCGCTGCCTGAGCTGCTAAAGCTAATAAACTCGGTGGTAGTCCCGCAACTTCAGCCACATCGGTCAGAGTCATGGTAAAAAGTTTGGTCGCATCCAAGACGTTATTGGAGAAAGTAGTGGATAATTCCGCCAATTCCATTTGGATTTCGTTAAATTTGAGCTTAGCCTCACCACTTAAACCCACCCCAGATAGTTCAGCATCACGAATTGCGGCGGTGACGATGCGTTGTTGCGCCGGATCGAGGTTGTCCCATTGGGCGCTGCCTTGGGCATTATTTTGCAGAGATTTGTAAGCTTGATAAATATTTTGGCTTTGGCTAAACCGATTATAAAATTCGATCACCTTGGGTTGCACTTCTTTATGGGCATCACGCAACTCCTGACTATTTTTGACACTGAGCAGGTGTTCAACGCAGCCCCAACTCCAACCAATGCCCTCGGCAATTTTTTCTAACGGATCAACCACATCGCCCCAAGCGGGATGAGGATTGGCGGCTAGATTAGTTTCGAGATGAGTTAAAGCCTGATCCAGTTCGGTAATAATTTGGGTGATCGCAGGGATGACGTGCTCGGGCAAAATATCAGGGAAAGGCGGTAACCCATGACCAATTAATAAGGGGTTAGTCACTGAAGAGTTAGCGGATAAGTTACCCATAGGATTACGATATTTACGGCGATGACAGCAAAAAGTGATTATTAACCATACTAATCGATTTGGTTAATAGATGGGCTGATGGCAAGTCTATCGCAGTATAGATCCATCACATCTCGTGCATTAGTAGCAGAGAATGTGGTACAACACTGGGCATTAAATATTGGGTATTAAATACCGGTCATTTAGGTATTAAAACCCCAGTATTAATCAGTAATTTTAATGCATCACTTCTAAATACACGTGAGTTCGATGTTAAAAACTAGCCCTCATCCCCCAACCCCTTCTCCCAGTAAGGGAGAAGGGGAGTAAGATCAATTTCTTGTTCCCCTCGCCCACTTTGGGAGAGGGGCTAGGGGTGAGGGTCTTAGAAACTTCTGCGTAAGTCCTATACATTTCTCAATCCACTTCCCAATATATTTTCTAAACAAATATCAATATGGTGCAAATGCAGAATAATACGCTGAATGATTCTCCAACTTCATTAGGAAACCGTTGGCTATGGATTGGCTTAGGGATAGCTTTCGGGGTGCGCCTTTGGCTGTCCACAATTTCCTATGCTTTTTATACCGATACGACTAGTTTTATGACTTGGGGGAATTACATCGCTGAGCATGGTTGGGATCACTTCTATGAGCGGGTTGGTTGTGATTATCCACCGTTGTATTTGTATGTTTTGGGAATGGTCTCGAGTTTGGCGCACAGCTTGCGAATTTGGAGCGAAAGTCATAGTGATTTATGGTTGCAATGGCTCCATACGCCGCCCAATCTTTATGTGATTGATTTATTCTGTCTGAAGTTACCGGCAAATCTCGCTGATATAGCCGCCGCATGGTTATTAGGTAAACTTCTCTTAGGTAAGAATTGGCTCGGTAATGACCGGTATCTATCCCCTAATTTAGTCCGTTGCGCCGTTTTAATCTATGCTTTCAATCCCACTTTATTACTCAATAGTGCGATATGGGGGCAAGTAGATAGCATTCTGAATTTAATTCTTTTAGGAGTGATGGGCTGGTTATGGCGGCGACAGTTTTGGTGGGCGGTGTTGGGTTGTAGTTTAGCGGTGTTGTTTAAACCCCAAGGATTGTTTCTGTTGCCCATCGTGTTTTATGCCGAAGTAACTAAACGCCCTTGGTGGCATTGGTTTGTGGCGATTCCTTGGGGCTTAAGTCTAATTTGGCTTTGCACTGCGCCTTTTCTCTGGTCACAAATTACGGATTTATGGTCAATCAATTACTTCCATAATCCCTTACAGGCTCTATTACAGATTTTATGGCAGCCATTTAGTTTTCTCATTGCCAGATTTCAAGGCACGATCAATCTCTATCCCTATGGTTCCGTGAATGCTTTCAATGGATGGATGTTTCTCAATTGGAAGCCGGATAATGTCAAGATTTGGTATGATTTCACTTACCATGATTTAGGTCTATTGCTCTTAATCTCGGCAACGGTATGGCTAGGGATTTTCCTCTGGCAATTGCGTGCGGAAATCACTATCAATCGAGCGCGATATGTGGCAATGGCAGTGATGTATGTGGCAATTTTTGTTTTGCCGACGCGGATTCATGAACGCTATGTATTATATTCCTTGCCTTTTCTCTTGATTATTGCGGTGGTGGGTAATTTAAATCAAAAACATTCCTTAGGGCGTTATCTGTGGTGGATCTACGGCGGCATTACTTTTAGTAGTTTATGGAATCTATTTGTGATTCTCGATCAATATGTAGAGCCGCACTATGTAGATCAACTGAGGAAAATTAGTCCTTTGTGGTTGCAGTCATTGCCTAATTTTTTGCAGCAAACTTGTATTGTGATTAATACCCTCAGTTTTTTAATCCTGATTATTTATAGCTATCAAATGATTATGATGGAAAAGAAGCAATTTCAATCTAGGGAGATTAGCTAGAACGAGTATTAAGCATCATTCTACCGAATTCGTAACGTTTGAGTGCTTTACTGATTAAAACTGATAAAGTGATTGCCAAGATTACCTTAGCCATAGGATGGGTAATTATCATCACGAGTAATGGTATTACGTCAACGCGATCTACTATAAGTTCCATCATAAATAGAGCATAGTTGTGCAGTAAATAAATTCCTAAAGACTCTTGGGATAATACCAAAACTAATCCTCTTGGCTTGGTTTTGGCTACAATTCCACAATAGCAAATTAGAAATGAACCTACTACCAAAGACGCTCTGGCATAGGGCGGTAATAGATAACCGTCAAAAGCATTGGGTACGTGAAAAATTTGCCATTCCAGCCAAGATAACAACAAAAAAACAGCTAATAAAATCAATATAAATTGAAACTTCCGTTTGTCCAAATACCCTGATGCAGTATGTTCATCAATGCGAGCTAAGATGGCCGCACTGAAAATATAAGGCAGAAAACATACTGGATTCCAGAATGCTGAAAATGCCGTTTGGTGAGTGGCTAGCGTATGGTAACTCAGAACCATTAAACCCAATGAACTGATCAGTGTCAGCAGCAATTGTATTTTTAAACTATTTTCTCGCCCCAACAAATATTTACTATTAAAGAAGCTCAGACTAGAAATCACGATCAAAGAGAATAAGAAAAATAATTCGGGTCGGCTACCGCGCACTATTATATTTACTAAGTTTTCTATGTGGCTGAGACTTAATAAATAACTTCCTTCACTGCGAAATAAGTTAAATGCGATACCAACAAATAGCCAAATCGCATAGAGGCGAATTAAACCTATTAACCTGTTTTTGGGAAAAGAATTTTGAGCTAGCACTGGGCTTTGATCAAGCTGTTTTCGATAAAATAGGCATAAGGAAATTGAGAAAAATATTGGAACAGCTAATAAGCAAATATTGTAGTAAAAGATACTTACAAAACTGTTTAAACTAGAGTTGATTTCCCCCAGAAATGAAAGTCCCTGACTGTGCCACAGTACAACAAGAATCGCGCCTAAAGCTCTCAGATAATCGAAGCCGCTGATATGTTTAGGCATAAAATATCTCGATATTTAATTAGTGATTGAATTAATTAATCCCATGCATCATTTGATATAGTTAATCAAGATAATAATGAGACGTTATTTGAAATTATTATTAGACAAAATATCTGACAGTAGCAAGAATCAAAAAACATAGAACTATAGTCATTTGCAATTATTTTGGCACATTAAAAGTACTGGGAGCATCTCAATTAGGCGTTGAGTATAAATGCTTAGAGAGAAAAGATGAGATAATAGGCAAAAGTACCCCCATACAAGCAAATGACCCCAGAAGAAAAAGGCAGACTCGAAGCCTTTACCAGAGAGAGCGCCGAAATCCTGTATCGTAATGCTGAAACGAAAGATGCCGAGCAACTGAAAACGTTAGAAGGGATCGAAATAGCAGTGCGAGA
>JBAXSK010000053.1:0-19957 GCA_037130765.1 Pseudanabaena sp. ELA607
TTCTCAGTCGGCAAAAGGATGAGCTATTGGTAGAATATGCAACCTATCAAATGAATAGCCAGTTGTTTGTACAGAAGTATCAGCTATATTTGCCAAACCGTGAGGAGTTATACAGAGAGATTGAGTTAACGTTAAGAGAAGTGGAGTTATGACCCTACTTTCATGTATGGACAATTACCGATCTCCCAAACAAATCATTTGAAGTTAATTATGTTTTAATCACAGTAATAGTGATCGCCTTCAGCAAACCCACAGAAAATATATCGTTAAAGCGATCGCACTTACAGCCCTTGCCTGATTTACTCAGTACACAGCTAGACTTCAAGCTTTCGGTCTTTCTGGTACAAAATCATAGGAATAGACTGTAACTGGTTTACTAAGTGCTGTTACCGTACCTAGTAATATCGGAAAAAGCTGTAATTCATCCGATAATCAGCAACTAGATATGCTTCAATTGTGAATACTTTAGGTTTATTTCAGTGCTATGACTCTTGATGCGATTGAGTTTGCGGAAAATCCAGAGCCGCGTTGCCCTTGTGTGTTGCTTTTAGATACATCTGGATCGATGAGTGGGGAAAAGATTGCGGCTTTGAATGCGGGGTTGGAAACTTTTTGAGATGACTTGTTACAAGATAATTTGGCGAGTAAGCGGGTGGAAGTGGAGATCGTAGCTTTTGATACGACGGTGCGCGTGGAGCATAAGTTTGCTACGGCTGAACATTTTCAAGCACCAACTTTGACAGCACAGGGTTTGACCTATACGGCGGCGGGTATTAATAAAGCTCTGGATTTGTTGCAAGCACGCAAGCGGGAGTACAAGGATAATGGCATTACTTACTATCGCCCTTGGGTGTTTTTGATTACCGATGGTGCGCCCTATGGGGAAGACGCATATCTGTTGACTCAGGCGGCGCAACGGGTGAAGGAGGAGGAGACAAATAAACGGGTTGCCTTTTTTGCGGTGGGGGTGGAAGGTGCAGATATGCATCAGTTGGAAACAATGTCTGTGCGATCACCTATCAAACTCAAAGGCTTAAGTTTCCGCGAGATGTTTGTGTGGCTATCGGCAAGTATGCAGCGAGTTTCCCATTCTAAGCCCGATGAGCAAGTTCCTTTATCACCACCTACAGATTGGATGTCAGTTTGATGAATATTGATGATTCTTGTAATTCAGTAGATCTGGAGCAGTTAAATCAATGGTCTGTGATAGCGGTTTCTCTTGAAGGAACTAGTCATCAAAAGCGAGATTTACCTTGTCAAGATGCTCATTTTTGGCAAGTGGTAGGAGATCGCATTTTGATTGCGGTGTTGCCCCTTGAATCTCCGATTGAATTTCATTATGCTGAGATTCAGTCGTATTTAGAACGAGAAGGAACACTGATAGGAGCTAATGATTTGTTGATTGCCGCGCATGGTTTAGCGTTAAATTTAACTGTCGTTACGGCAAATGTGCGAAAGTTTGCGCGTGTGCCAAATTTGGTTATCGAGAATTTGCTAGTTTAAAAACATTCAGTCGGTCTAATAATCAGCATCAAAATTCATGGACAAAAGCTACATTTTCTTAAAGTCACCCATTGGATCGGGTGGTGAGGCAAATATTTATACGGTGTGGATTAGACCTGAACTGGTAGCCCAAGGTTTATCATCAGCCCCATGGGGACTATGCGCGAAAATTGGCACTTATGGTGGCGAATCCGCCTGTCGATCCTTTGGCTAGTTCGGGACGGGTTTCGATCGCTTGGGCGACGGAGTTGGTAACAGATTTGGATCTGGTGGTGGGCTTTTTGATGCCCAAGCTGGATACGAGCAAGGCAAAGCCAATTTTTCAATATTACAATCCTTCTACTCGCCGCAAGAAAACTCCTTGAATTGGCGCAATAACTAGATTTCACTAGCCAACAACTACCAAATCTTCCAATCATCCCAATTCTCATTAAAAATAGAAGTATCAGGAAATGCCACGGGATTCTGATTCGCCGTCAAACGTTCCTGTAAGCGCCGCAAATTAGGATTAATCGTAGGCACAATACTTTCAACTAACTGATAGGGGAGGATATTCTCTTCTAGGGCAAATGCTGCTGTAGTAGCTGCTGCTGCCCCCACTGACCATTCAAAGGAATGTACCCGATACCCTGCCGCTACGCCAAAACCATAGGCAATATTTTTACCGGAAACTAACAGATTATCTAATTTTTGAGGAATCATTGCCCGTAACGGAATTTGCCCCGGATAAGCCGGACTATGCCCTAAACGCACCCCATCCCGTTCCCGATTGCCCCGCTTTTCTGGTGGCGCATCTTGCATACAAGGATGGAAGTCTAAATAATATTGAGCAATGCCGACACTATCAGGGTAAATTGCTGATCTGTTCCGGCGCTGAATCTCTGCTGCTGGTGTACTATTAGCTAAGATCTTAGGTAAATTAGTTCCTCCCAAAGCCCGCCATAAATCCTGATACATCTGCGGATTGAGATTCTGTTTGTAAACATCATCGCGATAATTAGCGCGGGATACATCAATCTCATCCATCCGAAAACCTTGACTATATCCGTAACTCGGTCGCCCAATAATTCGCCGTGATTCCCGAATATAAGGATACTTAGACAAGCCATGCATCGTTCCCATTGGTGAATCCATACCCGTTAATAAACGGTGATTGGGCATCGGCTGCTTCCAATTTTTGTTGGGCTGTTGGGAATCCGTAGTGCCAGCAACTAGCCAATAATAGAAACCTAAAGCGATTTCTTCACCATAGCGCAAAGTCTCGGTGCGTAAGCCGCCCCGCCAACCGTGGGGCGCTAATTGCCCTGTGGCAGCGAGTTGGTCTTTGGTATAAATCAGATTATCCGCTGCGGTTCCCGGACGATAATCATTGCCCCAAACCCAGTTCTGCATCGAGATTTCCCCGGGTTGGGCTACGGTTGAACCAAAGCGATTCCGTTGTGTTGCCCTCGGAGCCGGACTCCAAATGCGACGATAGGTGAAAATCCCATCAAAATCTGCTAAATTAGGTTTCGGATCGGAACCATAATAGGCGGCATATTTATCATAAAAAGGCGGTTTCACCTGCGGTTGAGTGGTTGCAGTTTGTTCTAAAGCAAAGGTATAAGTAAAACCCTGCGTACAATAGGGATCGCCTGTTACTGTTGGGGAAGAAGGATTACGAGCATCCCTTGGGTCTAAGCCTAATCGATAGGGCACATTCCCTAAAGCAATTATTTCACCGGTTTCTGTGGCATCAATCACGATCCAGCGCGGCTCATTTTTTACCGTAGCTGAGCTAATCGAACTATGACGCTCTGCTGGCACTAAACGAATAATCTGCTTTTGCAACCGTGGCGAATTACCATAATCATAGACATCTTCAATAATGCTCGAGAGGGGCGTAGTATTCAGCGATGGTGTATTTGGTGCATTACGATGTTGAATGGCAATTACTTCCGTAATTAAATTCCCTTGGGCATTGTATGCTAGGTGCTTGACTACGGTTTGTGGCAACCACCGTAATTTGCCGCCACCCCGTTCCGCTGCATCCGCCAACATCGCTTCTAAAATCTCTACCCCATCCTTAGGGATAAAACAGGACACACTAACCCAACAGCCCCCCGGATTAAGGGTTTGATATTTTTGCTGAATTCTTTGGCGCAGATCATTATAGCCGCGAGGGAAAAATCTCAACTCCCGCTGTTTTTTGGCTTCATCTAGGGCCGAAACTCCCTGGGCCGTAAACTGCCCCCCCACCCAGTCGGTAATTTCCGTCAAGCAAACCGTGCGCCCCGCCAATAAACCTTCATAGGCCGCCGCTGTGCCTGCCGTACCACCACCGACAATTAAAATTTCACACGCTATGGTCTGATCAATGCGTGGTGGTGCAGCTTGAGCCACCGCTGGTTTGATCCCCACAGAAATTAACGCCGTGGGCAATATGGCCAAACCAGCTACCAAACCACCACACAAACTAACGACTTTGGCTAGGAGTCCCATGATTTACCGTATTATTCACAAAAGGACGCATCAGGAAATAACCTGCGCCAAATGAGGTTAGCACAATTAGTAAAACCGTTAATGCTAGCCACCATCCCCCGACGGCGTGATCTTCGGTTGCGGCGGTGGTACTAACTTCAGTGCGGGGGGGGGTAGGTTTCTCGATAGATTTAGGCTGGGGATTTTTGGCGGCTACCGGCTTTGGTTTCGTCGTAGCTTTAGGCTTAGGTTTGGGGATAGTATTATTGTCCTTCAACATCACCATCGGCTGAATCGGGGATGAAGGATCAACGCTAAAGCCGACCTCTTGCTCTTCTAGGGCATTGGGGCGAGGTTGACCATAAGCAGCAGCTTGCTGAGAAGAAACAATTTGCTGAGCGCGAAATACGGCATCTTGCACCATTTGAGCCGTTACTTGCGCCGGATTACTTTCTGGATTATTGGCGGGTTGAGCCAAAGATTTTGGCTTTCCATTACGAGTTGGTAAGGGTAAATTATCTCGATCATTGCCGCCAGCACTATTGCCCGGAATGGACTTTAATGCGGCAATCACTTCCGATAAATGGGCCGGATTGCCATGATTTGACTGAGACAACAACATTTGCATCCGTTGCATCTCTTGATTAATATTCTCAAAGCTTTGGATAAGTTGCTGATTTTGGCGCATCAGTTGCTCATTTTGCAACTGAAAAAACGATAATTTAGCCTGTGCAGTTTGCAATTCATTGGACAATTCCCGATAAACCGAGATCGGCACCGAAGCAGTAGTCGGACTTGCGCCACCATGACCTTGGGCCCCGTGATGCCATGCAGGATTCTGTCCAGAATTTGTCGTCTGGGGGGAAGGTTGCGGTTTAGGGGCATGAATTCCTGTCATAGCAGTAGACCTCAAAATCAAATCAAGTCAGAGTAAATCAAAGTAAAAATAAAATCTAAATCAAATCAAATCTAAATCAAACCTGACCATAGCCCAAGCTTGGGCGGAGATGACCAAAGTTTGTGGTCAATGTACCACTTATTGTCAAATTTGGTTAATTTAGCCGTCAAATTTTGGCCAATTGACTGATCTCATGACTGCTATGGGCCATCTTTCTTTACTTTGGTTTAGAACTCTACTACAGATTTGCTGAAATTGTTGCGAGTTACTCGATTTTTTGTCAATTCAGCTTTATATCATATTCATATCAAATAACTACAAAGGCTTATGTAACTCTACCCCATCGCGACCATCATGGCTCCATAAAAAAGCTTTAATCTGCTCATCTTTAGCTGTAGGCACGACTCGACCCACATAATCCGGCTGAATGGGCAATTCCCGATGCCCCCGATCTACCAAAACTGCCAACCGCACCGCTTTGGGCCGACCATAATCATTAATTGCACTCAGTGCCGCGCCAATGGTTCGCCCACTAAAAATCACATCATCTACTAAAACTACGTGCTTACCATTTAAATCCACAGGAATCTCAGTTTTACTGGGGGCACGCATCCCAATCTGATCTAAATCATCACGGTAAAAAGTAATGTCAAGGGCCCCAGTGGGCACTACAACCTGTTCCAAAGCTTCAATTTGTTTAGCCAATAAATGGCTCAGGGGCACTCCCCTCGTAGGAATACCTAGCAGCACTACGTTTTCTAAAAGACCACAACCCTCAACTACTTGCGATGCCAGACGATTAACGGTGCGTCTTAGCTCATCTGCCGAAAGTAACTCAATGACTCTGGATTTGGAATCGGAGTGCTGCATTATAACGGTATTTTCCGAAAATTTAGATTGTATAGCGCAATTACAACGGGTAAGTCAGCAGCCCGTCCCAATTTGACAATGCTATTGGGAGACTGATTGAGAAAAATGATTTATAGTAACCTAATTAACAGTTATCATAGACAAAAAGTGATGAACTTAGAAGAATCCATGGCATTGGAAAACTTAGTTTATCGCCGTTTATTGCCCTTGTCCCAGTTAATCCAATTACTACTTTGCTTCTGCTTTAGGTTCTGATTCAGCGCTGGTGGGGGCTGCGTCATTGCTAGCGGTATACTTTTCGATGGTGGTGACCAAAGTATTTTTAGGTACTGCGCCAACCACTGTATCAACCCGTACTCCACCCTTGAAGACCATCAAGGTAGGAATGCTGCGAATCCCATAATCCTGTGCAATTTCAGAATTTTCATCTGTGTTAACCTTAACCACCTTGAGTTTGCCATCAAACTCAGTGGCGACTTCTTCTACTACTGGGGCCACCATGCGGCAAGGACCGCACCAAGGTGCCCAAAAGTCAACTAGAACTGGCAAGGGGCTTTGGATTACCTCTGAATCAAAAGTCTTATCCGTAACTGCACTAACTGATGACATCCTTTAACTAACTCCTTGGGTTATAAAAATATGCGTAGTTTAGTATACCAGTTCCCGCAAGGTACACCAACAGCATTAAGAGGCATTAAGGTAAATATGAATAATATCTGCAATAGCCCTACTTCATTGCTATTGATAGACAAAAATTTAGGTTGACTTAGAGCTAAAGCCAACTATGTAACGCTAATAAATTAAGAAACCGCCCTGCTCTGTGTTTGTATCGCAACAAAGCAAGACGGGTTGTGGTGTGAGGAGTGAACGGAAACTTACGTCTCCGCTTACTCTACTATTGTAGTCCTTTTTGCCTTGGTCAGACAAGTTTGTGATCGGCTCAAACAGGGGCAAAATTATCTAGGAAATATAAATTTAATATAAAATCATGACTGATTGCGGCAATTCGCTAACTGAGCCGTGAGTTAGAGAGCATTTAAGAATTATCTAGATCCCCCTCTATTGCTTCTATAGCGCCAGAAGCCCCTCTAAAAAATGCTGTCTGCCTCAAAATTAGCCTGTAATTAGACTACTGCTGATCTGTTCCATCAACCAAGTATATACATCATAGTGTAATCGTTCGGGTTGTTCCCAAGGCAATAAATGGGCGGCATCGGGATAACAATGAAGTTGAGAATTTGGTAATAATTGCGCCGTTTCCTGACTGGCTGGGCTGCTGATGTGGCGATCATGAATTCCCGTCAGGACTAAACATGGTAAATCGATTTTGCCTAAATCCTGATTGCGGTTGTAACCTTCCCTAATGGCTTGACTCAAAGCATTAGTGGCATAGCGGGAAGTTTGCCTAACTGCTTTAGTGCCAAGGGTGGCTAGCTTCTGATATACCGCCGGAGCATGGTGCTGAATCAAATAACGCAATAGAGAACGTTTGCCAATATGCCGAATATGCCACTGTGTACCGTAGGGCAATAACCAATGGAGCAAAATCGCTAATAATGTATTACCATAGTCACCCCAAGTCAGCGGCGGTAAATCTCGCACTGGATGAGCCGCAGTGCCAATCAATACTAACCCGCTAATCTGGGGTCGCAAATCTGCTGGGGTGGCTAAATAACGCCAAGCTAATTCCATGGAGATAATTCCTCCCAAAGACCAACCCACCAAGACATAATGCTGCTGCCGATCTTGTTGTAATAGCTGCCAAATATCCTCAACGTGATCAGTCATCTGAAAAGGAGTCTTTACCCGAAAATTGCCATAGCCGCGCAAATCAGGGGCTAGAGCCATGATGCCTTTTGCCTTCAGAAATGCCACCAAATCCGTAAAAGCTGCGCCATTCCCTGGATGGCCATGGAGGCAAATCACTTGCATAGGAATCTGACTAGTAGATGATTTAGGGAATGGGAATTGCGTTGCATCTGTCATAATGGAAGTCTGATCAAATCAAAGTTCATAGCTTAATTGCCAAGATCGATGCCGCCATGTATAGCCACCGCTTCGGTTAGTCCCACCCATTGCGCTACGGATAATTCTTCGGCTCTAACTGTGCCCGTCAGTCCAAGACTCTCTAATATGGTGATTAGATCATCTCTTTCAATCACAGTTTGCAGATTATTGCGTAACATCTTGCGGCGGGTGGCAAATCCCATCGTGACCAGGCGATCCATCAACTGAGGATCACTGACGGTTACAAGGGGCGGACGGGGACAGATTTTCACCACTGCCGAAGTCACCTTGGGCTTAGGAAAAAATGCTTCCGGCGGCACTTCGCACACCAGACTACAATCCGCTAGATATTGGGTACGGACACTCAGGGCGTTATAGGCTTTGTGACCGGATGGCGAGATCAGGCGATCGGCAATCTCTTTTTGCACCAATAGCACAATTTGGCTAAATTGCGTCACCGGTTGGGCTAATGTGCCCACAAGCTTGCGTAGGATTTCCCCCGTGATGTTGTAGGGAATATTCGCCACCACTTTATTAGTGCCTTCGGGCAAAGGCAGATCCAAGACATTCCCTTCAATTAAAGTAAAGTTAGGTTGGGTAAAATTTTGGCGTAACTTAGCGCACAAATCCCAGTCTACTTCCACCGCCACCACCTGATCTACTAAAGGCAACATCCGCCCCGTCAGATTCCCCGTGCCTGGACCGATTTCCAGAATGCGATCCGTGGTGGTAAGTTGTGAACCGTTGATAATGGCACGAAACACTGACTCACTCCGTAGCCAATGTTGACCAAAATTTTTACGCGGTCGGGCAGCAAAGGCATCAAGATTTTGCGCGGCTTCTTTTTCTGCTTGAGCAACTTGGGGATCAATCTTTGGTTTAGCCTCAGCCAAGGCTTTGCTAAAAGTGGCATCAAAAGGCGGTAAAAAGTTTTTAATCCTTTTAATAGCTGACTTAGGCGATGATTTAGCGGAATTTTTTTTAGGAGCCATTGATGTATGTGGGCTGATGGGTATGGGAGCCGGAATAAGCTTTTTGCTGGATTGTGAGATGATTTTGAGGCTTTGGAGAAACTTTATCCTAGAGCTAGTTTTGACTAAAGTTAGTTTCGAGCCAAGTTAATTTTAGTGTGCAGAAAATTTTAATACAGTTTCACAGGCCAGATCCGTGACCATGACCTATGATGCTCATAGCATTAAACGCATGTATAACCCAAGGAATCAGAATACATGTCTATTCAGCAACCCCCCGGACCGCCACCGATCAGCCCCAGACAGATGGACATCCTCCGTGCCGTCACTGCGATGGCTTGGTCAGATGGCCATCTCGAACCCGATGAAATTCGGGTCATGTTAGATGAATTTGCCGTACTTTTTGGCAAAAGTGAGCCAGAACAGCAAAATCTCAAGAAAAATCTGCGGGATTACCTCACCCAAAATATTCCCCTAGAGGAAATTATCCCCCATATTTCTAGCGTTGAAGATCGCAAAATGGTCTTGCGTTTATCCTATCAGGTGATTCAGTCAAGCCGTCGTAATCCTGATGAGCCAATGGTTAACATGGATGAAGCCGCTGCCTATCAGCGCTTGTTGCGGATGATTGATCTACCCAAGGAAACCATCGAAGACATTGAAGCCTCGGTCATTCCCCCTGATCCCAATCAGGCTAGTGGCTTTATGCAAGCATTGGCTGGCAGACTACATCACCTGATGCAACATCACTAGGTTTGAGATGCTTAATTAAGCCTAGATGATCGGCCAAATCTACCAAAGCTACAGCAGCAACTGTCATGTTGTTAACCATAGCAAGGTATCATTAGACCCAGACACATTGCTTTTGTTAGTCTCCAATAATGCGAAATTAATCTTAAAATTAAGCGTTATTGAATGAGTTAGCATGGCTATCACTTACAGTTAGTCCAGCTTTTTTTAGAAGTTGCATATGCGAGAAGGTATTGAGGATATTCAGCAAAAAATCTTATCGTCACCCTTTTTTATGGGGTTGCCGGAAGATGCGATTATCAAGGCAACGGCCCATATTGTGACCCGCAGCCATCCTTCCGATCAGGTGATTTTGCTAGAAAATGATTGGGGTAACTCGGTGTATTTTATTCTCAGTGGCTGGGTCAAAATCCGTACCTATAATCTAGACGGGAAAGAAGTCACCCTAAATATTTTGGGTTTTGGCGAAATGTTTGGCGAAATGGCTCCGTTGGATCAAGTGCCCCGCTCGACGGATGTGATTACTTTAACTCCGGCCACCATTGGCAGTTTGCCAGCGGCAGATTTTGTGCAATTGATCGAGACCGAACCCACAGCGGGGATTCATTTAGCGCGGTTGATGGCGCGACGGTTGCGGCAGGTGAATCGGCGGTTAAGGCTGCGGGAAGCTGATAGTACTTCGCGGGTGGCGGATGTGTTGCTATTTTTAGCCGAAGGACAGGGCACTAAAGTTAGTGTGGGGTTAGAGATTCCTAACTTAGCCCATCGGGAATTGAGTAGTTTAAGTGGTTTAGCGCGGGAGACGGTGACGCGGGTTTTGGGCAAATTAGAGCGCAAGAATTTGATTCAACGCCATGCGGAACGGGATGTATTGTGTATTCTTGATCCAGCGGGTTTAGAGGCGTTGATGATTTAGGCTGAGATTTGGGATATATGGAGTAAACAGTCAAAGCCATGACTCAAACAATCACCCCAAAATCTCTATAATAGAAGTCTTGCCCATCTCAAATTTATCCTGTTATGGAAAACTGGTTAGAACGCACCGAATTACTCATTGGCAGCGATAATATTGCTAGATTAAAAGATGCTAACGTGTTGTTGGTAGGTTTAGGAGGCGTGGGCAGTTATGCCGCAGAGTTCCTTTGTCGGGCGGGGATTGGTCGCATGACAATTGTTGATGGGGATTTAGTAGACCGCAGTAATAAAAATCGCCAATTAGTTGCCCTCGATAGCACCGTGAATGCTTACAAAGCTGATGTTATGGCCCAGCGAATGCTCGATATTAATCCTGAATTGGAATTAACGATCGTCAAAGATTTTCTCACTCCAGAAAAAATGGAAGAATTAATTACTCCAGATTTTGATTGGGTAGTAGACTGTATCGATAGTATTCAGCCCAAGTTATATTTTTTAATGGAAGCAGTGCAGAAAGGGGTCAGAATTGCTAGCAGTATGGGCGCAGGTGGCAGATTAGACCCAACCCAGATTCGCATTGCGCCAATTTTTGAAACTAATAATTGTCCTTTTGCCCAAAAAATCCGCAAAGGTTTGCGACGCAAAGGCATGGGGAGAAAAATTCGGCGGCAACAGATTACGGCGGTTTATTCCGAAGAATTAGTGAAGCAAAATTCCCTGCAACTGACTGATGGTAGTCGCTTTAAGCGTTCCTATTATGGTACTATTTCTTACTTGCCAGCCTTATTTGGGTTACATTTAGCGAGTTTAGTGATTCGCAATTTAATTGAACCTAGCGCAATCAGGTAATCCTTTAACCAGATTCTTTAAACTATTTTAATGCTCACTTCCCATCAACAATTAAACAATCTCTAATTCTTAACTGCAATACCCATGAACGCTTCCCCCGATCTCTTCTTAGAGAAAATCACTTTCGATCAAGCCATTCAATACACCAGCCAACTCCTGACTACACCAGAATTAGCTGATGAAGTTCTCGAATCTAAATTGGTCGCGCTTTTAGACACCATGAATGGCGCAAGAGGATTTTTTGTGGCTTACTTAACAGGAAGTTTCCCCCAATCTGATGCCCCTTCAGCGCCTATTTATCGCGCCATTGCCCAAGCGCCTACGGTCGCCATTGATTTACTAGTCAAAAATATTGCCATGTCCACGGCGATGGTATTAACCCATTGTCAGCGCGGCAATGAAGATTTAGCCAAAAGTTCGGCTCTGGTCGCCAATCGAAGTTCGCGACTGATTCGGGAATTGTCCGAAAATTATGGTGCAGCGAATTTGATTGCCGCAGCCAAGGATTTGCGAGACAGCGCCGAAGGTAGGGGCGGAACCTATGGGGACTTTTTGGAGCGTTGGCAATATGATGAGATGCAACGATTAGCGATTGTTACTGCCTTAGAGAGCGCTTGTCCCGCCATTGTTCCAGACTTTATGGCTTAATTTTCAGCTTATTGTTATAGCTAATTTACTTATTTTGATTTTGGTTATAACTCTTATTTTGAGGTTGCAATTCCTTAGGAGTGCGAGAACTGACATCACGATTTAGCCCTAATACATCGCTATCAATAAATGGCAAAGCGGAACTACCGTAAATCAATGGGAATTTGCCATCCCATATATCCAGCGCCTTATTTTGCAAGACTTCTGGGGTTAAAGTGCTTTGCAAAAGTTTCTGGGCTTCGGCTCTACCTTTAGCGCGATTTACTTCTGCTTCGGCTTCGCGAGAAGCTTTTTGGGCAATGTATACGGCTCGCTGGGCTTCTTGTTCAGCAATTTGTTTCTGTTCAATGGCAGCAGCAAATTCTTTCGTAAATTGCACATCCAACAGAGATACACCATCTAGGATAATACCGTAATTACCGAGACGCTGATCTAATGCCGTATCAATTTCGGCTTTGAGTTGGGGGCGTTTCGTAAGAATCTCTTCGGCATTTTTTTCCGCCGCCGCCGCTTTGACTACTTCACCCACCGCTGGATTGAGAATGCGATTTACGACTTGCACTTCATCGCCAATACTTTGATAAACCCGATTTACTTTTTGTGGGTCAATATGCCAGTTAATTGCCACATCTAATTTAACTTCTTGTAAATCTTTGGAGCCAACCTGAGCTAAAATATCAGTTTTTTGGACTCGCACACTAAGCTGCCGAATTTCCGTCATCACTGGCACGCGCCAATGTAAACCTTCATCTAAAATTTCCTCCTGAACTTTACCAAAATTCATGACTACGCCGCGATAGCCTGCGCCAACCACCACTAAAGGGCCCGCTGCGGCTAATAAAAAAATTAATGCGCCGATGAAAATGAGCGCTACAGTAAAGTTTTGTCGAATATCTTGACTATTCATAGAGGTTAATGAAGTGAATGGGGTGAGGTAATCTGGCTCGATGCTATTTTTGCAGGTTTAAGACTGAGACTGCCCCTATGATAGCAATTAGCTATCCTATTGGTTCAGTGATTGCCAGAGAGAGCGATAAGTATTTACAAATAATTTGAGATTTTGCCGGTTAGTCAGGAATCAATAATATTTACAGACTTTATTTGAGTCAGGTGGCGCAAGTATTTTGTATTTGTCCTCGTATTCTCCCTAATTTAATCCCATTGAGCATTGGTAGTCAAAGTTGAAAGCATTTCTGCGACTATTTTCCCCAACTACTGCATCTGGTGTGGATGGATGGATTAAAATTGCACTTCAATTGCTCAATCCTGCGCACCTCAAAAATTGGTTCACCTATTGCTGTTACTGTACCTCATAAATCCCCAGTCCGCTGTAATCAACAAGAAAGCCGCACTGCTTGGCACAGACACTTCCCCAGTTGAAGTAACTAATATATCCCCTCATGGTCTTTGATTGCTTTTAAACAACGAAGAACTTTTTTTACCATTTTCTGAATTCCCTTGGTTTCGAGATGCAACAATCTCCAAAATATTTAATGTGGAACTTCCATCCCCAAACCATCTTTACTGGTCAGATTTAGACATTGATATATCTGTGAAATCAATTCGCAATCCAGAACAATTTCCACTATTTAGCCAAATTGGATAATTAGTTTACTACAACCAAATCTAACTCACCCCCATCTCCCTACAACCACCACATAACTTTTATTTTCAGGATCAACCACAGCTTAATTACCCCATGACTTACCACACTCCCCCCAAACCCCTATAATAAATGGGGTGAATTTTTCTTAACAATCATTAATGCGTATTTCTCTTAACTGGCTGCGCGAATTCGTAGACATTGGCGATGACTTGTCCCCGACACAACTCGCCGAAAAACTGGATATGGCGGGCTTTGAAGTGGAGTCCGTAGAAGACCGCAGAACTTGGGCTGATGGCGTGGTTGTAGGCAAAATTCGCACCGCCGAACGCCACCCCAACGCCGATAAGTTACAGGTCTGTACGGTTGATGTGGGGGCGGCAGAACCCCTCAATATTGTTTGCGGTGCAGCCAATGCCCGTGCCGGTTTGACCGTAGCCGTCGCCACCATTGGCACATACTTACCCGCCATTGACCTGAAAATGCGCCCCACCAAATTACGTGGCGTGCGCTCTGAGGGCATGATCTGCTCCTTGACCGAACTAGGCTTAGAAAAAGAATCCCCAGGTATCTATGAATTTACCGAAGATTTAGCAGCGGGCACAGATGTGCGCCCCACCCTCGGCTTAAACGATGTAATTTTAGACGTAACTTCCACCGCCAACCGCGCCGATGCCCTCAGCATGGTCGGCATTGCCCGCGAAGTTGCCGCCATCTTTGGCAAAACCGTTACCCTGCCCCTGCCCAAACAAGAATTAACCATCCCCCCAGCCGATTGGGTCACCGTTAGCGATAGCAAAGCCTGCCCCGCCTATAGTGGCACACTGATCAAAGGCGTAAAAGTTGCTCCCTCCCCCGAATGGCTGCAAAGTCGTGTCCAATCAGCGGGAATGCGCCCCATCAATAACATTGTCGATGTTACAAACTATATTTTGTTGGAATGGGGTCAGCCGCTCCATGCCTTTGATGCCGATACTTTGGGCGCAACGGATGCGAATGCTCCAGCTATTGGCGTGCGTTTTGCCAAACCAGACGAAACCCTGAAAACCCTTGACGGCAACGAACGCAAACTCGATCCCCAAAACCTCCTGATCACGGCACAGGATCAACCCATTGCCATCGGTGGCGTGATGGGGGGAGCAGCCACGGAAGTCACCGCCCAAACCATAAATATTTTGCTTGAAGCCGCACTGTTTGACCAAGCCACGATCCGCCGTTCTGCCCGTGCCCAAGCTCTGCGCACCGAAGCCTCAGCCCGCTATGAACGGGGTGTAAACCAGTCCGCCCTAGAAGTGGCTCGCCATAAAGCCATTGAATTAATTTTAGAATTGGCAGGCGGCGCAATAATTGCGCAAAGCAGTGTAGATCATCGCAATCAAGAAACCCGTATTTTAGATCTGCGCTTGACAAAGGTTTGGCAAGTTCTAGGGGAAATCGAAACCCCCGAAGGTACAGTTGGCTACATCACCGAAGAAGACGTAGAGCGCACCCTAGGCTTATTGTCCTTCGGTTTAGAACGCCTTGAAGTGCCTGGCAATGATTACCCCTGCTGGAAAGTAACCGTACCGCCATTCCGTCACAGCGACATCGAGCGGGAAATTGACCTGATCGAAGAAATCGCCCGCATTTTTGGCTATGACCGCTTTTTAGAAACCTTACCTGCTCGCACTGAATTAGGCTATTTACCCCCTGATGTGGAAGGTACGCGGCAAATTCGGGCGGCGCTGCGAGCCGTGGGCTTGACTGAAGTGATGCATATGTCTCTGTGCAGTCCCACGGAACAAAACCAAGTCAAGGTCAATAACCCTGTAGCCGTTGAATATGGAGCCTTACGCCAAGATTTGCTCACGGGTTTAATCAATGCCTGTGTATTTAACCTGAGTCAGGGCAATGGCTTGCTCAATGGCTTTGAAATGGGTCGCATCTTCTGCCTTGATGAAACCGGTAGCCTCGAAACCGAAAGCATTGCCGGAATTTTTGGCGGTGAGCGGGGCATAGGTAAATGGCAGCATACCGACAACCCCCTTGACTGGTACGGCGCAAAGGGTTTGTTAGATAGCTTATTCAAGGCAATTAATATCGCGGTGGAATATCAGCCAGACCAGAAGGATCATCGCTTACACCCTGGGCGCACCGCCTCTCTGTGGATTTCTGGGGAACGGTTAGGTACTTTTGGGCAACTGCACCCTCAACTTCGCGCTGATGAAGGTTTACCCGATGAAGTTTATGTCTTCGAGCTAGATTTATTTGTCCTGCTTGATGCCATGCAACGTCGCGCTATTGTTACGTTTGCGCCATACTCTACCTATCCCGCCAGTGATCGTGACATTGCCTTTTTTGCCGAGACAAAATACACCGTCGCTGACATCCAACGCACCATCACCCGCGCTGCCGGAGACTTACTCGCAGGGGTGGAACTGTTTGATCGCTATGTGGGTAAAGGTGTCCCCGAAGGCTCCCACAGTTTGGCATTCCGGTTAGTTTATCGCGCCCTAGATCGCACCTTGACCGATGAAGAAGTCAATACCGCTCACCAAAAAGTCCGCGACAGCCTCGAAGAAAAATTCCGTGTTACTCTGCGGAGTTAGATCATATCTTAATTGCGTTATAGATAAGTTATCAGCTATATCGTGATTCTAGATTCCCCTTAATCCCCCTTAAAAAGGGGAAAAAACTCAATCCCCCCTTAAAAAGGGGAGCTAGGGGGGTATCTCTTCCTCCATCAAATCCCTACTTTTAATCAATTTTAGTCAATAATTTCACTTCACTTCCTCCATCACTGCACAGGTTGCCCATTATGCTGCGTCTCGAAAAAATTCAAAAAATTTACCCCACTGGCGAAGTCCTCAAAGATATTAATTGGGAAGTGCGTCAGGGGGAACGCATTGGCTTAGTTGGGGTCAACGGTGCAGGGAAATCCACCCAAATGAAAATTATTATGGGGGAAGTCGAACCGACTAGCGGCCAGGTAGTACGTCCTTCTAGCCTCAAAATCGCTTATCTAAGTCAAGAATTTGATATTGACTCAGATCGCACCGTTAAAGAAGAATTATGGCGAGTTTTTCATGAGGCAAATGAATCGCAACGGGAATTAAGTAAAATCCATCGCCAATTAGAGAATCTGGGTCCCGACGATGATCTCGATAAGATTCTCAAGCACATGGATCGCTGGCAACGCAAATTTGAATCCCTTAATGGTTATGAACTAGAAAGTCAAATCGATAAGATTTTACCGACTTTAGGTTTTGCCCTTGATGATGGCGATCGCTCGGTGATGGAATTTAGTGGCGGCTGGCAGATGCGCATGGGTTTAGGCAAAATTTTATTGCAAACTCCTGATTTGTTGCTGTTAGACGAACCGACTAACCACCTCGATCTCGAAACTATTGAATGGCTCGAAGGTTATCTGAAAAAACTCACGACACCGATGGTGATTATCTCCCATGACCGTGAATTTTTAGATCGGCTCTGTACCACCATCGTCGAAACCGAGCGCGGCGTATCGCGTACTTATTTAGGCAATTATTCTAGTTATTTGCTGCAAAAAGAAGAAGAAAAACTTGCCCAGCAATCCGCTTTTGAGCGCCAAGAAAAATATATCGAAAAGCAACAGGCTTTTGTCGAGCGATTCCGCGCCAGTGCTACCCGTTCCACCCAAGCCAAGAGCCGCGAAAAGCAACTAGATAAAATCGACCGTGTGGAAATGCCCGACACCGATGTCAAAACCCTGCGGTTTCGATTCCCCCCCGCCTCTCGCAGCGGTCAGATCACCCTTGACATCAAAAATCTTACCCATGCCTATGGCGAGAATATTTTGTTCTTGGGGGCAAAACTGGAAATTGAGCGGGGCGATCGCATTGCGTTCTTAGGACCCAATGGAGCCGGGAAATCCACTTTACTGAAAATGATCATCGGCAAAGAACCCTACAACGAAGGGGAAATGCACCTTGGTCATAATGTGCTGATTGGTTATTTCGAGCAAAACCAAGCCGAAGCCCTTGATCTGCATAAAACCGTCTTCGAGACGATTCACGATGAATTTCCCAAGTTGACCCACGAGGAAGTGCGGGGCACTTTAGGGCGTTTCCTGTTTAGTGGCGACACTGTATTTAAAAAGGTACACACCATCAGCGGTGGCGAAAAAGCCCGCCTCGCCCTCGCCAAAATGCTGCTGCAACCGGTAAATTTTCTGATTCTCGACGAGCCGACCAATCACCTTGACATCCCCGCCAAGGAAATGCTAGAAGCAGCCCTGAGGGAATATGAGGGTACAGTCGCCATTGTGTCCCATGATCGTTACTTTATTGGCCGCGTGGCAAATAAGATTGTAGAATTGAGAGACGGGGAGTTAGTGGTCTATGCAGGCGATTACGCTTACTACCTAGAGAAAAAAGATCAAGAGCGTCGGGAAGCCGAACACGCTGCGGCATTAGCGGCTAAAAACGCCAAAGAAGCCGAAAAACGGGCTAAACAAAAAGCCAAAGACCAAGAGAAAAAAAGCCAACAAACTAGTACTAAGGAGACTAAATCAGGAAAATCTAAATAATGATGTACTCCCTTGACCCAAAGGCTACCCCACTTTGGACTGTAAAACTAAGTCGGAATAACGGTAACACTAATCACATTTAGTAACATTTGCCGCAGACAACCTCCAGCACATCAAAGAAAATATTACATACTTATTACTTTTAACTTAAATTAACCTAAGTCAAAGCTAGGCTAATAAGTCTTGTCACGGTACATTCAGACTGGGCTATTTTGAGAGAACATTTCGAGACAAGGGCAAGGTACATCAACAGTTGCTTTTTTAACGTGCTTTTCAACAAGCTTTTTAACGTGCTTTTTCAATGGGCTTTCACAGTCGCCCAAGCATTACCAATTGCAACAACCTATGTCTATAAATACCCGCCATAGCCAGTATGTTTCCCTCCTTTTACAAGAATACGCTAAAGGAAGGCGGCACTTTGAATGTATTGACTTTCGTGAAGCTGATCTAAGTCAAGCCAATTTAAGCCATGCCGTCTTAAGGGGATGTGATTTGCGCGGTGCTAACCTGTGGGAATGTCGCTTGGAAGGGGCAGATTTATCAGGTACTAACTTAAGCAATGCTGACCTAACCAATGCCGAATTATTAGATGCCAATTTGACTAATGTTTGTTTTGATGACGCTAATTTAAGCGGTGCAGAGTTAAGTGGCAGTATTTTTCAAGGGGTGAGTTTTCGACGGGCTAATTTACGCCAAGCCATTCTCAATTGTTCTAATCTGAGTGGCATTGACTTTTCTACGGCTAATTTACAAAAAGCCTATCTTCTCGAAACGGATTTAAGCCGCTGCAATTTTGAAGGAGCCAATTTACGGCAAGCCTTTTTGCATCGTTCCTGTTTAAGTCGGGCTATTTTTGACCATGCTTCTTTATGTGAAGCTGACTTAACCGAAACCAGTATGCATGGCGTAACTTTATATAAAGCGGATTTGAGTGAAGTAGATTTACGCAATGCCGATATTGATGGAGTGAATTTTGCTGGGGTGAATTTGCGTTTAGCTAATCTGAGTAATGTAAATTTAAGTGCAACGGATTTAAGTGGTGCTAATTTAAGTTGTGCGATTTTGGTGGGCACAAAACTAATCGGTGCTTGTCTGGCACAGGCGAACCTCTGGAAGACGGATTTACGCTATGCCAAACTGGAACGGGCGGACTTACGGGAAGCGGATCTGCGGGGGGCAAATCTTGAAGGAACTGATTTACGCAAAGCCTATCTGACCGCTGGCTGGATGGAAGCAGTACGATTATGCGAAACCCGCTTACCCGATGGTTCCGAAATTAGTCGCCATTGTCACATTGATTATCCCGTGTTTTTAAGTTCGTTAAATTTTTGATTGCTCCCCCCCAACGAAACCGATCGCCAGCACAAGAATTATGCCTCACTATTTGGGATTGATCTGGTTTAGATTGCTATGGCGGGGATTTACCAAGCAACGTCCCTAAAGATATGCTATGGTCAATAGTATCAACATCGGTTCTAACGAAGATCAGGCGTTAGAGGAAACGGGGAAAGTCTGGTGCAAGTCCAGCGCTGTCCCGCAACTGTGATGAGATGGTAGTTATTTTACCAATGCTCTTAGTCAGAATGCCCGCCGTATGGTCAACTCAACCATGACACTATCATTTGCATCTGCGAGGTATAGATGATGATTTACCCTAAATTTTTCCGTCACCTAATTTGCTATCAACTAAATTTGGTTTTTCAGACTTGCTTTCCCTTCCAAGAACCTAATCGCTTTTCCTAGTTATAGTCAATTAAAGTAAGAATGGCACGACTTGAAAGCAATAAATAACACCACCCCGTCAGGCAAAGCCTGCCACCCCTCCAAGGGAGGGGAATTTTAATCTTTTTCTTTAATTCCCCTCCCTTGGAGGGGTACGCCACAGGCGGGGGGTGGTCAAGTGCTTTTCATGTGCCAAAATAATTTTAAATGACTAT